>JACQOK010000449.1 GCA_016202565.1 Betaproteobacteria bacterium | reverse complement strand
TGCGCCGCTGGAACGACGAGGTGGCTGCCGCTGACGCCTACCTGCTCGTCACGCCGGAATACAACCACAGCGTCCCGGGCGTGCTCAAGAACGCCATCGACAACGTGTTCGCCAGCCGCGGCTTCCGCAACAAGCCGATGGGCTTTATCGGCTACAGTGCCGGAATCATCGGCGGCGCGCGGGCCGTTGAGCACCTCGCCGCCATCGCCATCGAGGCCGAGGCGGCGCCGCTGCGCAACACTGTGCTGCTCGCCCAGGTGCGCCAGGCGTTCGACGAAGACGGGTGGCCCGTCAATCCCGCCACCGACGCCGCCCTGGCGATCCTCCTCGACGACCTCGCCTGGTGGGGCGACGCCCTGCGACGGGCACGCGCCGCCGGCGAGTTGCCGCCGGCGAGTCGCCGCCGGATAACTCCGCGCGCCGCTATAGACAAAACCGCTGTCACCCATTTGCACGAGACTCAATAAGGAGCCCCCGCCATGACCGTCAAGCTGAACCACACCATCGTCTCGGCACGCGATAAGCGCATCTCCGCCGCCTTCCTGGCTGAGATGCTCGGCCTTCCGGAACCGATACCCTTCGGGCCGTTCCTGGTGGTGCAGGCGGATAACGACGTCAGCCTCGACTTCATCGACGCCGAAGGTGAAATCACGACCCAGCACTACGCATTCCTCATAAGCGAGCCCGAGTTCGACGAAATCTTCGGCCGGATCCGGGAGCGGAAGCTCCCCTACTGGGCCGACCCTTTCAAGCACCATCCGGGCGAGATCAACACCCGGGATGGCGGCCGCGGCGTCTACTTCGCGGACCCGAGCGGCCACTTGCTCGAGATTCTCACCCGTCCCTACGGCAGCGGCGGCTGAGCCAACGCAGGCGTGGAACCGCCGACAGAGTTGAAGTCAAACGGGAGATCAACATGCGCCCGGAATTCCTGACCGTTGGGCAGATGGCGGCCCGGAGCGGTGTTGCCGTATCGACGCTGCACTATTACGAAGCCCAGGGCCTGATCAAGAGCCAGCGCACCAACGGCAACCAGCGCCGCTACAGCCGCGACACCCTGCGCCGCGTGGCCATCATCCGCGTCGCGCAGCGGGTAGGCCTGCCGCTGAAGACAATTCGCGAGACGCTGGCCAGCCTTCCGGACGACCGGGTGCCGACGGTGGCAGACTGGACGCGGCTATCCGCCGAGTGGCGCGCGGAACTCGATGCGCGCATCGAGCAGTTGCGCCGTCTGCGCGATCAGTTGAGCGATTGCATCGGCTGCGGCTGCCTGTCCATCGAGCGCTGCCGCCTGCGCAATCCCGGCGATGCGCTTGGCAGACAGGGGCCCGGTCCGCGCCGACTGATGATCGACAGCAAGGCGAAAGGGGTCAGGTCTTGAGGGATAAGAACGAACGATCGGAAACAGACCGTCTCACCAGAAAACGAGATCTGTTCCCGAGTTCTTACCGCGCGGCCCGAATGCCGCGCTCTTCCAGCAGCGCCTTGATCTTGGGTTCGGGCTTCCAGTAGTTCGGCCCCTTGAGAAACTTGCCGTTCGCGTCGTAAATCGGGTTGCCGTCTGCGTCGAGCTTGCTCTCGTTGCTGTCCATGATGATGTCCAGCACTTCTTCCAGCGGCAGGCCGTACTTCAATGCCTCGGACCGGCAGTACACCATGATGTCGCCCAGCACGTCCGCCACTGCAACGGCGATGTCGATCGCCGTGCCGCCGTTCTTTGCGAGCGCGACGATTTCATCGATTTCATGCACTTCGTCGAGCAGGGTCGCTTTGAATTTGACCAATCGATCCACTACGTCGGCGGGCAACGTTGGCCGGTCGTTGGCGGGGAGCTTGTACATCGCGTTCATCGCGGCGATGCGTTGTGCAAAGGATTTTTTCATTGGGTGCTCGGTAGTCTTGCGCGGGACACGGCGCAAGGATACTACAGAGGATGATGAGGCTCACCTCCACTCCAACCCTCCCCCGCGGTGCCCGCAGGGGGAACTACGCAGCCTTGTGAACGAGATTGAGCGCCGAGCCGGCGTGGAACCATTCGAGCTGCGGCGCGCTGAACGTGTGATTGAGCAACAGCGTCTCGGTCTCGCCATTCGCGTGCCTGACGCGGCACTCGACCGGCTTGCCGGGCGCCATGGCCGCAAGGCCGGCGAGGCTGATGCGGTCGTCTTCGCGGATGCGATCGTAATCCGCCGGGTCCTGGAACGTGAACGCAAGCAGCCCCTGCTTTTTCAGGTTCGATTCGTGGATACGCGCGAAGCTGCGGGCGATGACGGCGACCCCGCCCAATAGGCGCGGGGACAATGCGGCGTGCTCGCGGCTGCTGCCCTCACCGTAGTTGGCGTCACCGATCACCAGCCATTTGACGCCATGTGACTGGTAGTGGCGCGCGTTGTCGGCGACCGATTGTCCCGTCTTTCCGGTGAGCAGGTTCTTGCTCTTGCCGCGTTCACCCGTATACGCGTTCGTTGCGCCCATGAACATGTTGTCGCTGAACTTGCCGAGGTGGCCGCGGAAGCTCAGCCACGGGCCGGCCGGAGAAATATGATCGGTCGTCGTCTTGCCTTTGGTCTTCAGCAACACGGGCACGTCCAGGAAGTCTTTGCCGTCCCACGCCGGCCACGGCTGCATCAACTGGATGCGCTCGCTCGCCGGATTGACCGCGAGCGCCACCTTGCTGCCATCCGCGGGCGGAGCGATGTAGGTCGCCTGCCCGCGATCGAAGTCGCGTGCGGGCACCTCGGGCGCCGGCTTCGGCGGATTCAGCCTGAACGGCTTGCCGTCGGCGCCGGTCAGCGTGTCTTTCAGCGGGTTGAACGAGAGCGTCCCGGCGATCGCCAGCGCGGTGACGATCTCGGGGCTGCCGATGAAGTTCATCGTGGTCGGCTGGCCGTCGTTGCGCGCCGGGAAGTTGCGGTTATACGACGTGACGATGGTGTTGGGCACGGCCGACGCTTCTTTCGACCTGCGCCATTGGCCGATGCAGGGGCCGCAGGCATTGGCGAGCACACTGGCGTTGACGTCCTTCAGCGATTTCATCTGGCCGTCGCGCTCGATGGTGGCGCGCACCTGCTCCGAGCCCGGCGTGACCATGAACGCTGCGCTCGACTTGAGACCGTGCGCCCGCGCCTGCTCGGCCACGTCGGCCGCGCGGCTCATGTCCTCGTAGGAGGAATTGGTGCAGCTGCCGATCAGCGCGGCCGAGATCCGGTCGATGAATCCGTTCTTCGCATCGGCCACCTCGGCCGCAAGTCTGGATATCGGGCGCGCACGGTCCGGGGAGTGCGGGCCGACGATGTGCGGTTCCAGTGTCGAGAGATCGAGCCGCACCACCCGATCGTAGTGCGCCTCGGGCTGCGCCTCCACTTCCGGATCGGGTTCCAGCAGATGCCGGTATTTCTCCATCAACGGCACGAGATCTCCGCGGCCGGTCGCGCGCAGGTAGACCGCCATCCGCTCGTCAGCGGGAAACATCGAGGTCGTCGCACCCAGCTCGGCACCCATGTTGGTGATCGTCGCCTTGCCGGTGGCGCTGATGGTGCGTGCGCCGGGGCCGATGTATTCCACGATCGCGTTGGTGCCGCCGGAAACCGTGAGCGCACCCGCGACATACAGAATCACGTCCTTGGGCGCGGTCCAGCCGCTCAGCGCGCCGGTAAGGTAGACCGCGATGCGCTTCGGATACAGCACTTCCCACGGCAGCCCCGCGATGGTCTCGACCGCATCCGCGCCGCCGACGCCGACCGAGCACGCACCCAGCCCGCCGGCGTTGGGCGTATGCGAGGCGGTGCCGATGATGAGTTCGCCGGGAAAGGCGTAGTTCTCCAGCACCACCTGGTGAATGATGCCGGCGCCCGGTCCCCAGAACCCGGCGCCGTATTTTGCAGCCGCCGAACGCAGGAAGTCGTAGACCTCGGTGTTTTCCGCGAGCGACTCGCGCAGATCCTGGACGCCTTCGTTGCGCGCCTGGATCAGGTGGTCGCAGTGGATCGTCGTGGGCACGGCGACGTGTTCGCGGCGCGTCTGCATGAACTGCAGCATGCCGGTCTGGCCGAGCACGTCCTGGAACACCACGCGGTCAGGGCGCAGGAAGAGGTAGCTCTGGCCCGGCACCATTTCCTGGCTCTCGGCGTCATCGAGGTGGCCGAGGAGAACCTTTTCGGCAAGGGTCAGCGGCCGCTGCAGGCGGCGGCGCACGGTTTCGAGGTTGCGCGCGAGCGTCGCGTAGACGCGGGCGGCCATTTCCGGGGTGGATTCGACAGTGACCATGGTCGGGCTCCTCCAATAGAAAACACGCGGTTTGGAACCCATGGAGTTTACCTATAAACTCAATGAATAGGTTTCATGAAATTCAGTAGGAGATGGAATATGTTGGAAGGCATCGACGCGCTCATCGCTCGGCGACATGGCGGGCCATAGAACCGCAGATCAGGGAACATCATCGGCAGCTGCTCGAGCGGCCTCTCATTCCGGTGGAGACCTTCAGCGCGACCGTGCAGATGGTGAAAGCCGGCTTTGGAGACGGCCTGGTGCCGCTGGGGCTCGCCATCGAGATGGAACTGGATCAGCGCTGCTACCGGGAGCTGCGCGGGGTAAAAAGGCACATATCGCTCATCACCCGCAAGACCGTGAACCAGCTCGCCAACTTCCGTCTGCTGCGCGAGCAGCTGGTGACGGAATCCGCCAGGTATTTTTCCAGCGCCCGGGCAGCGCCTGGGTGACATCGGAACAGTGCTCAGCGCGACCTGTTGCCGCTATACTCGCGGGACCAAAGGAGGAGTTCAAATGACAACAACTCAGAGAAGGTTGTGGAAAGGAGCGATCGCGGCAGCGGCGATCGGGCTCGCCGGGATAGCCGGTGCCCAAGGCTACCCGTCGAAAACGGTGCGTTTCGTAATCACTTATCCCATGGGTGGCGGTTCCGAGCTCACGGTGCGGCCCATTGCGCAGAAGCTCACGGAGCGCTGGGGCCAGCAAGTCATTGTCGAAAGCCGTCCGGGCGGCAGCGCGATGATCGGGACGGATTTCGTCGTCCGGAGCCCGCCCGATGGCCACACGCTGTTGCTCAGCGCGTCGAGCGAGGTGTCGATGAACGTCGTGCTGTTCAAGAAGATGCCCTACGATCCGGTGCAGGATCTTCAACCGGTGACGCTCGTCACCCGGACCGCTCCGGTGCTGCTCGCGCATCCTTCGCTCCCGGTGAAATCGGTGAAGGAGCTGATCGCGCTCGCGCGCGCCAAGCCGGGCGCGCTCAACTACGCGTCGATCGGCACCGGCACGCCGCAGCACTTCGCGGGCGAACTGATGAAGACCACTTTCCGCATCCAGATGACGCACGTACCGTACAAGGGTGCGGCGCCCGCGCTGATCGATCTCCTCGGCGGCCATGTTCCCATCGGGCTCACCGCTCCGACGGCGGCGATCCCGCATATCCAGGCCGGCCGGCTGCGCGCGCTTGCCGTGACATCCGCGCAGCGCCTGGGCGCGCTGCCGGACGTGCCGGCCATCGCCGAATCCGGCGCGCCGGGGTTCGACATCGGTCAGTGGTTCGCGATCTGGCTGCCGGCGAAGACGCCGAAAGAAGTCGCCAGAAAGATTCACGCCGACATCGCCGCCGTCGTTCAGTCGCCGGAATACAAACAGCGCCAGCTCGAGATGGCGAGCGACGTCGTCGGCTCAAGTCCGGAAACCCTCCGCAGCCTCCAGAAGTCGGACATCGAGAAATACCGCAAGCTCGCCGCTGCGGTCGGCATCACACCGGAGTGACGGAAAACTCGGGCGCCGGCGCCAAGATCCTTGGTTGGCGCCAGTGTGAATCGCGTGACTCGCGGGGACAGACCACTAAAAGGCTGTTGAAAAAGCCCGTTCGCACTGAGCGTAGCGCGTAAGCGCGGAGTCGAAGTGTGAACAAGTCGCTGAATACTCAATCGTTCATGTTTCGACTTCGTTGCACTACGCTCAACACGAACGGTAAGTAATGGCTTTTTCAATACCCTGCTAAGCGTTCAACGACTGCTAAGTCCTTAGTGGTCTGTCCTGGTCTGTCCCCTAAGCCCCGCTAAGCCCCGCTCTTGGTTGGCGCCAGCGTACCCGGCACTTTGAATTCATGGATCTTAACGAGACTGAACGCCGGCGGCGTCAGTGCGCCGGCTTGAACTTCTGGATCCTGCGGCCCCAGTTGGTATCGGCGACGTAAATGTTGCCCCGCGAGTCCACGGCCAGGCTGTGGCCGTGCGTGAAATTGCCGAGCTGATGACCGGGCCGGCCAAAGCTTGAAAGTATCGTCCCGCTCGCGTGATCGAGGATGTGGACCTGCTCGTTGCGCCCGTTCATCACGTACAGATACTTCTGCTCCCGGTCCGGCGAAAACCCCGTCCACCAGGCGGTGCCGCGTTTGTCCGGTAACGTCGGGGTGCCCGTCCGCGTCCAGATGTTGCGCTTGAAATTGCCCATCTTGTCGAACACCTGGACGCGATCACCCTGGCGGTCGCCGACGTACACGAGACCATCGTTGCTGATCGCGACGCTATGCACGATCTCCGCGAACACGCCGCCGACACCCGCCTCCATTTCCTCCTTCGTCGCCTGGCGCCCCCACTGGCGCAGGAAGTTTCCGTTGCGATCGAAAACCACCACGCGCCGGTTGCCGTAGCCGTCGGCGAAGTAAACATCACCGTTCTCCGGATCGCACGCAATGCCCGCCGGCTTGTTGAGCTGGGTGCGACCGGCATTCAGCGCTTTGCTTTTCTTGGCGCCGTCCTCCGTGTCGAACACGCCCTTCTTGCCGATCTGCAGCAGGAGTTTCCCGTCGTAGGTGTATTTCTGCACCATGCCGTCGCCGTTGGCGGTGATCCACACGTTGTTTTCGTGATCGACCGCGCAACTGTGCGGCGTCGACGGCAGCACCTCCCAATCGCCCCAGGAGCCGATCAGGTTGCCCTCCAGGTCGAAGATCATGACCGCCGGCGCGCGGATGCAGGTTTCCTTCTCCTCCTCCGTGATGTCGCCCCGGTTGACCACGAGCACGTGATCGTTGTGGTCCACATACACGCAGGCGAGCTGCCCCGTGATCCATCCTTCGGGCAACGGCTTGGGCCACCACGGATCGATTTCGAATCGCGGCGCGGCAGGTTCCGGTGCAACCGGGTGCACGGCGGCCGCAGCAGACGTGGCAGAAGTGGTACTCATATCGCCTCCCTCAATGGAAGAATGAACCTGACGGGTAAATGTGCGAGCTGCGATAATCTATACTGAAACCACGAATCCTACAAACGGAAAACACCCATGAATCACGCTGGCAAGAACCGCACCGGAGAACTCGCGCGCAATGTAGCGGTGGCGCTGCGCTTCAAGCAGTCGCAGGGCACCCCAGAAATGCCGCAGGTCGAGAAGGAAGTGCTCGCGCCCGGCTACAACCGCGCGCGCGGCGGCAATCTTCATCTCGCGAGCAACGCCCGCGACGAGGACTTCACCCATCCCGGCCTGTACCTGCGCAAGGCGTTGCCCGACCGCGTGGACGTCATCGAGCGCGTCATCGCCGACGGTGACCGGGTGGGGCTGCTCTTTCGCGTGACCGCCACGCACACCGGCGGTTTCTTTGGCATTCCACCGACGGGCAAGCGATTGGACGTCTACGAGATCGCGATGCTCCGCCTTGTGAACGGACAGATGGTCGAAGGCTGGTTCATGATGGATGAAGTGGAACTGCTGCGGCAGATGGGCGCGAAACTGCCGGCGCGCAAGGATGGACGCATCGTTGCGCCCCCGTTGCCGGACAAGGGCGAGGAAGTCGATGCCGTCATCAGCCGGCTCGAAGCGAAAGGGACACTATCGCCGCAGGACCGCAACAAGATCCTCGCGGCAGCTTCGCGTTCAAGAAGCGCCAAAGAGAGCCGCGCCGCCGGCCACCGTCATCTGCGTTATGGATTCACGCACCTGCGCGAATACTGCAAGGCGCGGGGTGTGGCGTTCGATCTCGACGCCGCGATTCCGGACCGCCACGACAGGATCGAAGTCCTCATGGCCGAGGGCGACGAGGTGTGGATGCGGTTCAGCACGAACGGCACGCACCAGGGCGCCCTCTGCGGACTGGCTCCGACCGGCAAGCGCGTAGGCGTGCACGTCGCTGCAATCCTGAAATTTGCGGACGGCAAGATTACGGAAAGCTGGACCTTCGCTGACGAGTTCGGACTGCTGCTGCAACTGGGCGCGCCGAACCTGCTGCTCGGTTCCGAAGAGGCGTAGGTTGGGGTGATGGCACGAACCCCAACACTCACACGGCATCGCGTTGGGCTTCGGCACAAGCTGCCTCAGCCCAACCTACCCGTTCCGAATTTCCGCGTACGCCGGAATGACGGGCGTCACAACGGCAGGGCGCGGAGCGCTTTGACCCGCTCCGTTCCCGCGGCCATCATCAGGTTCCACTCCGTGGCGGCGGTGATGAAGCGCACGCCGAGCTTGACCACCGGCGTCAGCATCTTCACGACATCGCCGCCGGTGAGCCCACCGACACCGGCGATCTTGCCGTTGGCGCGGCACGCCTTCACCACGCGCTCGATGGCGGCGAGCACATCCGGATGCGTGAGTTCGCCCGGATGCCCGAGGTCGGTCGATAGATCGTTGGTGCCGATGTGGATGACGTCCACTCCCGGCACGGCGGCGATTTCCTCGATGTTGTCGAGCGCGGTCCTGCTCTCGATCATGAGCACGAGCAGCGTCGCATCGTTGAGCGCCCTGCGTGCCTCGGCCGCCGGCACGGCGCGGAAACCGAAATGCGCCCAGCCGCCGAACGCGCCGCGGTTACCGATGGGAGGATATTTGCACGCCGCAACCGAGTTTCGCGCGTCTTCGACCGTGGTCACTTCCGGCATGATGATTCCCAGCGCGCCGTTGTCGAGCATGCGCAGCGCCGCAGCGTAGTCCTTCTCCGGCACACGCACGAGCGGTGTCACGCCGACGTTCATCGCGGCGATCGCCAACTGCGATATCACGTCTTCCGGCACGACGCCGTGCTGTAAATCGAAGAACAACCCGTCGAAGCCGCAGGTCTTCGCCGCGAGCGCGATGTCCACCGTGCGTGCATGGCGGATCATCAGAGTGAGACCCAGTCCGCCGCTTTTGATGCGCTCGGCGAGCGGGTTGACGAGAGCGGGTGTTGTCATGACAGCTCCTGACTGGATTGGTTAGATCACGTAGCCCGGAAGAAGCGCAGCGGATTCCGGGAACACGGCTTTTTTGGGGGGCCTTCGTTCCCGCTTTTTTTTTGGGGCCTTCGTTCCCGCTTCTCCCGGCCCCGGATTTCACTTCATTCCATCCGGGCTACCTCGCTTCTTATTCAGCCCCGGATTCCATTTCATTCCATCCGGGCTACCTCGCTTCTTATTCAGAAGTCGGCCGCGTCCAGCGCGAGCACGCTGTCCGCCCCGCTCGAGACTTCGCGCGCGAGCAGCAGCGCGTTCGGCAATACGTGTTCGGAGTAGAAACGCGCGGTCGCAACCTTGGCCTTGTAGAACTCGTGGTCGGCTTCGGGATCGGAGAGCTTCTCGTGAGCGAGCATCCCCGCGCGCGCCATCAGCCAGCCGCCGGCGACCGTGCCGAAGAGCTTGAGGTACGGCACCGACACGCCGGCGGCGGCCTTCGCGTTTTTCGGATAAGTCTCCACGAGCCAGCGCGTGGCCTGCTCGAGTCCGTCCACCGCTTCCTTGAGACTCTCGCGCATCGCCGTGAATTCGGCTGCACCCGCCTGCGCCAGCCGCGCGTCGAGGCGCCGCATGTCTTCTATCACCGCAAGCGCGGTTGCACCCTTTTCGAATGCGACTTTGCGCCCAACGAGATCGTTCGCCTGGATGCCGGTGGTGCCCTCGTAGATCGTCGTGATGCGCGCATCGCGCAGGTATTGTGCCGCGCCGGTCTCTTCGACGAACCCCATGCCGCCGTGGACCTGGATGCCGGTCGAAGCGATCTCCACCGCCTGCTCGGTGCACCAGCCTTTGACGATCGGCGTCAGGAGGTCGATGAGCGCCTGCTGGCGGCCGCGTTCTCTTTCGTCCGGATGGTGCTTCGATTTGTCGAGCGCGGCGGCGGCCAGATAAGAGAGCGCGCGCATCGCCTCGATCTGCGCGCGCATCATCATCAGCATGCGGCGCACGTCCGGGTGATGGATGATGGTGACGCGGTCGCCGCTTCTTTGTCCGATCTCGCGACCCTGCACGCGCGTCTTCGCGTAATCGAGCGCATGCTGATAGGCGCGCTCGGCGACCGCCACGCCCTCGACGCCGACGCCAAGCCGCGCGTGGTTCATCATCGTGAACATGTATTCGAGCCCGCGATTCTCCTCGCCGACCAGATAGCCGATGGCGCCTTTGCCTTCGCCATACGACAGGACGCACGTCGGGCTCGCGTGAATGCCGAGCTTGTGCTCGATCGAAACGCACTTCACGTCGTTTCTCTCACCCAGAGTGCCGTCGGGATTCACGAGGAACTTGGGCACGATGAAAAGCGAGATGCCCTTCACGCCTTCGGGCGCGTCGGGCGTGCGTGCAAGCACGAGATGCACGATGTTCTCGCTCATGTCCTGCTCGCCCCAGGTAATGAAAATCTTGGTGCCCCGGAGGCGATAGTGATCTCCTTCCGGCGTCGCCCGCGTGCGTACCGCCGAAAGGTCGGAGCCCGCCTGCGGCTCGGTGAGATTCATGGTGCCCGCCCACTCGCCGGAGGTGAGCTTCGCCAGATACTGTTGCTGCTGTTCCGGGCTGCCGTGAACGCGCATCGCCTCGACCACGCCGCTGGTGAGCATGGGGCACAGGCAGAACGCCATGTTGGCGCTGTTCCATATCTCCTGCACCGGCATCGACACGATATGCGGCAGTCCCTGCCCGCCGTACGCCGTCTGCCCGCCCAGCCCGTTCCAGCCCGCCGCAACGAACTGCTGATACGCTTGCGCGAAGCCATCGGGTGCGGTCACTTTGCCGTCCGCGAGCCGCGCGCCCTGCTGGTCGCCGCTGCGGTTCAAGGGATCGAGCACTTCCTGCGCGAACTTCGCCGCCTCGCCCAGCACCGCGTCGACCAGTTCGGCGTTGACCTCCCCCCACCCGGGCAGCGCCGTCACCTCTTCCAGGCCAACGAGTTCCCTGATGACGAACTGCATGTCCTTGAGGGGAGCGGTGTAGGTGGACATGGCTTCTCCTGGTAAGCGGTGAGCGGTCAGCGATTGGGATTGTAGCCCGGAAGGAGCGAAGCGGATTCCGGGAGCCCGTTTTTCTTTGGAGGGCTTTAGTTCCCGCTTTTCTGTGGGGGACTTCGTTCCCGCTTCTCCCGGCCCCGGATTTCATTTCATTCCATCCGGGCTACGCCTCTTTCGTTCCCGCTTTTCTTGGGGGGCTTTCGTTCCCGCTTTTCACAGCTTGGCTGTCAGTTCCGGCACCGCCTTGAACAGATCTTCGACCAGCCAGTAATCGGCGACCGAGAAAATCGGCGCCTCCGGATCCTTGTTGATCGCGACGATCACCTTGCTGTCTTTCATGCCGGCAAGATGCTGGATCGCGCCGGAAATGCCGACCGCGATATAGAGCTCGGGCGCCACGATCTTGCCGGTCTGCCCGACCTGGTAGTCATTGGGGACGAAGCCGGAGTCTACGGCCGCGCGCGAAGCACCGACCGCGGCGCCCAACTTGTCGGCGAGCGCTTCCAGGATCTTGAAGTTTTCCGCGCTGCCCATGCCGCGGCCGCCGGAAACGATGATGCGCGCGGCGGCAAGTTCCGGGCGCTCCGATTTCGAAAGCTCCTGGCCTTTGAATTGGGACAGACCGCTGTCCGGTCCCGGCGCAAGGGTTTCGACCGGCGCCGGGTTGGCGGCTTCCGCGACCGGGTCGAATGCGGTTGCGCGCACCGTCACTACCTTGATGCGGTCGGCCGACTGCACCGTCGCCAACGCATTGCCGGCATAAATCGGGCGCACGAATGTGTCCGGCGCTTCGACCGTGCTGATGTCCGATATCTGCTGCACGTCGAGCAGTCCCGCCACGCGCGGCATGAAGTTCTTGCCGAAGCCGGTCGCCGGCGCAACGATGTGCGTGTACTGCCCGGCGATCGACACCACCAGCGCCGCCAAGTTCTCGGCCAGCGACCCCGCGTAGTGCGGCGCATCGGCGAGCAGCACCTTCTTCACCTGGTCGACCCTGGCTGCGGCCTGCGCCGCCGCCGCGCATTGATGTCCGGCGACCAGCACCGTGATCTCGCCCCCCATCTTCGCCGCGGCGGCGATGGTGTTGGGGACGCCGGGCTTGAGATGGTTGTTGTCGTGTTCCGCTATGACCAAAACTGACATGTCCCTGTTTCCTGTTCTGCGTTCCGTTTACCGCTTACCGCTCACCGTTTACCGCTTACCGCGTTTAAATCACCCTCGCCTCGTTCTTGAGTTTCGCCACCAGTTCCGCCACGTCGGCGACCTTGACCCCGGTGCTGCGCTTGGGCGGTTCCTGGACCTTCAGGACCTTCAACCGCGGCGTCACGTCGACGCCGAGCGCGTCCGGCTTCACGACTTCGAGCGGTTTCTTTTTCGCCTTCATGATATTGGGCAGCGTCACGTAGCGCGGCTCGTTCAGGCGCAGGTCGGTGGTCATCACCGCCGGCAGCTTGAGCGTCAACTTCTCCAGCCCGCCGTCGATCTCGCGCGTGACATCGGCGCTGTCGCCGTTCACCACGATGTTCGAGGTGAATGCCGCCTGCGGCCAGTTCAGCAGCGCCGCCAGCGTCTGCCCGCACTGGTTCGAATCGTCGTCGATCGCCTGCTTGCCCATGATGACGAGCTTGGGTTGTTCTTTCTCGACGATCTGCTTCAATACCTTCGCGACCGCCAGCGGCTGCACGTCGGCGCCGGTTTCGACCAGGATGCCGCGGTCCGCACCCATCGCCATCGCCGTCCGGAGCGTCTCCTGACACTGCTGGACGCCGATCGACACCACGACGATCTCGGAAACCACGCCGGCTTCCTTCATGCGCACCGCCTGCTCGACCGCGATCTCGCAGAACGGATTCATCGTCATTTTGACGTTCGCGGTCTCCACGCCGCTGCCGTCCGACTTCACGCGCACCTTCACATAGGGGTCGATCACGCGCTTGACCGTGACCAATACTTTCATCAGCACTCCTCGTGGGAACGAACCGGAAAAAGGAATCGAAAGGAGCTGTATTTTACCCGATTACGGGAGGAGACGAAACGTCCCGGCGTCCATCATGTGACATTCACGGATCCAGGCTCGCGAAGCCTTTTCTATCGAGCATTACCTAACGGCACGACACTGCTCGACCCTCACCCCCGCCCCTCTCCCGAGCGGAGAGGGGAGTATCGAGCGAAGACCGGATTGTCATCCGGTTTCGTAACCATCGATATGGAGGATTTCGCCCGCCTCCGCCAGTTCGTCGAAACGCCATACCTGTCCCAGCAGCCGCTCGCAGCGCAGCCTGCCGATGACCGGCTCGCAGTTGGCGATGAACTTGTGCTCGAGATCGGCATCTGACAGCGGGTTTGCGACCTCTCCCTTCGGGTCCAGGACGCGGACTTCGAGTTTCCTGCCATCGCGCAGCGCGATGTGCACCGCGCCCGAGCGCCTGCCGGGGTAAATCCGCTCGCATTCCTCGTCGATGTGGGTGTCGATGCGCTTGAGCAGGGCCTGGATTTCCGGCCGGTTGAGACTCTCCGGGAGGAACTGCGAGGCCGCGACTTTGCCATCGGCGAGCGCGAGCGCCGCGGCGCACGGCGCGCTCATCTGCGCGTCGAGCAGATTGTCGCAATGCTTGTGGTCGTGGCCGTTCACGCCCACCGCGTAAATTCCCAGGTCGACATGCGCCACGTCCTCGGCGGAAAAGCCGTGCTGCTCCCGCAGCGCGCAGATACCATCGATGACCGCGTGGTAGTGCCGGCAGCAGGGATAGGGCTTGAAATAGACATCGCTGATTTCGAAGCGCTGCCCGAGGCCCTCGAATAGCCGTACCCACTTGATCTCGCCGTCAGCGTGCGTTCGGAAGAACCCGTAGCGTCCCTCCAGAATTTTCGACGGCCCGGTGATGCCGCGCCGCGCGAATTCCGCGCACAACAGTCCATCGCGCGCCGCCTTGCCCGGATGGATGCGCTTCACTTCCGCGCCTTCGTCGAGGTACTCGCGGGTGCCGCCGGCAAAGCTTCCGGCAAGCCCCAGCGCATGGCCGACCTGCCGCGCGTCGAGCTTGAGCAGGCTCGCGACGGCCGCCGCCGCGCCGAAGACACCGGCGATCGCAGTGTTGTGGAAGCCGCGCCGTGCGGAGTTGGGATGCATCGCCGCGGCAATCCGCAGCATCACGTCGTAGCCCAGTACCGCCGCGAGCACGATCGCCTTCGCGTCTGCACCGCGCTGTTCCGCCGCCGCCAGCACCGCCGGAAAGATTGCTCCCGCCGGATGCGCCGAGCCGTGGGTGTGCCCGTCGTCGAAGTCCAGTCCGTGGGTGTTGGCGCCGTTGACCAAGGCCGCGTTCGGTGCAGACAGCTTCACGCCACTGCCGATGACCGTGGCGCTGCGCGTCGCGTCGTTCTCCTCGTAGTACGACAGCAGCGCCCGCGATACCGGCATTGCCCCACCGGCGACAGCGCAGGTAAGGAAATCGAGCAAGGCACGCTTGAACGCGTGAATGACTTCGGGCGCGAGCGATTCGTAGCGCGTGGCCGCGACGTGTGCCGCAAGCCTGCGGCTCGCGCCTTGACTCAGCTCTTGAATTCCCGTGTCCGCTCGGTTCATCACGTTATTTTCTTCCAGCACGCTCCATCACTTCGCCCTGCTGACGTGCAGCATTCAGCAGCCGGAGACCGCCACAACTGCGGACATGCTTTTCATTGTTTTCTCCTCCGTTCACGGGTTGTGCCAGCGGAATATTACTACGACCATGCTTGTGCACCCACATCGAGGATGACAGGGTTGAAAACCTGTTCCAGAATCACACGGTCAGGGGCGGCTTTTCTCTGCAAGCCGAGCCTGGAGGGATTGGCCTGGTATGAAAGTGCTCTTCGTCTGCACGCAAAACCTGCTGCGTAGCCCGACCGCCGAAGCGCTCTACCGCGGCCGACCGGGCCTCGAAGTGCGTTCCGCAGGCATCGCGCCGGATGCGCGCGTGCCGGTGACGGAAGAGCTACTCCAGTGGGCCGAGATCGTGTTCGTCATGGAAGAGCGGCACCGCCAGTATCTTCCACGCCACTTCTTTTCCGCGTTCGGCGGCGCCAAGCGCATCATATGTCTCGATGTACCTGACATTTACCCATACATGGACTCGGAACTCGTACTCGTTCTCACGGAAAAGCTCCGGCCTTATCTGGGCGAGCCCGGGCTCGAACCGTAGCCGTTGCTATCCCCGCTTACAATTCGGCATTGTGCACTGGGGCACGGATTTCGCTACGCAAGCACGACCAGCCCGTCGACCGCGACAACGCCGCTGCCCTCACCCTTCACGATGAGCGGGTTGATTTCCGCTTCATTCACGACACGGTTCTTCAAGCAGGCCAAAAGCGACATCGCGCGAATCGCACGCGCAAGCGCAGCACAATCGCCGCGTGGCAGATTGCGGAACCCGCGCAGGATGGCGAGCTCAGGCACTTCTTCGATCATTTCCATCGCCGTGGCTAGGC
>JACQOK010000448.1 GCA_016202565.1 Betaproteobacteria bacterium | reverse complement strand
GAACAATAGCTTACAGCACGATTCCTGACAAAACAGCGTGTTGCAATTTTGGATGATATCTAACAATAACCCTTTGTGACCACTTTTTCCCGCCAACTGTCCCAAAAAGTCCCAAGAAAATCGCTACGCCGCCTTGAGCTTAAAGTCCACATGTACTGCGTCAAACGGAAATTCGATTTTCCCATCCGCGTCCTTGCGCAGTATTCCTGCCGCCAACAGCGCATGCACGTCCCCATGCACCGCTTTTACGTCGCGATCCGCGCGGCGCGCGGCTTCGCGCAAAGTCATCGGCCCTTGGCCTGCCATCGCCTTGATCAGTTCCCAGCGTTTGGCAGTCAGCACCTTCCACAGCAGCTCTGGTGTAGCAAAACTGATGCGCGCATTCGGATCCGCCTTCCGGCTCTTCCAGACGCGCACAAACTCAGCGGAAACTTCACGCGGCGTGCGTATGTCAAGAGTCACGGTTTTCATTTCGCCACCTCTCGATATCCAAGAAAAAATCAGCCACTAATTGATCCGGCGTCGTGAACTGGTAAGGCTCTTCATGATCACCTGCATGCCGGTGATCGCCCTTGCCCGTCTCATTGTCATAGCGCAGCTCGCAGCGACCATCTACTATGAACGCGAGACGGTACTTATAGCGATGCGGGCTGCCACTCACCGGCGTCGGTACTTCCCACAACACCAGCTCTGCGAAGGCCTTCTCGGCAATGACAATACGCTGGTCAAACAGCAGCCGCGCCTTCATGTTGGAGATCATAACAACAGGCAGTTGTGTTGTCAATGACTCCAACACCGGCGCCAACGTTGTATTGAAGGCGCAGGCTTCCGCCAGCGGACAATCAGCGTTTGCGTGACTTGGCTTTCAGACCTCCGCGACTCCACGACCGCTTCCGAAACCAGCGATTCGACTTCGGAGATTGATTGTGCGGCGCCGGCGCGTGCGTGTCGCTCCACCCGCGATGCACCAAGCCCCTGCGTTGAATACTCGATCGCCGATGTCATAATACGAAAGCGCGGTTGAGCACAGAGGGGGGTAGGCCGCATGTTGACCAACGCGAGGGTTCTCGGACAGGGGTTTCCTGCAAAGTCTGGCTTTCAATCGGTAAGCACGCTGTTCGTTGCACTGGCGATTGCTGTAGTGTTCGCCCTGGACGGTTTCACGCCCATCGGCATCGGAATCCCTTTCCTTTACATCTTGATCCTGTGGATCGCCATGGCATGGGGTACGCCCCGCCAGGCGTTTGCCGTCACCGTAACGAGTTCCGTGCTTACCCTACTTGGACTGTTGCTGTCGCCCGATGGCGAGCTGCGGACGGACTTGACGAATCGCGCGATCACCCTGGTTACTCTTTGGTTTCTGGCGTATTTCGGCTCGGCCCACCGGAAAGGCGTCGACATCCTTCACAAGCGGGAGCGCGAACTGACCGATTTCGTCGAAAACGCGCCGGTGGGTATCCACTGGATTGCTCCGGACGGGACGATTCTATGGGCGAATCAGGAAGAGCTCGAAATGCTGGGCTACCACAGGGAAGAGTATATAGGCCGCACCGTGATCGAGTTTCACGTTGACCGGGAGGTGGCTGAAGACATCCTCGAAAAACTCAATGCAAATGTGCCGCTCAAGGACTGCGCGGCACGCCTGCGGCACAAGGATGGATCGATACGGCACGTGCTCATTTCCTGCAATGTCTACCGGCAGGACGGGCGCTTCATTCATAGCCGGTGTTTCACGCAGGACATCACCGTTCGCGTACGCGCCGAACTCGCCGAAAATGAGAGCGAACAGCTCGCCGCGGCAAACACCCGGCTTGTCAAAGAAGTTGCCGAGCGC
The DNA here is from genome assembly GCA_016202565.1 of Betaproteobacteria bacterium. Lineage (GTDB taxonomy): Bacteria > Pseudomonadota > Gammaproteobacteria > Burkholderiales > SG8-41 > DSOT01. Next base: position 10,329 of record JACQOK010000448.1, on the reverse strand, counting down.
AGGAAGGCAGAAGAAGCCTTGCGCGAGCGCGCAGAATTATTGCGGGTTACGTTCGACTCCGCACCTCTTGGCATCTACGTGACCGGGCTCGACGGCACTTTCATTAAAGCCAATGCCGCTTATCAGCGCATGGTCGGTTACTCTGAGGAAGAACTGCTCCATAAGACCCGCGGCAGCTTGACGCATCAGGACGACCGTGCCCATTACCAAGCTCTGTGCGGAGAACTTGTCACCGGCAAAAGGGGGCTCTTCGAGATCGAAAAGCGCTATCACATCCAGAGCGGCGACGCAATCTGGGTGCGCAGCAGGGTTTCAGCCGTGCGTGATGATCTCGGCCAGCCGCGTTTTCTCGTCGCCGTCGTGCAGGACATCACCGAGCACAGGCTCGGGCAGCAAGCGCTGCAGCAATCGCAGGAGACGTACGCAGCCCTCGTCAATTCCGTTGACGGGATCGTCTGGGAGGCGGATGCACAAAATTTTCAGTTCACCTTTGTCAGTCAGCAGGCCGAGAAGCTGCTTGGTTACCCGATTGGGCGATGGTTGAACGAACGCGCTTTCTGGAAAGATCATGTGCATCCTGACGACCGGGAGTGGGCCGTCGCCTTTTGCGCCACGGCGACCCGGGAAAAGCGGCCGCATGATTTCGAATATCGAATGCTGGCGGCGGACGGGCGCACGGTGTGGGTGCGGGATATCGTGACCGTCGTGGTGGAAAGCGATCAACCTGTTCGACTCCGCGGCATCATCGTCGACATTACCAAGCGCAAGCTGGCGCAGAAAGCGCTTGAGGAAAGCGAACGCCGGCTCCGCCAGGCGCTCGAGGAGCGCGAGCGCCTGTCCCAGGATTTACACGACCACATCATTCAGACGATCTACGCCATCGGCATGCGACTGGAGGCATGCCAGCGACGGGTGCACGACAATCCGAAGGACGTGGCGGCGCAGTTGGCACAAGCGGTCAGCGGCCTGAATGGCGTAATCCGCGACGTGCGCCGCTACATCTCGGGTTCGGGACCGCAGATTCTGAGCATGCCACAACTGCGTGCCGAGCTCGCCAGGCTGGTGAGGGCGATCGGCGCAACGGGAACATTGCGCTTCCGCCTGAATGTGGATCCTTTGGCTGTCTCGCAGCTCACCGCGCAGCAGGCGGAGCACGTCCTGCACGTCGCCCGAGAGGCCTTGAGCAACGCCTTGCAACATTCACGCGCCAAACAAGGCAGGTTGTCGCTCCAAGAGGCAGATACCGACATCCGTGTTGAAATAAGCGATGACGGCGTGGGATTCGATCCCGAGGTTGCAAGACGAAACTCCGGCGGACTGCACAACATGGAATCGCGAACCCGACAGATCGGTGGACGGCTCGAGTTTCTTTCCTCGCCCGGCCATGGCGCAACGATTATCCTGCACATCCCGAAGGAGGATACAGCCCATGACAGCCGCTGAAGGCCGTCCACTGCGGGTGCTGCTGGTCGATGACCATGAGATCGTGCGCACCGGGCTGCGTACGGTGCTTACCGACGCCGGCATTGAAATCGCCGGAGAAGCCCGGACAGTTTCAGAAGCGATTGATGCGGTGAGACGCTTGACACCGGACGTCGTGCTGATGGACGTGCGCTTGCCCGACGGCAGCGGTGTCGAAGCGTGCCGCGAGATACGCGCCACCCACCCGGAAACGAAGCTTTTGTTCCTGACCGCGTTCGAGGACGACGAAGCCATGCTCGCGACCGTCTTCGCCAATGCCGATGGTTATCTGCTGAAGGAAATCGGCAGCGAGAACCTCATTCAAGCAATCAAGGCAGCAGCACACGGACTATCGGTAATGGATCCGGCCAGCCGGCGACGCATCCTGGAACGCGCACGCATGCAGACAGGAGCCGTCCCCGGTGCCGGAGACAGCGCGCTCTCTGCTCAGGAGCGCCGTGTGCTCGCCCTCGTGGCGGAGGGCAAAACCAACAAGGAAATTGCTGCAGCCATGGGCCTTTCGCCCAAGACCGTCAAGAACTACCTCAGTCACGTTTTCCAGAAGCTGCAGGTCACACGCCGTTCTGAGGCGGCCGCCCGGTTCGTGCGCGCTACACCCCGGCAATAGGGCCATTCGGCACCGGGCCATGAGGCGTCTACCGTTTCTCCCCTGAATCGCAGAAACTGGCGGCGCAAATAAAAGAACCGCAGCCTCGGGTTGCGCGATCAAAAGAAGTCGCTTTTGCGTGGGCTCCATGGCAACGCTCGTCGAGCGTTCCCATGAGGGCTCGGGTGTGAAACGAAACTGGGAAAAACATGAAAACAGCATTTCGATCCGTTCTGTTCAGTATCCTGTTGCTTGCCATCGCCGCTGCGTATGCAGCAACCGCCACCACTACCTTCCAAGTCACCGCCACAGTGTCCGCGGGCTGCACGATCTCGGCCACCAACCACGACTTCGGTATCTATACGCCTTCGTTGCTCGCCGACAACACCAACGGCACTAACGTCGTTACCGCCACATGCACGTTAGGCGTGCCCTATTCCATCGGGCTCGATGCCGGCATAGGAACAGGCGCAACCGTCGCCAGCCGTAAGATGACGCGCGTGGGCGGAACCGAGACGCTGAACTATTCCCTCTACCGAACCGTGGACCGTCTGGTGGTAGTGGGTAATACGTTGAGCGTGGACGTGATCTCGGGATTGGGCACCGGACTGGCAATCGATCACACTATGTTCGGCAAGATTCCCGCGGGGCAAAACGTGCCGGTCGGCAACTACGTCGACACCGTCACCGCTACCATCACATTCTGATGACGCGCCCGGCAAGCTGGGCGGCGCATGCCGCCGGCTGGATGGGTTGCGCCTGCGCGTTGTGGAGCGCCTGCGCGGTTGGGGCCGCGCTCGAGGTCAATCCGGTCCGCCTCACGCTTTCCGGCGCGCAACCCGTTGCCGCCCTCACCGTGCGCAACGCGGGAACGCAACCCGCCGGCCTCCACCTGCAGGTGATGGCGTGGACGCAGAGCGACGCCGCCGACCATTATGTGGCGACCCGCGAACTGCTCGCGACGCCGCCCATCTTCACGCTCGCGCCGGGCGCGGTGCAAACGGTGCGCGTGGGGCTGCGGCGCGCGGTTGACGCGGAACGCGAACTCGCCTACCGGCTCTACCTCCAGGAAATCCCCGATGTTGTAGGGGCGAGCGACACGGGCGTGCGCATCGCGTTGCGCCTCGGCGTGCCGGTATTCGTCCTGCCTCGGGGGCCTGCCGCGCCGCTCCTGGGCTGGAGCGCGAAACAGGACGGCGGCGCAATCCTCCTGGACGCGCATAACACAGGCAAGGCGCATGCGAGAATCGTAGAGCTGAAGCTCCTCTCCGTTTCGCAAACCATTGCGGAGGCGACTGCGGCCTATGTGCTGCCCGGCCAGTCGTGGCGGTGGCGGCTTCCTGTATCCCGCACGCCGGCTGCGGGCACGCAGTTACGCGTGAGCGCAAGAACGGACGCAGGCGACGTGAATGCCGATCTCGCGCTGGAATAGCTGTGTCGTCATCCTGATCGTCGTCGTGTGGTTTGGGAGCGTCGCAAAAGCGCAGACCGTGGAGCAGGCGGCAGCCGCGCGAGCGGAAGAGCTCGAAGAACTGTGGCTCGCGGTCAGCATCAACCGCCAGGACCCGGTTGTGACACTCCTGCTGCGGCGCGCAGACGGGCGCTTCCTCGCGAGGGGCAGCGATTTCGAGCGCTGGCGGCTGAAGCGTCCGCCAATCGCTCCGCAGTGGCATCGCGGTGAACCCTATTACGCGCTCGACGCCCTGCCCCGCATCGCCCATGAGTTGGATGTAGGCTCGCAGACACTGACGATCCAGGCCCCGGCCGCGCTTTTCCTGCCGACCAGCCGTTTTGCTCACTCCGGTCCGTCTGCACCCACGTTGCCTCCGCCGGGCGCATTTCTCAATTACGACTTTGTCGCCCAGCGGGTTATCGGGCAGACGCGTCTCGACGGCCTGGTCGAACTCGGTGCCTTCAACGGCGCCGGGGTAGGCACGGCCACTGCGCTCGCACGCGATCTTGAGGGTCGTGCACAACTGATTCGTCTGGAAACCACCTGGACGCGCGATGCGCCGGAGGCACTCGCCAGTTTGCGCGCAGGTGATTCCATTTCTCGCTCCGGGACGTGGAGTCTGCCGGTGCGCTTCGGCGGCGTGCAGTGGGCCACGAACTTTGCCGTGCGCCCGGGCTTCGTTACCTTTCCCCTTCCGGCAATGTCAGGCGAAGCGGCGCTGCCGTCCACGGTCGATCTCTTCATCAACGATGCTCTGCGTGGACGTGCCGCGCTGCCGCCGGGACCCTTCACGTTGCCGAATCTGCCGGTCATCACGGGAGAAGGCGAGTTGCGCGTCGTGGTGCGCGATCTCTTGGGACGCGAACAGGTGCTGCGCGAGCGCTACTATGCGAGTCCCCGGCTGCTGCGCCCCGGCCTCACTGATTTCGCATACCAAGCCGGCTTCCTGCGGAGCACCTTTGGAATTGAGAGCAATGACTACGAGGGCGCGTTCGCCGCAGCCGCCCACCGCACCGGCCTGACCGAGCGCTTTACGGGCGAAGTCAGCGCCGAGCTACTGCGCAGCCAGCAGACGGCCGGAGCGAGCGGGACATTCCAGTGGGATAGCCTCGGCCTGTTCACGTTGTCGGCCGCGGGCAGCCGCAGCGAACGCGGCAACGGCGCGTTGTCGGCAGTCGAGTTTGAGCGCCAGTCACGAAGCTTCAGCGTAAACCTGCGCACGCAAGTGGCGAGCAATGACTTTACCCAACTCGGGCTGCTGCCTGGCTTGCGTGCGCCGATACGAATTAGTGAAGCGCGCGCAGGCTTTCCCGTAGCGGGCGCCGGCACCGTGAGCCTGGGCTATGTCGATCAGCATCACCGCGACCGGCCGGACATTCGCCTTGCTAGCCTGAGCTATCAAGTGAAGGCGGGACCCGGCTCGTTGCTCGTGTCCGCGTTCCACATCGAGAGCTTCGACGGTGTGCGCCGTACCGAGAGCGCGCTATCGCTAACCTTCACCATGCCCCTGGACGGCCGCACGAGCGTGAGCATAGGCGCCGTGCGTCAAGCGGGCCGTGGCTACGGCACGGTGCAGGCGCAGCGCAACCTCCCGGCTGGTGAAGGCTTGGGCTACCGGCTGCTCGCGCGATCCGGAACCGACGAAGTGGTGGAAGGCGGCGTCAGTGCGCAACGCACCATCGGAACCTACACCGCCGAAGCGGCACGCAGTCGGGGCGAGACGGCGTATCGCCTGAGCGCGGCGGGTGGCCTTGCGTGGCTCGACGGCAGCGCGTTTCTCAGCCGGCGTCTCAGCGACAGCTTTGCCTTGGTGCGCGTGGGTGAATACGCCGGCGTGCGGGTGTATGCGGACAATCAGCCCGTGGCCCGCACAGATGCGGAAGGCAGCGCCCTGGTGCCGCGGCTGCGCGCGTACGACCGAAACCTTCTGCGCATCGAGCAGGCCGATCTGCCGCTCGATGCCGAGATCGAAGCAATAGAGCGCGAAGCTGTGCCCTACTTTCGGAGCGGCCTGGTGGTGTCGTTCCCGGTCCGCCCGGCACACGGCGCGCTGCTTCGTCTCATCCTGGAAGACGGCAAGACCCCTCCGCCCGGCGCGCAGGTGCGGCTCGAAGATCGGGCGGACCGCTTCCCCGTGGGTCTCGATGGCGAGGTCTATCTCACCGGGCTTGCCGCCATCAACCGTGCCCGCGCCGAGTGGAACGGCCGGCACTGCATTTTTGAAGTGCGCGCTCCGCAAAACGGAGAGCCTGTTCCCCACTTTGGCACCGTGCTGTGCAGGGAGGAACGTCCATGAACACACGCATGGTGCTGCTCTCGACGCTGCCGCTCTTCCTCGCGAACACCGCGGAATCCGCATGCAGCGTGGATCCCACGCCGGTTGCATTCGGCGTCTATTCGCCGTTCAGCGGCGCGCCGGCGGACACGGCCGGCACGCTGCGCGTGACCTGCAGTACGGCAACAGTGGGCTACACGGTCTTGCTGAGCGCGGGCGGCGCGGGGTCGTACTCACCGCGCAGGCTGAGCGGCGGCGGGCACACGCTTTCCTACAACCTGTACACCGACCCGCTGCGCACGGTGGTGTGGGGCGACGGCAGCGGAGGAACGGCAAGCGTCACCGGCGCGTTTGCGCTTCCGGGCAACATAGATCACACCGTTTACGGGCGGGTGCCCGCTCTCCAGAACGTGAGCGCGGGCACGTACACCGACACCATTACCGTGACCATCAACTTTTGACGAATCCCAGCAGGTGCCGCCATGGCCTACACCGCTCCTGTATTCCCGGCCGACGAGAACGAACGGCTCGCCGAACTGGCCGCGATCGATGTGCTCGATACCGCAGCTGAAGAAGCGTTCGACAGCCTGACGCGGCTTGCCGCCTACATCTGCGGCACGCCGATTTCCCTGGTAACGCTGGTCGACGCCAAACGCCAGTGGTTCAAGGCCCGCATCGGCCTGAACGCGACCGAGACGCCACGCGACATTTCGTTTTGCGGGCACGCGATCGCCGATCCGGATCGGCTCTTCATCGTAACGGACGCCTCAAAGGATGAGCGCTTTCGCGACAATCCCCTGGTCACCGGTGATCCGAACATCAGGTTCTACGCGGGCATGCCGCTCAAGACTGGCGGGGGAAGCGCCGTGGGCACCTTGTGCGTCATCGACCGCGTGCCGCGCGAGCTGACCCCGACGCAACGCGACGCGCTCGTCACTCTGTCCCATGCGGTGGTGGCACAACTCAAGCTGCGGCGGCGCCTGTCGCGACATGAGCAGTACTACGCCATGCTTGCGCATGTCAGTGCAATGATCGCGCGCGTCACCGACATAGAAAGCCTGTGCAGCGAAGCGTGCCGAGCTGGCGTCGAACTGGGAAGCCTCAAATTGGCGTGGATCGGACTTGTCGATTCCCTGTCGGGGAACCTGCGGCCAATGGCATGGGCAGCCTCGGAAAGTCAACTCGCTGAATCGGCGTTCCCCGATGTCGCAGGTGATCCCTTCGAACGTGCGTTCGCCTCCGAAGTCATCGCCACCAAGCGCCCGCGAGTCTGCAACGGTCTTGCGATTGATCCGCACACCCACGCGAACAGTTTACGGCAGCGGCACAGCCTTCTCGCATCCGTGGTATTGCCGCTCGTGGTGAACAACACAGTCTGGGGGGTCATGAGCCTCTACGCGGGCCGAAGAAATTTCTTCGATGCATTTTACCTGGACCGGGCGGCTGAACTTGCCAACGACATCTCCTTTGGCATCGACCGCCTGCAGAAGGCGCGGGACATCCACTATCTTTCTTTCTACGACGCCGTCACCGGACTGCCCAACAAGGCTGGATTCGAAGACAAATTTGAGACGCTTGCGCCACAACTTCACGGCGGCTGTCTCCTGGCGGTCGGGATGGAGCAACTGGACAAGGTGGGCGCGGCCTACGGCGCCGGCGCCATCGATTCCGTGCTGAAGCAGGTTACGCAACGCTTGCAGGCCCATGCGCCCGACCGGGCCATTGTCGCGCTGGTGCGCAGACGGCTCTTTGCCCTGTTCGTGCCCGATGAAGATCCCGCGAATTTTTCGCGCTTCGCTACGCAACGTCTCGCCAAGGCTCTTGCGGTCCCCTACTCCACGGGCGACGAAGAAGTGGGATGTGCGGTTCATCTCGGTGCGTCGTTCTTTCCGGACGATGGAAAAACGATTGGCGCGCTGCTCACAGCGGCCGAACGAGCGGCGCAGAGCGCCCGGAATCTGAATCAGACATTCCGCTTCTACAACGCAAAGATAGACGAGATGACCGCCGCACGGTTGCGTCTCGAAGGAGATCTGCGCAAGGCCATCTCGCGAGGAGGCTTGGTCAACTACTATCAACCCAAAGTCGATCTCATCACCGGCAGAATCGTCGGCGCCGAGGCGCTCATGCGATGGCTGCATCCGGAGCGGGGGCTGGTATCTCCAGCGGAATTCATTCCGGTGCTCGAAGCCTCGGGTTTGATCCTGGAAGCCGGACGCCAAGCGCTCGCGCGCGCCATCGGCGATTTTTGCAAGTGGCGCGATGCACAGCTCGATCCACCTCGGATCGCGGTGAACGTAACCGCCACTCAACTGAAAGATGGAAATTTCATGACCGCTATCCAGCACGAGCTGGCGGCCGGAAAGTGCAATCCGCTCATGCTGTCGATCGAGCTTACGGAGAGCAGCCTCATGACGGCTGAGCGCCAGGCGAGAGGTGTGCTCCAAGAATTGAGAGAGATCGGCATTCTGATTGCTATCGACGATTTCGGCACGGGTTATTCCTCGCTCGCCTATCTCGTCACGCTGCCCATGGACGAACTCAAGATCGACCGGGCATTCATCATGAAGATGACCGTCGAACCCGCTTACATGGGCCTCGTCAATACCATCATCTCCCTGGCTCACAACCTCAATCTGAAGGTCGTCGCGGAAGGCGTCGAGACCGACGAGCAGGCCAACCTATTGCGCCTTCTGCGATGCGATCAGGCCCAGGGTTACCGCTACGGCAAGCCGGTCCCCGCCGCCGACTTCGCCGGGATGCTCGCTTCTTCACATTAGTGTGCGGAGCGCCGCCTTCCTTGCTTCCGGCGGGTTGCGCGTCAAGGGCGGATGGACGTGCGCGATTCCGATCCGCTCTTAGGCGCAGCGCCAAATGCTCGACGAAGTGGATCAGTTAAGCATGTTGGGCCGCATGTTGTCGACCAAGAAGAGGGAATATGAAAGAAGACTTGGGTGCCTGGGCATTTCTGCGGAAGATCGATTCGTCGGAGATCACGCTCATCCTGACCGTGCTTGTTCTCGCATGGGTGCTGGCCGCGATCGTTCGATGGGGTTTGCGCCGCGCCTCCGAAAAGGCCCCGCGCCGACTACGGCTGCCGATCCTGCGCGTCATCCCGCTGGTGCGGCTTTTCATCGGCATCGGGGCCTTCGTGCTCATCGTGCCAATCCTCGTCGAACCTTCCTTTCAGAACGTCGTTGCGCTGCTGGCTGGCGTGAGCCTGGCGGTCGCCTTCGCGCTCAAGGAGTACGCGAGCAGCCTGATCGCCGGGCTGGTGACCGTCTTGGAAAATACCTACCAGCCGGGGGACTGGATCGAGATGGACGGGATCTACGGCGAGGTTAAATTCATCGGCGTGCGCGCTGTTCACATCGTAACAGCCGACGACAACGAGGTAATCATTCCCCACTACCAGCTGTGGTCAAAGAAAGTCTCCAACGCCACCAGCGGCAGTCACAGCCTGCTGTGCGTCGCGGATTTCTACCTGCACCCCGACCATGACGGCCCGGCGGTCCGGCGGCGCCTCGAGGAAATCGGGGAAATGAGCTCGCGGCGTCAGCCTGAAACAAAGGTGAGGGTGGTCGCGCAGGAAAAGCCTTGGGGAACGCACTACAAGCTCAAGGCCTACGTAAAGGAGAGCCGTGAGCAATTCGACTTCATCACTGACTTGACGCTCCGGGGAAAAGCAGCGTTGCGGGAAATGAACGTCCGGTTCGCGCAGGCGCCATATGCGCAGGGCGGCCGGAAGTGATGCGGGCGACGTGCCCCGAAGCGCGGAAAATCGTGCGCGGTGGAAATATCTTTATCGGTCTTCAGATGTTTCGCCGCGTCCCATCTTCTTGCCTTAACCTTTGCCATACGCGCTCCTACGGCCACGACTGATCGTATCATATAGGATACATCCAGCCATCCGTCCGACCGCCACCGCTTTTCGCCGAAGGGGTGACGACTGATGCCGCTGCCGCTACTGACCACTGACGCCGCTATCGCTACTGACGACTGACGGCATGGAAACCCCCGCCGCAGTAGCTGCTGGTAACTAACTGACCCCGGTTTTTCCGTCAGTCGTCACCTCGTCAGTCGTCACGCCTTTGTTGCTGTTGGAGGCGGGGGTCGGAATCGAACCGGCGTCCACGGCTTTGCAGGCCGCTGCATGACCACTCTGCCACCCCGCCCGCTGAAAGTAAAAGGGGAAAGTGAGGACTTTGGTCCACTTTCCCCGTGAATCTGGAGCGGGAAAGGAGTCTCGAACTCCCGACCTCAACCTTGGCAAGGTTGCGCTCTACCAACTGAGCTATTCCCGCATGAATTGCAACAAATTATAAGGTAAGCGCCCCCCCTCGATCAACCAGGCTCGCTCGCCTTCCAGAGTTGCGGGAGCGCCACCTTGAGGTAATAGGCCATCGATACCAGCGTCAGGACTGCCGCCATCCAGATGAGCCATGTGCCGACAATGTGGGGGCTGAAAATTCCGATCGCATCGTCGTAGAGCAGCAACGGGATCGCCACCATCTGCGATATGGTCTTGATCTT
>JACQOK010000447.1 GCA_016202565.1 Betaproteobacteria bacterium | reverse complement strand
TTGTCGAAAAAGATCTCTGCTGCATTGTCGCCGACGCGTCGTCCGAGCTTCGATAACGGACGCCGCTTAAGTCCCGGCGAATCACCCTCAACCAGAAAGGACTGGACGCCCTCCGGCGTCTGTGCCCTCACGACGATCAGCTTCGCGAGGTATCCGACTGTCTGGTACGCCTTGGCTCCGTTGATGATCCATGAGCCGTCCGGCTGCTCGGCTGCGCGCGTCTTGAGCCGCACGTCCGGTGTTTCGGTGAAGTAGTCGAAGCCGAAGTCCGTCTCGGGTTCGTGTATCGCCACCGTCGTGAAATACAAGTCGTCAGCGACGAACTTCGGAATGAAGTAAGCCTTCTGCTCCGGCGTCATGCGCAGCTCGAACCAGTCGCGCGCGCGGCGAGCGGTCAGCATGAAATAATAGGCGGTGCCGAGCTCGCCGGCAGCGAGTTCCTCCGCCACGAGGCACGACGTGAGGTGATCCGACACGCCGGAGCCGCCGTTCTCTTCCTGGAGGACGAAGGTGCGGAAACCGAGCTGCGAGCCTTGTTTCAGCAGATCCCATGGAATGCGCTTTTCCCACTCGGGCTCGCGATCGAGCGCCATCGCCTTGGGCTTCACCTCCTCCTGCGCGAACTTGCGGGCGAGGTCCCGAAACTCGCGTTGCTCCTGCGACAAACGGATGTCGAACACGACTTCCCCTTTTGATCAGCGGTCTACGCGGCATGTTAGCACGCAGGTCCCGTTCCACAGCCGAGATTACGCTTGACGTTCGCGATGTGACCGGTGCACGCCAACGACGGCGGCAGCAGCCACTGTGGCATCGCGCCGAGCGGCTTCACTGACTATTTTGCTTGCAGGCGTGCCACATACCCGCTCGATCAATTATGAATATCGCGCCATCTGCGAATAATTTGCGATGGATCAAAATAACTTATCGCTTCCTGTGCTAGCTTCAGTCAGATTAGCAGATGTTCTAGCGGGCATCCTCCGGATCGGGCCAGCGGCGTCAACGCTGCAGGTAATCCGGCGCGCGACCGACCGGGCTCCCGGCAACCATGAGGAGAACAGCGATGAATGCACGATTGAAATTTGCGGCAGCTACGCTCTGCGCAATGCTATTGGGGATTCCGGCTGCACAGTCGGATGATTACTTCGCTTCGACGGACTTATACGTCGAACTCGGGACCGCGGAGGGCGACTTTGCAGCCTTTCCCGGGAACTTGAAGGTGGAAGTCGGCGAAATTTACCGGTTAATCCTCAGAAATCCTAGCCCTTTCACCCATGTCGCCATGGCCCCCGAGTTTGGAGGCACGGTGGTGACTACGGGAATCCGGAGACTTCCGCAAGGGGTTCCCCATATGACCGGGACCATCGCTGGAGGAATCGAGGTGCGTTCGGGCGAGACAACCGAGCTTTATTTCGTGCCGTTCAAGCAAGGCAGGTACAAGCTTTTCTGCGAAGACCGCATGCACACTGTGGCTGGCATGGAGATCACGATAGACGTCGCGGAATGACGGCTTCCTAAGCCAGCATTGCGCGGTCGGCATCACCGCAAGAGCTCCTTGGTGAGACTGCGCTGACGAAACAAACCGCGGTCCCGTTCTTACGACTTCTTCGCCTGAGAGCGCCGGCGCTCGCTCGAGGGCACAAGCGCGCTCAAGTTGGCGGCCGGGCGAGTTTAGAAGGGCTGGCCGCGTACGCCGGAACGGCCCACGATCGACGATCGTCGGTCGGTTAAGGGGTCGACGACCCCCAAACTTCCATCGAAAAGTCACTCAACAGAATAGGCCGTATCCGGCCGGTCGCGCCTCCTCGAACGGCTGGAACGACAAGCTTTTGACGCGCGGCCGGCGGCAATGACAGCTTGGGGTCGATGGGCGAGCGCGCGCTACGCGGCCCGTTGAGGTAACGGGCATTGGCCATCGTGTGATCGTGGGAGCAAAATGTCGCCGGGCGCAATGCCGGTAAGCTCGGCACGCGGCCCGGAACACTGCGACCGGCGGGGCGCGAGAGAAGGGGTGTAATCGTGATTGAAAAGAAAGTTGGCGTTGTCGGACTGGGTAATATGGGCGGCGGCATCGCTCGCAATTTTCGAAAAGCAGGCGTACCGCTCATGGTGTGGGATGTTGCCCCCGCAGCCCGTGCTGCATTTAGCGTAATGACCGGCGTCGAAATTGCACCCCCAGGTGAAATGGCGGCGACCTGCAACGCAATTTTCTTCGTCGTTTCGGCAACGCCGGAGATCGCGTCGTGCTTGGAAGGCAAAGATGGCGTGCTGGCGCGAGCAGGCGAGGGGCTCGTCGTCTACGACTTTACAACCTCGGATCCGGTTGCAACCAGGGAACTCGCCGCGCGCGCGGCGGCACGCGGCATCGCCTATCTCGACGCCGGTATGAGCGGCGGTGCCACGGGTGCTGATGCCGGAACGCTGACGCTGATGATCGGCGGCGACAAGGCGGCGTTCGAGCGCACGCGCACCTTCCTCGACCCGATTGCCGATCGGACGTTCTACCTTGGCAGCAGCGGCGCCGGCCATACGATGAAGCTCATCCACAACATGGTCTGCCACACGATCTTTCTGGCGACCTGCGAGGGCGGCCGCATGGCCGAAACCGCCGGCATCGACCTTGCCGCCATGATCGATGTCTTCAACGTGTCGAACGCCCGCAGCTACGCGAGCGAAGTTCGTTTCCCCAAGCATATTCTGTCGGGCAAGTGGGATGCCCGTTCGCGCGTCTACAATCTGCGCAAGGATGTATCCATGGCAGTCGGACTGGCCGGCACGCTCGACACGAAAGTACCGCTGGGCACCGTCACCCGCGACTTCCTCGACGTGGCGATCGCCCAAGGCATGACCGATACCGACTATTCACGCCTCTACGAGCGATTCGACGAAATCGTCGTGGAAGTCGGCAAAAACCATAAGTAAGTGGAACCCAACACGATCAACCCCGATCGCGATGTTTCGGGAGAGCACTGCATGAAGACGATTCTGATGACGGGTGCTGCCGGGCGCATCGGCACCTTTCTGCGGCCCGAGTTGGCCGGAAAATACCGACTTCGGCTGTCTGATATCAAGCCGATCCGCGATCTGCGTCCCGGCGAAACCTTCATGCGCGCGGACATCTCCAAACTCTCCGACATGCTGCGGGTCACCAAGGGCGTAGATGCCGTGGTGCACTTCGGCGGGCAGTCCGGCGAACAC
>JACQOK010000445.1 GCA_016202565.1 Betaproteobacteria bacterium | reverse complement strand
TTGCGGGTGCCCTCGCGCTCGCAAAGATAGGGTTTGGAGTCGAGCAGGAATCCGTCCTCGCCCATGTCGAGCCAGTAGCGCTTGGTGCGAAACACCGCTTTCAGCACCCTCGGATTGTCGAAGTTCAAGTCCGGCTGATGGCTGAAGAAGCGGTGCCAGTAGTGCGCCTTCGCGACGTCGTCCCAGGTCCAGTTGGAACTCTCGGTGTCGGTAAAAATAATGCGGGTGCCGGCGTACTTGTTCGGATCGTTGCTCCACACGTAGTAATCGCGCTTGGCCGAGTCCATGGGCGCGCGCCGCGCCGCCTGGAACCACGGGTGCTGATCGGAGGTGTGGTTGACGACCAGTTCCGTGATGACGCGCAGTCCCCGGCGGTCCGCCTCGCGCATCATGACGCGGAAATCGTTGCGGGTGCCGTACTGCGGATGGACGTTGTGGTAGTCGGCGACATCGTAGCCGTCGTCCTTGAGCGGCGAGGGATAGAACGGCAGCAGCCAGATGGTGTTGACGCCCAGCTCCTTGACGTAGTCGAGCTTGGACGCGAGCCCCCGGAAGTCGCCGATGCCGTCGTCGTTGGCGTCGAAGAACGCCTTGACATGGAGCTGATAGATGACGGCGTCCTTGTACCAGAGCGGATCGTCGGACGGGCGTTCCTCGCGGATGGGAGCGGGCTCGTTCACAGATGTCAAATCAAGCGAAGTATTCAAAGTCTTTTTCTGAACGCAGCTGCTGCCGCACCCGGAACACGTGGGCGGGGCAGACGCGCGGGTCGAGCTCGACGTAGTTGCGCGGCCCCTGCCACAGATAGCTCTCCCCGTTCAGGAGGTCTTCCACCTGGTAGGGGCGCCCGGCATCGATGCCGAATTCTTCGAGAGGAAGTTCGACAAAGGCCGACCGCGTATGGTGCGGGTCGAGACTGACTGCTACGACGATAATATTCGAGCGCTCGTCGTTGAATTTTCCGTAGCAGACCAACTCGTGATTATCCGTCGGCACGAAGATTAAATTCCAGTCCTGCTGCAACGCGGGGTTCTCGTGCCGTGCACGATTCAACCGCGTGATGAGCGGGGCCAGGCTGTCCGCCCGGGCGAGGTCCCAGTGCCGCACTTCGTACTTCTCCGAGTTGAGATACTCCTCGCTGCCCGGCTCGCGCGGGAGGTTTTCGCAGTGTTCGAACGCCGGGCCGTAAATGCCGTAGTTGGCGCCGAGCGTGGCCGCCAGCACCACCCGCGCCATGAAAGCCGGCCGCCCGCCACTTTGCAGGAACGCGGTGAGAATGTCCGGCGTATTGGGCCAATGGTTGGGGCGGAAATACTCCCGGGATCGACTTTGCGAGAGTTCGGTGAAGTATTCCGTGAGATCCCCCTTGGTGTTGCGCCACGGGAAATAAGTGTACGACTGCGTGAAGCCGAGCTTGGCAAGGCGGTGCATGATCCTGGGCCGGGTGAACGCTTCGGACAGAAAGATCAGCTCGGGATGCTCCCGCTTCATGTCGGCAATCAGCCACTCCCAGAACGAGAAGGGTTTGGTGTGCGGATTGTCCACGCGAAAGATCGTCACACCCTGCTCGACCCAGAAGGCGAATACGCTCTTGAGTTCCTCCCATAACGCCGCCCAGTGCTCGCTTTCGAAATGAAATGGATAAATGTCCTGATATTTCTTCGGCGGGTTTTCCGCGAACTGGATCGAGCCGTCAGGGCGCCGGCGGAACCATTCGGAGTGCGCGTCGACGTAAGGATGGTCCGGAGCGCACTGAAAGGCGAGATCGAGCGCGACTTCGAGGCCGCGTGCCTGCGCCGCGGCCACCAGTTTCCGGAAATCCGCGAGCGAACCGAGCGCGGGATGCACCGCCTTGTGCCCGCCCTCCTTTGCGCCGATCGCCCACGGACTGCCGGGGTCGTTCGGTCCCGGCTCGAGCGCATTGTTGCGTCCCTTGCGCTTCACGCGTCCGATCGGGTGGACGGGCGGCAGGTACAGGATGTCGAAACCCATCTGCGCGACGTAATCGAGGCGCTTCTCGCAGTCGGCAAAAGTGCCGTGCCGGCCCGCCTCCCCGGCGCAGGAGCGCGGAAACATCTCGTACCAGGCGCTGCATCGCGCCAGCGGCCGATCGACCACGACTTCCAGTTCGAGCGGATAGGACGCGCTGAAGCTGCGGTCGGGATAACGCATCATGAGGCCGAGCAGTTCGTCCCCGGCCGCCAGACGGCGCCGCTCTTCCACCGCGCTGTCCGCAGACAGTTCCTTGACGAAGCCGCGCAGCGCGCGCGCCTCAGCGCCCTTGGCGCGGGAAGCGGCAGCCTCGACCAGCATGGCGCCCACCTGCAGCGCCAGCACGATGTCCGCCGGGTCCTCGCGCTTCACGAAATCATGGCGCCACGACAGAAAGCCGTCGACCCAGGCCGCCACCGTATATTCGTAGCGCCCCAGTTCCGCCACTTCGAACGCCCCGCGCCAGCGGTCGTTGTTGATGAGCGCCATCTCGGTTTCTTCCCACGAACGTGCGCCTTGTTGGTGATACCGGAGCATGCAGCGCAGTGCATCATGGCCGTCCGCAAATACATCGGCCTCCACGATCACGCGGTCACCGACAACGCGCTTGATCGGGAAGCGCCCGCCGTCGACCGCGGGCGACACGGACTCGATAACGACCCTGCGCCGCCCGTCGTCAGCCAATATATTCGTCACCAGACCGCCTGTGCAGAAAAGCCTGCTAGCCGCCGATGCACGCCGATCAACGCCGGTAAGACCAATTCCCCAGGACGTTTTCCGGTTTTAATTTTCATCGGCGTTTATCTGCGTTTATCTGCGGCTAATGCTTCTTGAATTTGTTACACGGTCTAATAACGGGCTGAATGGTACCGCGTCAGCCGCCGCCCGGACTTTTCAGCCACAGCGCCGCAAGCGGCGGCAAGGTGAGGCGCACTGACCACTCTTTCCCATGACGCGGTTCGCGATGCGCTTCGATACCACCGGCATTGCCCGCTCCGGATCCGCCGTACTCCGCGGCGTTGCTGTTCAGCAGTTCCCGCCAGAAACCGCCGCGCGGCACGCCCACCGCATAACCGGCGCGCACCACCGGGGTGAAGTTGCAGACGACGAGGACCACGTCGCGCGTGGTGCGCCCCAGGCGCAGGAAACTGATCACGCTACTCTCCCAGTGGTGGTGATCCACCCACTCGAAGCCGAGCTGCTCGCAATCGTGCTCGTGGAGCGCGGGTTCCGCGCGGTAGACGCGATTCAAGTCGGCGACCCATGCCTGCACGCCGCGGTGATGGCTGTACTCCAGCACATGCCATTCGAGACTTTCCTCATGGTACCACTCGCGGCACTGGCCGAATTCGCCGCCCATGAACAGGAGCTTCTTGCCCGGATGCGCCCACATGTAGCCGTAGAGCAGGCGCAGGTCGGCGAACCGCTGCCATTCGTCGCCGGGCATCTTCCCCACCAGCGCCCCTTTGCCGTGCACGACCTCGTCGTGCGACAGCGGCAGAACGAAATTTTCGTTGAACGCGTACACCAAGCTGAAGGTGAGCCCATCATGATGATACTTCCGGTGGATGGGATCCTGTGACAGGTATTTCAGCGTGTCGTGCATCCAGCCCATGTTCCACTTGTAGCCGAAACCGAGCCCGCCCACCGACGTCGGGCGCGAGACCATCGGCCACGCCGTCGATTCTTCCGCGATCGTCTGCACGTCGGGATGATCGTGATAGACGGCCTCGTTCAAGCGGCGCAGGAAGTGTATGGCGGCCAGGTTCTCCCGGCCGCCGTGCTCGTTCGGGATCCATTCGCCTTCCTTCCGCGCGTAGTCGAGATACAGCATCGACGCGACGCCGTCGACGCGCAATCCGTCGGCATGATACTTGTCGATCCAGAACAGCGCGCTGCTCATGAGGAATGCCCGCACTTCGTGCCGCGCATAGTTGAAGATGCAGCTGTTCCATTCCGGGTGGTAGCCCTGGCGGGGATCGGCATGCTCGAAGAGATGCGTGCCATCGTAGTATACGAGCCCGTGCTCGTCATTGGGAAAATGCGAAGGCACCCAGTCGAAGATGACACCGATCCCCTGCTGGTGCAGATAATCCACCAGGTACATGAGGTCCTGCGGCGTGCCGTAGCGCGCCGTCGGCGCGAAATAGCCCGTCACCTGATAGCCCCAGGAGCCGTAGAACGGATGCTCCATCACCGGCATGAATTCGACATGGGTAAAGCCCATGCGCGTGACATACTCGGCCAGCGGTTGCGCGAGTTCGCGGTAGGTGAGCGGCCGGTTTCCCTCCTCCGGGACCCGGCGCCACGAGCCCAGGTGGACTTCGTAGATCGAGAACGCCGAATCCCGCGCCGCCGCAGCGCGGCGCACGCTCATCCAGCGCTCGTCACGCCATTCGTAATCGAGCGTCCACACCCGTGAAGCGGTCGCCGGCGGCATCTGCCAGTAGTAGGCAAAGGGGTCGCCGCGGTCAGTGATGTAACGGTTTCCACGCGAACGGATGCGATACTTGTAGAGCGTGCCCGGACCAATTCCATCGATCACGCCCTCCCAGATCCCCGAGCTGTCTTCGCGAACGCGCAACGGATGACGCGCCGCATCCCAGCCGTTGAAATCCCCGATCACCGAAACCGCCTTTGCATTCGGCGCCCAGACCGCAAAATGAACGGCGGGACCGTCATCAGCCGGCACAACGTGCGCGCCGAGCTTGTCGTGCAGCCGGTAATGTGTCCCCTCTTTGAAGAGAAAGACATCGTGGTCGCTGATGAGCCATGGCCGGTTGCCCACGGGTTGTGCATCCTGGCGAATTCCGCCAGCCGTTCCGGAATCGGTCCTTCCAGTGCTCACAGCATTCACCCCTTCCGATTGCTCAAGAAACGCTATGTGGGAATAATCCAGGCCGTCGCCCGCGATCAACGCCTCGCCGTCACGCTCTTGCCAGGCTGCCTTCCCGCCAGCGTTTCAGGAATGCGATCAATTCGCGCGGCGGCTGCAGCCACACATCGGCCTGCGTTTCGCGCAACTCCGGCCGCACCAGCACCGCAAGCCCGCGTGGCTTTACCGCCACGAAGGCGTCTTCATCGGTAATGTCATCGCCGAGATAGGCGATCGCGCTGTTCCCCGTCGTTTCCGACAGCACCGCCTTGACCGCATGCTGCTTGTTGCACCCGTGCGCGCGCAACTCGATGCCGCCGTCGAAAGCCAGCAGCTGCAGCCCGCCGTCGCGCGCGAACGGCTCCCACGCCGCGCGTGCGCGCGCCTGAACCTGCGCCGCGGTCAGCGCCGGCAAGCCTCGCCAGTGCAACGCGAGGCTCGCCTGCTTGCGCTCCAGCCGGCCGCCGCTGCGCGCGGCTTCGCCCACCGCCTCCCCGGCCTTCTCCAGCGAGACTTTGACGGCGGATGAAGGTTCCTGGGATTTGAGTTCCCCGCTTGGCAGCAGCCGTTCCCAGCCATGTCCGCCCCAGATCTCCGGCCGCCGCTTGAGCGCGAGCAGCGGGACGAGGTCCGCGGCACTGCGCCCGCTGACAATGACAACGCGCGTGCCGCCGTCTTCAATCAGGGCTTCCAGGGCCTCCCGCACGCCCGGATAGGGCTCTGCGCGCTCGGGACGGACCTGGAACGGGGCGAGCGTGCCATCGTAATCCAGCATCAGCACGCGGTCGCGTGCCGATGAAATGCGTTCCAGAAAGGCAACCCAATCGATGCGGGGACTCAATACCTGCACGCGTTATCTCGATCGAATGGTCCACTCCGCAACGCGCGATAGCTATCGCGCATCCCGATTCGCATTCTTATTGCACCGTTTCGTGTCATGCAAGGCGAACAACAATGACGATTCAATCTGCCCCGGCAGCGCGCCGGGTGGATCGTCGGGATGGAAAGTTATTAAGAGTCCCTAACATAATGAAACGCGCCCGAAGGGCTGTCACGAGTTTTTGCCCATGACTTTGTCGCCCTCCTTGCCAATATTCGCGATATTGGCTGCGTCGGGCTTCGCGTCCTGAGCAAAAATCGTGACAGCGCAGCGCGTGTTTCATTATGTTAGGGACTCTAAGTGTGACAGCGGCCCCCGGAAAAGTTCCCCGAACAAACCGCGCGCGGATGGCGTTCGAATGATTCACAAACCACGTCATGCTCCGCGCCCGACGAGAATAACGTGTGCGCGATACGGGCCGTGCGCGCCGAGCGTGACGGTCTGTTCGATATCCGCCGTGCGCGACGGGCCGGAAACAAAATTGACCGCACGCGGCAGCGACGGATGCTCCACGCGCAGGAGCTGCCACGCCTCCTCCATGCCGGCCACGATGCGGTCCACGCGCAGGAGCGCAATATGCGTTTCCGGCAGGAGGCTCGTCGCAGCGGGTGTGTCCGGACCCGTCAGCAGCATCAACGTGCCGGTCTCGGCGATCGCGCAAAATGCTCCGGTGACGCCGACGAGATCGCCGTCACGCGCTGCCCGCGCTTCCACGCGCATACCGGCCGTGGCCCAGTCGAGCGCAGCGAGTTCCGGCCAGCATACCGCAGACAGCGGGAGCGCATTGCGGCTGAGATAGCCCGCAACGGCTTGCGGCGCCTCGGCAAGCGCGCCGATCTCCTCGACCGTGCTCGATAACGCAAGCGCGCGGGTGCGGAACTGGGACCCGAGATCGTCCCCGATTCGGGGGCGCGGACTTTGCGGATGCGCGGCGAGATGCGATTGCACGCGCCCACGCTCCTCCGCGCTCGCCTCCTGCGGCTTGCCTTGCGCGGCGCGGATGCGCGCCAGGATTTTTTCGCGTGCGTTCACGTCAGTTCAAAAGCGTCAACGCAAAGGGCGCAAGTGATCCATTCACTTTTGACGATTCACCCTAACGTAGGCATATTGAACCCGGGCGCCGGCGTGTCCTGGTGTGGCCAGCGGCTGGTAATGACCTTGGTCCGCGTGTAGAACTTCACGCCCTCGACGCCGTGCACGTGCAGATCGCCGAAGAGCGAGTTCTTCCAACCGCCGAACGAAAAGAACGCAACCGGCACGGGAATCGGCACGTTCACGCCGACCATGCCGACCTGGATCTCGTTTTCGAAGCGCCGTGCCGCGCCGCCCGACTCGGTGAAAATCGCCGTGCCGTTGGCGTACGGGTTACGATTGACGAGCGCGATCCCGTCCTCGAGGGTTTTGGCGCGCAGCACAGCCAGCACCGGCCCGAAGATTTCATCCTGATAGATCTTCATTTCGGGCGTCACGTGGTCGAACAGCGTCGTGCCGAGGAAAAACCCGCCTTCGTACCCGGGGACTTTCTGGCCGCGTCCGTCCACCACGAGTTTTGCGCCTTCCTTGACGCCCTGATCGATGTAGCCCGTGACCTTGTCCCGGTGCTGGCGGGTAACCAGCGGCCCCATGTCCACACCCTCCTTGTCCCCGGCTCCGATCACGATCGCCTCGGCCTTTTTCCTGAGCAGGGCGACCAGCGGATCGGCGGCGGCCCCCACCGCTACCACCGCCGAGATCGCCATGCAGCGCTCGCCGGCCGAACCGTAGGCGGCGCCAATCAGCGCATCCGCCGCGAACTCGAGGTCGGCATCCGGCAGCACGACCGCGTGGTTCTTCGCACCGCCCAAAGCCTGAACGCGCTTGCCGTTTTTCGCACAGGTTTCGTAGATGTACTTGGCGATGGGCGTCGATCCAACGAAGGACACCGCATTGATGCCCGGGTGATTGAGGATCGCGTCCACCGCCTCCTTGTCGCCGTGTACGACGTTGAGAACTCCATCTGGCAGGCCCGCGTCCTTCGCGAGTTCGGCCATGCGCATCGAGGCTGAGGGCACCTTTTCCGATGGCTTCAGCACGAAGGTGTTGCCGCAGGCGATCGCAACCGGGAACATCCACAGCGGCACCATCACCGGGAAATTGAACGGCGTGATGCCGGCGCACACGCCCACCGGTTGGCGCACCGTGTGGCAATCCACGCCGGTGCCGACGTCCTCGGAATACTCGCCCTTCAGCAGGTGCGGGACGCCGCAGGCGAACTCGACCACTTCGATCCCGCGCTGCACAGAACCCGTAGCATCAGGCAACGTCTTGCCGTGTTCCTCGCTGACGAGCCGCGCCAGGTCCTTCTGGTTTGCCTGCAACAACTGGAGGAATTTCTGCATGACGCGCGCGCGCCGCAGCGGCGGCGTGTCGCGCCACTTGGGGAAGGCCGCCTGCGCTGCGGCAACCGCCGCATCGATGTCCGCACGGTTGCAGAACGGCACTCGGCGCGTCACCGCACCGGTGGCGGGATTCGTCACTTCACCCAGGCGGCTGCTCGCCGTCGCCTGTTTTCTGCCGTTCACCCACAACGACACGGTCTCGATGGATTGAGTATCACTCGGTTTGTTCATCCTGATCTCCTGTTACCACCTCGTGTGTGCGCCAGGGGCGCAATCGCGTCACTCATCACAGCGGCGTAGCCCGGATGGAATGGAATGAAATCCGGGACCGGGAGAAGCGGGAACGAAGGCCCCCCGAAAAAGCGGGGACGAAGGCCCCCCAAAAAAGAAGCGGGGACGAAGGCCCCCCAAAAGAACCGTTCCCGGAATGCGCTTCGCTCCTTCCGGGCTACGATGCTGTTGCCTGCCCGTGTGCCGGGGCTCAAGCTCGTCACTCATCACTCATCACTGCTTTTCTTGCTGCGTAAAGTTCCCGAAACGTCTTTCCCTGCGGGGCCGGGAAATCCCGTCCGTTGGTCCACCCGC
>JACQOK010000048.1 GCA_016202565.1 Betaproteobacteria bacterium | reverse complement strand
TTTGCCCGGAGTCCGCCGCCCTGGGATCCGAATTCGCTGTTGGCACGTCGTCCACGATGGTAATGGTGACGTGGCCGATGGCCGTGCTGCCATCCGAATCGGTCACCGTATAGCTGAAGATATCGGTTTCGACCTGATCCGGAGCGTCGGTGGTCGGTCCACTCAGCGTATAGGTCCACTGATATTGCCCATTAACCAATTCCAGTTGCGCCGTGCCGTGCTGCAGCGTGCTGCCGTCCACCGCCACGGATCGCAAGCCGTCCGGGCCCGCATCGAAGTGCAGTATTCCCGTGACCGTCGCCGGGCCTTGTCCGCCTGCACTGCCGCCGGCCAGGTTCGCCTCCGAGACTTCATCGCTGCTATCCTGCGCTGTCGGCTGATTCCGGTCGCCCTCGAACGTGAACGTAAGTGTCGCGTGCGACAGATCGCCGTCGGCGTCGCGCATGGTGTAGGTGAAGACATCGGACAGCCCAGCATTCACCGCGGCATTCGCCACATACTCGTAACTACCGTTGCTGTCGAGCGTGAGCATTCCGTAATCGCCCGCGATAACGAGGCTGCCGGTAACAGCGCTTACGCCCGTGTCGCCCTTGCCTACGCCGACCACCGTGCCGCCACCGTCCGCGCCGATAATGTCATTGTGCAGTACGCCGTCTGCCGCCAGGACTTCAGTCGTCAACCCTTCGGTCGCGCTCGCCGTGTCGGCCCGCGCGTCGGGCACATCGTCAACGACCGAGATCAGGATCGTGCCGGTCGCCGTGTTACCCACCGTATCCGTCACCTTGTAGGTGAAGCTGTTGCCCGGGATGACGTTCGCGCCTTGGGCGTCTCCGCTAGGGAAGGGGTCAGTCAGCGTATAGGTGTAGCTGCCGTCAGCGTTCAAAAGGATGACGCCGTGCGTGGTCGTAATCTCATCCACTTCGTTGTCACGGTCGAGCAGCACAAAGGTGAAATCCCCGATATTACCGACCCCACCGGTCACGTTGTCCGCGAGCGTGCCGCTTTGCGAGAGCGCCTGAGCATTCGGGTTCGAACCGGCCTCCAGATTCGCTTCGTTCACCGTCACCACATCGTCATCGCCGGCGCGCAACCCGGCATCATTGAGCGTGATCGTCAGAGTCGCGCTCGAGGTGTCGCCATCCGCGTCTTTGATCGTGTAGTGGAAAATTTCGAACGACTGGTTTGGAGACGTATTCGGATCGGCTGCGTAGGTATAACTTCCATCCGCATTCAGCGTCAGCGTGCCGAAGGCGCCCGCTAACGGTTGGCCCACCGTACCGGTGGTGTCACCAAACGAAACAGCCGTCACCACACCGCCTGCCGCCGCGCCATCCGCGCCCAGCATGTCAGCCACGCCGCCGAATTCATCGCCCAGGACTACATTGCCGCGGATCGTCTCTCCCTCCGACGCCATCGCCGTGTCCGCGCGTGCCGTGGGAATATCATCCACCACACTGACGGTGATAGTGTTGGTCGCCGTGCCCGAGGAATCGGTCACCCGGTAGGTGAAGGTATCACCCACGGCAGTATTCGCATCCTCGACGTTTCCGCTGTTGAAGGGAGCAGTCAGGGTATAGGTGTAGGTGCCGTCGGCGTTCAGATGAATGACGCCGTGATCGGTCGTAATTTCACTCACGGGATTGCCGTTGAGCAGCAGCACAAAGGTCTTTGCGCCGGTGCCCCCGGTCACGTTGTCCGCGAGCGTGCCCGTAACGGTCTCTTCTGCCGAAGCGGGATTACTGCCCGTTACCGTGCCTTCTTTCAGGTCCTGGCCGTCTTTGTTCAAATCCAGTGCGGCCTCTTTCCCCGTTACCTTCTCCTCCGTCGTCTGGAGTTGAGGCGGGGGCGGGGGCGGTGGCGGCGGTGGAGGTGGTGGCGGCGGCGAGGCCACCGGAGTCACGGTAATTCCAACCGTGGCGACATTGCTGTCTGCAGCGCCGTCATTGGCCTTGTAGGAGAAGCTGTCGCTGCCATTGAAGCCGACAGCCGGTGTGTAAGTAAAGCTGCCGTCAGCGTTGAGCGTCAACGTCCCATGCTGCGGTCCGTTCACCAGAATGGAGGACAGCGGGTCGCCGTCCGCGTCGCTGTCATTGACCAGTACTCCACTTCCCGCCGCGACCGTGAGCGGCGTGTTTTGCGCAGTAGTGTAACCGTCATTGACCGCCACCGGCAGATCGTTCACTGGAGTTACCGTGATGTTGACCATCGCGGTGCTCGTGCCGTTATAGCCATCGGTCATCGAGTACTGGAACGAATCCGGGCCGTTGTAATTCGCGGCCGGCGTGTAGGTGAAGCTGCCGTCCGGGTTCAGCGTCAGCGTGCCGTGGGAAGGATCAGTGTGGCTCACTACTGTCAGCGTTTCGCCGGGACCCGCGCCACTGTCATTGGCCAGGACGCCCCCGCCCGTAACCGTTATCGGCGTATCTTCCGCGGTTGTATATGCATCGTTCTGCGCAAGCGGCGGGAGGTCGTCATCGATGATGGTGACATTCACCGTGTTCTGGCTGGGACTGATAGTGCCGTTGACGACCTCGACCAGCTCAACCCGGAACGTTTCGTTAGGCTCAACGAGGTGGTCTTGGGAAATGTTGAGCGTGACGGTAACCTGTAACTGACCGGCAGGAATGGCCACTGTCCCGTTAAGGGAACCGATGAAGTCCGACGCATCGGCCGGATTCGCACCGTCGCCGATTACAACCCGCCAGGTTGCCTGCACGTCGCTGGAGGAAAGTCGATCCAGCGTAATGACAAAGCTGACGATCGTTGTCACGCCGCCGTTAGTACCTTCGACAACGCTCGCCGTGTTGCCGGACACAACGACTCCGGGGGATTCGGGAATCGAGATTGAAACCACAGGCTCTCCGGTCGGGAGTTCCTGGTTCTGATTGGGGAACGAGACGATTCCGGCACCGTGGGTCAGGAATCCGGCGGTCACGAATCCGGGCGTGTCGGCCTGGCCCAGAATCACGGGCTCATGGCTGCCGCCGCCTTCCGCGCCGCCCGCGCCCGGTGCGCCCGCTGCCGTGGCTTCCGCAACTTGAGACGGGTCCGCGCCGGCGGCGATCGCAGCCTGCAACGCTGCGACATCAGTCGGCGCAGCAGGCGGTGCTGGTGGCGCCGCAGCCGCAACCGTCGTGCCGAGGAGCCCCTCATGCAGGGCAAAATTGGCATCGGCGCCGCATTCGAGCGACTGGCCATTTGCCAGCGCAATTACTGCCTGTCCGCCCGCGGACGTCGTAATCACTTCATCCGCGAAGACCGTGTCGCCAACCTGAAGAGTCCGGACCGTGCCGTCGGAAGCCGTGGCTTTGACCTCACCGACTATGGATTTGACCGTCCCCAGAATCCTGCCGCTTGTCGTTGCCATGTTCGCGCCCTCCGCAAGGTTTTTTAAATCCACGTCCGAGCAGTCCAACCGCCCGGACCGTCAGGCGCATCTTGGAATGGGTTTGCTTTCCGAAACCTTGCAAAATCATGCCCTTCGGTATCGATACTTAGGTATCGGCTGTGCGGTTTCTCACGCGGACAATGTGACAAAAGTCACGGAATGGCCGGCTTCTGGTATTTTCCTCGGCGCAAGCTGGCGGAAAGCGTTGCTTGTTATGTTCCAGTGGGCGATTGAGGCCGGTGACGGCCCTGCCCGAACCGCTCGGCTTGAGAATCGAACGGTGCTCGGTCGCTTCAATTGGGGCGAGTTGACGACGTATTTTGCAGTGTGCTACAGGAGGCGCGGTGACATTCATTGCCATAAGAACGTCATGGGAAAGGAAGCACGGCATGCACATTCTCGTAGTTGAAGACGACTCCGTCCTGGCCGACGCGCTCACCAATTCCCTCCGCGCCCTGGGGTATGCGGTTGACTGCATGATGACGGGAACAGACGCCGATCGGGCGCTGGCAACGGACGACTATGATCTCGTCGTCCTCGATATCGAGCTGCCCAAACTGGATGGATTCGAAGTGTTACGGCGCATGCGGGAGCGCAAGCAGAGCGTGCCCGTCCTTATCCTAACCGCACGCGAAGCGGTGTATGACCGGATCCATGGATTGGATTTGGGTGCGGATGACTATCTCACCAAACCGTTCGCGATGGGCGAGTTGGAGGCGCGAATCAGAGCCCTGGTGCGTCGGGCTCGTGGCGCTGCAGTCAATCTCGTCAGCGTCGGGCAGCTTGTCATCGACCTCAAAGGTCGCCAAGCTTCATTGAATAAAGTTCCCCTCGAGCTTTCTGCGCGCGAATTGGCGGTGCTCGAGGTGCTGGCGAGCCGTGCCGGACGGGTGGTGAGCAAGGATGCGCTGATCCATAGCCTGTATGAATTGGACAAGGACGTGGGCCCCAATGTCATCGAAATCCATGTCCACCGGCTTCGCAAGAAACTCCAGGATTCCAACGTCGTAATCCGGACGATCCGCGGTCTCGGATATCTTTTGGAGCCGCTTCAGGCCGTAACGCAGGCATTACGGGATGACAGCTAATCGCTTCATCACCGCGCGCGACGGCCTGCGAGCGCAACTGCTGTGGTGGCTGGTACCGCCGGTGCTCGTTGTGGTATTGGTGAGCTCGTTCATTTCCTACACGATCGCTCTGAGGTACGCAAACGACGCATACGACCAAGGATTGTTCAACGCCGCGAAAGATTTGGCCGAGCAGGTCCGATTCGACCCTGACGGAAAGCCGATCCTGGAACTTCCAAGAGCGGCAGAGGAAATGATTCGATCGGATCCGGTTGACCAGATTTTCTATCGTGTATTTTCTGCCGCAGGAGACACCATCGCAGGGCGCAGTGACCTGCCCGCTCCGCGTACACCAGCAAGCGCTGAGCAGCCGGTTTACTACGATGCGATGGTGGGTAATGCACCCGTTCGCGTGTGCGCCTACGGTGTGGTCCATGGTTCGACTTCGGCTGCTGCCACGATTCTCATCGCGGAGACGTTGATCAAGCGCAACACCCTGTCGAAAAGACTGTTGGTTTCTGATTTCCTGGCACCGATGGCAGCGCTTCCCATGGTGATAGCCGTGATTCTGTGGTTTGGGATCCGCCGCGGCCTTACCCCCCTACAGCGTCTGGCGAGCAGACTTGCGAAACGCGGCTGGGGCGACCTCAGCGCGATCGGCGACCATGAGGTACCGCAAGAGGTTCGTCCCCTGACGCACGCGATCGACGACCTGATGCAGCGCTTGGCAGCCGCCTTAAGCGCCCAGCAACGCTTTATTTCCGAGGCTGCCCATCAACTGCGGACCCCGCTGGCGGGACTTACGGCGCAGGCCGAGCGCGCGCTGCTGGCTCAAGACATCGAGACCGTGAAGCCGGCATTGGCGCAGTTGCAAGTGGCTTCCCGACGGGCAACGCGCCTCGTGAATCAGCTACTCACACTGGCTCGGGCCGAGCCGGGCGGCGATTCGGCGCGCGATTTCCATCCGCTCGATCTGGCCGGGCTCGTCCAGCGGACGTGCATGGAATGGGTCCCGGAGGCTTTGGAAAAGGATGTGGATCTGGGATTTGTCGGCGAGTCTGCGCACGTCATGGTCGACGGCGACGAGCTGCTTCTTACAGAAATGCTGAACAATCTGATCGACAATGCGCTTCGATATGGCGCCCGCCCCGGAGGCAGCATTACGGTCAGGCTCACCAGCGCGCCAACGATCGAAATCACCGTCGAAGACGATGGCCCCGGAATCCCGGAAGAAGAGCGCGCCCGTGTTTTCGAGCGTTTCCACAGGGTGCCGGGAAGCGCGCCTGGAGGCTGCGGCCTCGGCCTTGCCATTGTGCAGGAAATCGCCCGCGCCCACGGTGGAGAAGTCTCTGCGCTCCCCAAGGGTCCAAACGGGGGCGCCGTGATGCGTGTTGTTTTGGGACAGAGCCTGACACCCGCCCGGATTTGAGCCGAACCTGCAAGTCGGCGCGCGTACTTCGGAGGAGTCGCACCTTCAGGGCTCCAGCCGCTTTTCGGGGATGTAGCGTGATCTACCGAAACCGGCCGCGCAGTCGCTACGAACCGTCCCGCCAGTTCTCTTCGAGCGCGCCAACAAGCGTAAACTGCGAACCGCGCCGCTAGCCGCGCGCTGCACCGACCGCGTTTGGCGCGGGGTCTGCGAGCTCAGTGCCGCGCCGCCAGGGATGCGGCTTCGGTCGCACGCAGGAACCATGTGCCCGATTCAAGCCGCTCGGGCAGCACCACCTCGACGACGCGCACATCGGTCACCCGGCAATCCTGGAGGAGATCGGTGATTGCGGTGAGGATACGGTCAAGATCGTCAAGAGGATGAAGCGGCCAGCGGAAACCTTCGAGCAGCGTATCGTCGAACGGCGAGCTCATGCTGACGCGCACTTCGGCGGCTCCTCCCTCCAGCCGGTGCGCTGAAAGTGCCACTACCGGATCACCGACCGCCGACCGGAAATTCCTAAGTGCATTGCTCGCGAACAGATTGAATGCGACCTCGAGTTCGGCGCGCTGGCCGGAGTGAGCTGCTCTCAACAGGCTGACGGGCGGCCGCGGCATTGCCAGCAGGTCGAGCCCCGGTTGCGCGAGCTGCCGCACGAGCGCGCGCGTCAGCGCCAGGCCCCAGGCGCCGATATTGGCGGCGGTTTCCAGGAACGACGGTGCATCCTCAGGCGTAATGCCGGCTCCCACGAGAAAGCGCAGATGCACCTGCTCGCGGCCGGCACTGGCCGCGATGTCCTGCGGGGGGATCTCGCGTGCCGCGCCCGCCGCCCAGTCTGCGCTCCAGCCATACGCGTCGCTCGGTTTCAGGCGCTCGAGTGCTTCCCGGGAACACAGTGCGTTGCTCAGTCCGAAATTCCGGGTCGCTCCGACCGCGCCGTGCCGTTCCAGCAACGTGCGGATTGCGTCGACATCCGGAAGGGCGCCGGGCACGACGGCAGCCTTCCGGGTTGCCGTGACCAGCACGACGGGAAGCGCGAACACTCGCGCCCCGATCGCCTGCCTTGTCCCGCCGCCGGGACAGTCGGCGGCAAGGCATATCAAGTCCCACAGGGCGCGATACGCAGATTGCGAAGTCGCCACCTGCAACGCGGCGAGGATTTCTTGATCGTTTCCCTGGTCGAGGCAGCGCGTAAGCCATGCGCGCAATTCCGTACGCGCCGCAGCGTCCCCGCTCCCGTTCCTTGCGATGAGCGGCGCCAATTCATCGTTTGCAGCGAGCGCACCGTAGCGCCGTGGATCGGGTAACTGCGGCATGCCGAATGGACGCGGTCAGTCCACCCGCGCGCCGGAATCCTTGACCACTTTCGCCCACTTGGCAAAATCGGCGTTGACCACTTTGGCGAATGCCTCCGGCGCGCCGCCCACGGCATCGGCGCCGCGCGCATTCAGGATCTTGACGAGTTCAGCCGATTGCAATGCGCGATTGAGGGCGGCGTTGATGCGTGCGATCACGGGCTTGGGCGTGCCCGCCGGTGCGAAAATGCCGAACCAGTTGACGACCTCGTAGCCGGGCACCGTTTCAGCGATCGCCGGCAACTCGGGAAACGCCGCAGAGCGCTTGGGGCTGGTGACCGCAAGTCCGCGCAGCCTGCCGGATTTGACCTGCGGCGACAGCGGCACCGCACTCGAGATGGTGAGCTTGAGCTGACCCGACAGCATGTCGGTGATCATCGGACCGACGCCTTTGTAAGGGATGTGCACAAGGTCGACGCCGGCCATCGTCTTGAACAGTTCCATCGCAAGATGGCTCGAAGACCCGCTGCCGCCTGAGCCATAGTTGAGCTGGCCGGGCCGGCCTTTGGCGTGGGCAATGAGTTCCTTCACGGAGCCGGCGGGCAACGATGGATGCGATGCCATCATCAACGGCACGGCAACGAACTGAATGATCGGCACGAAATCCTTGATCGCGTCGTAGTTCACTTTCTTGTAAAGATGCGGGTTGATGACGTGCGGGATCGAAGAAAACAGCAGTGTGTAGCCGTTCGGTGCGCCTTTGCTGGCGATCTCGGTGGCGATCAAGCCCCCGGCGCCGCCGCGGTTGTCGACGACGACCTGCTGTCCCAGCGCATCGCCGAGTTGCTGCGCCGCGATGCGGCCCAGGATGTCGGCCGCGCCGCCGGGCGGAAAACCGACGATCAGCCGGATCGGCCGGTCGGGATACGTCTGCGCCGCGCTGGCCGACGAGAACGGTGCCACAGAGCACACCGCGCCCAGCACCAGCGCGAAAGCGATAGCGGAGGCATTCGGTGTCACGCCTTCATCCTTGGTCTTCATCCTTCCGCCTTTGTCAATCGACCTTGGCGCCGGAAGCCTTGACCGCCTTGCCCCACTTTGCCATCTCAGCTCTGAAGAAAACCGTGAACTGCTCGGGTGTGTCCCCGACGAATTCTGCGCCTTCTGCGCTCATGCGGTCGCGAAGTTCGCGGGCCGCGATCGCGCGCACTGCCTCCGCATGCAATTTACCAATGATCTCGCGCGGCGTAGCGGCGGGCACCGCCATGCCGAACCACGACCCGGTCTCGAAACCTTTCAGCCCCTGCTCATCGAGGGTGGCGATGTCGGGCGCCGCCGCCACGCGCTTCGCACTGGTTACGGCTAGCGCACGCAGGCGCCCGCCCTTGGCGTGCGGGAGTGTCGACACCATCGCGCCGAAGTAGACCTCGATATGGCCTGCAACGACATCCGCGATGGCCGGGGTGGCGCCCCGGTACGGCACATGGATCATCTTCACGCCCGACATGGTCTTGAAAATTTCCCCCGCCAGATGGTGCGGGCTGCCGATGCCGGTCGAGCCGTGGCGCAGTTCACCAGGACGCGCCTTGGCGAGCGCAATCAACTCCTTCGCGTTCTTGACCGGTACCGAGGGATGCACCACCAGGATGCCCGGCACCTTCGCAAAATTGATGATGTAGGCGAAATCCCTGATCGGATCGAAATTGAGCTTGGGATAAAGCGTCGGATTGATCGCGTTGGCAACAGTCGGCATGAACAGCGTGTAGCCATCTGCGGGGGACTTGGCCGCGATCTCGGTGCCGATGTTGGTGCCGGCCCCGGGGCGGTTCTCGACAATCACCTGCTGGCCCCACGCCTCGGTAAGTTTCTGTCCCACCGCGCGCGCGAGCATGTCGGCGGTGCCGCCCGGCGTATAGCCGACGATGTAGCGTATCGGTTTGGCCGGGTAATTGGCCGCGCCTTGAGCGGCCGCGCCGCCGACGGTGAACGCGAGCGTCGCCATCACGACACTCCGCGCCATGTACACGGAAACACGCATCTGCATTCCTCTCTTTTTGTGATTACCAGCCCAGGACGTACGCCGGCCGGCGCGGGTCCGCGCCGCCGTGCAGCACGCCGTTCTTGTGGTCGGCCACGATGGCGCACACTGCGCCCGCGAGCCACGTCGATTCGTCCCACCAGTAGACCTTGTGGCCGCGGCTTTCGAGTTCATCGCCTACCGCGTCATCGATACGCGATTCGAGATACAGCCGGCCCGGGAAATACGGGTGCGGCTCGAAAGAGCCCGGATAACTGTAATTGGCAAAGCGCGGGGCCTCGATCGCATCCTGCGGCGCCATGCCAAATACATTGATGTTGAGGAACACCTGCAACATCGCCTGCGGCTGCACGTCGCCGCCGGGCGTGCCGAGCGGCATGTAGACGCGGCCGTTCCTGAACGCGAGCGCGGGATTGGGCGTCAATCGCGGACGCTTTCCCGGCGCGACCGAGCACGGATGTGTGGGATCGGCCCAGGACTGCGTGCCGCGTCCCGAGCACAGGATGCCCGCGCCAGGGATGATCGGTGTCTTGTCCGAACCATCGCTCGGCGTGCACGAAAACGCGTTGCCATCCTTGTCGATCACGCACACGTACGACGTGTCGCCGGGTCCCGGCGCGTCCGCCGACTGCGGTTCCGGCATCCAGCGGTTCGCCACTTCCGAGAACGTTTTCGGATCACCCGCGGGCGGCATCCCGGCCCACGCTTTCTCGGCGCTGATCAGGGAGCGGCGCCACGCGGCATATTTGTCCGACATGAGGCCCGCGATCGGCACCTTGATGAATTTCGGGTCGCCGAAATGATGGTGGCGGTCGGAGAACGCGAGCTTCAACGCTTCGGTCACGACATGGATGTAGTCGGCCGAGTTGTGGCCCATCGCCTTGAGGTCATACCCCTTCAGCATGTTGAGCGCCATCGGCAGCACCGGCCCCTGCGACCACGGACCGCAGGCATGCAGCTCGATGCCCTCGAAGCGCGTGCGCACCGTCGGCTCGAAGTTGACCTTGAAGCCGGCGAAATCCTCATAACGCATGAGGCCGCCCTCTTTCTCGATGAATTTCGTCACCGCGCGCGCGATGTCGCCCATGTAGAAGGCATCGCGCCCGGCTTTGAGTCCCGCCTTGCGGCCCTTGCGCCGCGCGACCTTTTTCTCTTCGTCAGCCAGATACTGCAGCGTGCGGCCGAGATCGGCCTGCACGAACACCTCGCCGACCTCCGGCGGCCGGCCTTTCGGCAGGAATACCTTGCGGCTCGCCGGCCAGCGCTCGTAAACGGCGCGGTTCTTCTTGATGAACTTCGACATGAGCGGATACATCGGAAAGCCATCGCGCGCAAAACGGATCGCGGCCGCTGCGACTTCGCCGAAGCTCATGGTCCCGAAATGCTCGAGCGCGGTGATCCACGCGTCGGGTGCCGCCGGCACGACGCAACGCTCGACGCCCGGTGGAATCTTGCCGCCGTGCTTCTTCATGAAGTAATCGGGTGTCACCGCTTTGGGCCACACGCCGAGTCCGTCGATGCAGTGCACCTTCTTGTTCCGGGCGGTGTAGATGATCTGCGGCGCGACGCCACCGAAGTTGACTTTGTCGGTCTGCAATACGCCGATCGCAATGCCGGCGGCCACACCAGCGTCGATCGCATTGCCGCCTGCTTCCAGAATCTGGAATCCGGCGTGCGCGGCGAGATAATGTCCGGCGGAGATCACGTGCCGGGTACCCATGATGGTCATGCGCCTGGAGGCCATGGTCGTTCCTTCTGGTGAGCGCGCGCTTTGTGAACGAGCGGAGATGCGGTAGATTTTAGCTTTATTTCACCTGCCCGGTCAGCCATGAATCCACGTGATGGAATTTTCGGACACGCACACCGTCTCCTCGCCGCCGCCTCGTTTGCGGTGTTCGCGGCCACGGCCTCATCCTGTCTGGCGCAGGCCGGCGCTTGGAAGCCGAGCAAGAACGTCGAGATCATCGTCGGCGTCGGCCCCGGCGGCGGTGTGGATCGGACGGCGCGCATGGTTCAAAAGATCATCCAGGACAACCGCCTCCTGGAAGTCACCGCCACCGTCGTCAACAAGCCGGGCGGCGGTACCACGATCGCCCAGGCCTATCTCAACCAGCACGCCGGCGACGCACATTACTTCGAAATCTCGGCGGCCTCGCTGCTCACCAATCACATCATCGGCCGCAGTCCCCATAGTTTCAACGACTTCACGCCGATCGCCATGCTCTACGACGAGTACATCGGTTTCGCGGTGAACGCCGATTCTCCACTCAAAAGCGGCGCGGACCTGCTCCAGGCATTGAAGAACGACCCGGAGTCGCTGCCGATCGGCATCGCGACCAGCGCCGGCAACACCAATCACATTGCCGTTGGTCTCGCCGCCAAGCACGCCGGCAGCGATGTGAAAAAACTCAGGGTCGTGGTGTTCGGTTCGGGCGGAGAATCGATGACGGCGTTGCTGGGCGGCCATGTCGGCCTGGTGGTCACGCCTTCTGCGAACACCATACGCCACATGCAGGGCGGCAGGATGCGCGTCCTGGCGGTGGCGGCGCCGCAGCGGCTGTCGGGGGCGCTGGCAGTCGTACCGACGTGGAAGGAATTGGGCGTCGATATAGTGGTCGCCAACTGGCGGCCGGTGGTGGGACCCAGAGGGCTTTCCGCCACGCAGGTGGCGTTCTGGGAAGAAGTCTTCACCCGAGTCACCCAGAGCGAGGAATGGAAAAACGAGATCGAAAAAGCGGGCGGCGTCAATCACTACATGAACAGTCGCGATCTGAAAAAATACTTTGAAATGCAACACGCCGAGTTCAAAGCGATCCTCACCGATCTCGGACTCGCGAGGTAGCAGTAGAACTTATCTCAATAATAGACGCGTGATGCGTTGTGGCCATGCTGCGGCGCCGTCCCGCGGGCCAGAAGGTCAGTGTAGTATCATTGCGCGAGCGGCGGCGGTCCAGTACACGCGGCCGGGAAGACTGCGCATGATCGCGCAGACGGGCGAGAAACGCTCGGGCGCGGCCCCCGATACGTCGACCATGTGGGAACAGGGACTCAAGGGCTTCGTGGTCTCCAGCGGGTTTGCCATGTTCGCGCCGGCCGGCACGCCGAAACCCCTCCTGGATCGCGTTCATGCCGCCATGGTGAAGGCGCTCAACGATCCCGCAGTGAAAGACAACCTCGCCAAGCAGGGCGCCGAGGTCATCGCGAGCACACCGGAGCAGCACGACAAATTCAACCGGACCGAGATCGCGAAATGGATCAAGGTCGCGCGTGAAGCAGGAATAGAGCCGGAGTGATTGGCACAAAGCAGCCGCGGTCGAGTTCGGATTCGAGAAGAAGAACAGAGGTAACGAAGGCGCAGTCATCGAACCGCAATGAGCCGTGAGCGGTGAGCAGGAGTGTAGGTTGCGCTGAATGCAGTGAGCCCAACATCGATCGTATCGGCTGGTGTCCCCGATTCCGGTAGAATTAAACTTTTTTGCGGGACATTCTCGGCATGACGCCCTTCGACTGGCAGTTTCCCTATCCTTCTCAACGCATGCCCACGCTGGCGCGCAACATGGTGGCCACCTCCCAGCCACTTGCCGCGCAGGCCGGATTGCGCATGATGATGAAGGGCGGCAACGCGGTCGATGCCGCGCTGGCAAGCGCAATCTCCCTCACCGTGCTGGAACCCACCAGCAACGGCATCGGCAGTGATGCGTTCTGCATTTTGTGGGACGGCACCCGGCTCCACGGACTGAATGCATCCGGCCGCTCACCGGCAGCCTGGGCGCCCGACCGCTTCAAGGAACTCAAGCAGATGCCGCAGCGCGGCTGGGAATCGGTCACCGTGCCCGGTTGCGTTTCGGCGTGGGCCGAACTCTCGGAGAAATTCGGAAAGCTGCCGTTCGCCGACTTGTTCGAGCCGGCAATCAAGTACGCGCACGACGGCTTCATGGTCTCGCCGACCATCGCACGCCTGTGGGCAAACCAGGTCCCGGAGCTGAAATCGCAACCGGGGTTTGCGGAAGCGTTCATGCCGCGCGGGCGAGCGCCCGAGGCGGGGGAAAAGTTCACGTTCCCGGCGCAGGCCCGGACGCTGAAACGGATCGCCGAGACGCGGGGCCAGGCGTTCTATACGGGCGATATCGCGGAAACGATCGCCGCGCACTCGAAGCAGTGCGGCGCTGCGTTGACCCTCGCTGATCTCGCGGCGCACACCAACGACTGGGTGGAGCCGATCGGCATCGACTATCGCGGCTACCGTCTCCAGGAGATCCCCCCCAACGGACAAGGCATCGCCGCGCTGATGGCGCTGGGAATTCTCGAAAACTTCGATCTCGCGCGGCTCCCCGTCGACTCCGCCGACAGCCTGCACCTGCAAATCGAGGCAATGAAGCTCGCATTCGCCGATATCCACGAATACGTGTCGGATCCGGCGACGATGCGAGTCAAGTCCGCGGAACTGCTCGACAAGGACTACCTCAAGCAGCGCGCCGCGCTGATCGACGTGAAAAAGGCGTGCACGCCTGCTTTCGGCAAACCCGGCAAGGGCGGCACCGTTTACCTCACCGCTGCCGACGAGTCGGGCATGATGGTGTCCTATATCCAGTCGAACTATGCCGGTTTCGGTTCCGGTGTCGTTGTGCCCGGCACCGGCATCAGCCTGCAGAATCGCGGCTTCGGTTTCAGCCTCAAGCCCGGTCATGCCAATATCGTCGCCCCGCGCAAGCGCCCTTTCCACACCATCATTCCCGGTTTTGTCACCCGCAACGGCAAACCGCTGATGAGCTTTGGCCTCATGGGCGGATCGATGCAGGCGCAGGGGCACACGCAGGTAGTGCTGCGCATGGTCGATTACCAGCAGAACCCGCAGGCTGCCGCGGACGCACCGCGCTGGCGCATCGACACCGGCCTCACCGTCAATATCGAACAGGGCGTCACCGCGGAGGCGCTGGCCGAACTCAAAAGCCGCGGCCATGACATGCATCAGGCCGACCGGTGGTCGACCGATTTCGGACGCGCGCAACTGATCTACCGGATGGACGACGGTTATTTCGGCGCTTCCGAACGGCGCACCGACGGCCAGGCCGTGGGGTTCTGAGGCCGGACAGGCGACAGGAGAGAGGCGGCGTGGCGGCGCGCCTTACCGAGCCGGCTCAATTGCGTGCCATCAGGCGCGTTGCTAAGATGATCCGCCAGAACACCATCAACAGGAGGAAACCATGAAGCGATTTCTTGCTGCCATCGCCGCTGCCGCGCTGCTGACTTCACTCACCGCATTCGCCGCTTATCCGGAGCGGCCGATCAAAATGATCGTGCCGTGGGCGGCCGGTGGCGACACCGACAATATCTTCCGTCCCTTTGCGCCACAGTTTCAGAAACACGTGGGCCAGACCGTCGTCATCGCGAACGTCGGCGGCGCCTCGGGCACCAAGGGGGCGAAAGAAGCGAAGGAATCCCCACCCGACGGATACACGCTGTACTCGGTCCATGAATACATCCATTCCACGTATTACACCGGCGTGGCCGACGTCAACTACACGGACTTCGAACCGATCTGCCTCATTTCCTCAACGCCTTCGGTGCTGACCGCCAGCCCCAAGACGCCGTGGAAAGACTGGAAGGCGCTGCTGGAAGATGCCAAGAAGCGCCCCGGACAGATTACGGTGGGCGCGACACTGGGCTCGACCAGCCATTTTTTCCCGGCGCTGGTCGAAAAGGCGGCCGGCATCAAGTTCAAGTATGTGTCCTATGAAGGGCTTGCGCCGCGCATGAACGCGATCCTCGGCGGCCACATCGATCTCACCGATTCCAACCTCACGCAGAAGGGCAAGGTCGAGGCCGGCCAGTTGCGGTTCATCGCCATCGCCACGGAGAAGCGCAACGCCGAGATCCCGAACGTGCCGACGCTGAAGGAACTGGGCGTGAACGTGGTCTATGACGTCAACCGCGGCCTGCTGGCGCCCAAGGGCACGCCGGCCGATGTCCTGGCGAAGCTCGAGTCGGCTTGCGCAGCCGCCGCCAAGGAGCCGGCTTTCGCCGAGGCGTTGAAGAAGCAGGGCACGGCGGCGCGCTATCTGGGCCGTAAGGAGTACAGCCAGTGGCTCAAGAAAAACGACGACCTCAACAAAACGCTCGCCAAAGACCTCGGTCTGTTGAAACGCTAGTTCACGGAGATGGGCCGTGACGGCATCGCCGGGCTCGTCTGCCTCGCGGCGAGCCTTGGTCTGCTCGCGGCGACGCGCGGGCTTCCCGATGCCTCGCTGCTCGTCCCGGTCGGCCCCGGCTTCTACCCCCGCATTGTCCTCGGCATAACCGCTGCGCTCAGCGCGCTGCTGGTTGCCACCGACATCTGGTCCAGGCGCCGCCGCACCCCGGTCGCAGCGGAGCCGCCCATACCAGCGAATTACCTGCTGGTTGTGCTCGCGTTCGCGATCGTCGGCCTCTACGTGGCGCTGTTGCCGTTTGTCGGCTACCGGCTCGCAACCTTCGGGTTCGTCGCCGCGCTGCAGGTCACGCTGGAGCCGCCACGCAACTGGAAAGGCTGGCTCGCGGTGGCGGCAACAGCGTTCCTCACGACAATCGTTACGTACTTCGTTTTCGAGCGCTATCTGAGCGTGCTGCTGCCGCGCGGGCGCTGGACGGACTTCTAGGATAGGGCGATGTACGAACTCCTGCTCGCCGGCATCGCGAACATCCTTCAGCTCAAGTATCTTCTTCCGCTGTTTGTCGGCACGCTGGTCGGCGTCATCGGCGGCGCATTGCCGGGCGTCACGATCGCACTAACGATCATCGTGGTGCTGCCCTTCACCTTCGGCCTCGACCCGCTGCAGGGACTGGCGGCAATGACCGGCGTTTATGTCGGCGGCTCGGCGGGCGGACTGATCACCGCCTGCCTGCTCGGCATCCCCGGCACACCCTCCGCCATTGCGACCACCTTTGACGGCTTCCCGATGGCGCGCAACGGCGAGCCCGGCCGCGCAATGTGGCTCGGCATCTGGGCCTCGTTCTTCGGCGGCCTGCTGGGCGGCGTGTTCCTGATCGGGGCGACCGCTCCGCTCGCCGCGATCGCGCTCGAGTTCGGCCCGTGGGAGTTTTTCTCGCTGTTCGTCTTCGCTCTGTCGATGGTCGCGGGACTGACCGGCGCATCACTCACGAAAGGGCTGTTGTCCGGCGCAATCGGGCTCGTCATCACGGTCATGGGCAACGATCCGGTGATGGGCGCCGCGCGGCTCACGCTCGGAATCGGCTTCCTGGAGGGCGGGATCCCGTTCCTGCCGGTGCTGATCGGCGTGTTCGCGTTCGCCCAGATCATGACCGACATCGAGAAAATGCGCGCCATCGGCACGGTCGGCATCGCGGAGCGCATTCCGACGCTCGTCGTCTCGCAGCTCAGGGTAATCGGAGAAATTTTCTCGCGACCGTTCCTGCTGCTGTGGACTTCCTTCATCGGGCTGCTGGTCGGCGTGCTCCCTGCGATCGGCGGCAGCGCCGCCAACATGATGGCCTACGATCAGGCCAAGAAACTGTCGCGCCACCCGGAACGGTTCGGCACCGGGACACCGGAAGGCATCATCGCGTCCGAATCCGCCAACAACGCGAACGTGGGCGGCTCGCTGGTGACGATCATGGCGTTCGGTATTCCCGGCGACATCGTCACTGCGGTCATGCTCGGCGCGATGACCATTCACGGCATCCAGTCCGGCCCGCTGTTCATATCACAGCAGCCGAAACTCGCCTACGGCATCTTCGCGGCCTACCTGGTTGCGCACGTGTTGATGGTGATCATCATCGCGTTCAGCGCGCGCCCGATGTTGCGACTGACGACGGTGCCCAAGTCGATGTTGATCCCGATCGTGCTGGTGCTGTGCGTGATCGGCGCTTATTCCCTCAATAACACCATGTCAATCGTCTACGTGCTGCTCGTCTTCGGAGTCATGGGATACGCGCTGGTGAAGTTCGGATTTCCGC
This sequence comes from Betaproteobacteria bacterium, assembly GCA_016202565.1. Taxonomy (GTDB): domain Bacteria; phylum Pseudomonadota; class Gammaproteobacteria; order Burkholderiales; family SG8-41; genus DSOT01. The sequence continues at coordinate 11,908 of JACQOK010000048.1, read as the reverse complement.
TTGCGCCGCTCATTCTCGGCGTCGTGCTCGGCGACCAGATCGAGATCAACATGATCCGGGCCATCATGACCGATTCCGATCCGTGGCTGTTTTTCACGCGCCCGATCTCGGGCGGATTGCTCGCCGCTTCAGTGGTGTCGGTGGCGTTCGCCTTGTGGCAGCATCACCGTCAGCGCAAGCGGGGGGCGCCCGCCGACGGCGACACCGATTTCTAGCCTGACGACTCGATGTCCGCTCCGGGCCTATGTCCGAAGCGTGCGTGAAGTATCTTCCTCAACCAGCGCTCGCAGCGTCTTCGACCGGAATTCGCGGCGGTAGAGCACGTACACCACCCAGCCGGTGGCGACGATCATCAGCCAGGGATGCAGAAACCAGGCGAGCGCCGCCAGCGCAAAATAGTATGCGCGCAGGCCGTTGTTGAAATTGACGCTGGCGGATGAGGTGATGCGCGCGATGCGATTGATCTGCGGCGCATACTGCTCGGGATCGTCCTTGGGCTGCTTCGGCGCCGCGCCCACCAGGATCGAAGAAAAGTTGAGCTGGCGGATTGCCCAGGAGAACTTGAAGAACGCATAGACGAAGATGACGACCAGCAGCAGAATCTTGATCTCGATCGCGCGCTGCGAGCCCTTTACCGTGAACGGCAGTCCGGATACCACATCGAGCGCCTGCTGCACGTAGCCCGTCAGCGCGATCAAGGCGCCCAGGATCAGCATCGTGGTGGAGGCGAAGAACTGGGAGCTGCGCGTGAGATTGCGCATGATGTTGACGTCGACCATGCGGTTGTCGCGCTCGATCATGTGCACCATCCACGTGCGCCGGAAGCCATCCATGCTGCTGTGCAGACTGGGGATATTCCTGCCGTGCTGCCGTGTAGCAAAAGCGGCGTAACCGACCCAGGCCACGACGAAAAACATGAACGCCAGCGCGTCGAGCCAGGTGACGTTGAGTTCGGTAAACAGCCGCATGCCGATCATGGCACCCCTCCCGGTTCGTGTTCCCTGGCAACTTACACAAACAGCGTCAGCACCCCAGTATAGCCATAGAGACGGTTGTGCGAAATTTCGCCGTTGCAGAAAAACCCGACCAGCGGAAATTCACCGAGCGCCTCGCGGATCATCCTGAGTTCGCGCGAGTCGGGCCCGAACAGGCTCGCGCCGCGGCCAAGACACGAGTAGTAGACGCCCCCGCGCGGCTGCGTGTAGAGGCCCTTCCTGATGCTTTCCAGCATGCGCGCCATGTCGTCATGCGCGGTGTTGCCGTCGCGGCGGCAGAACATGATGCTGCCCCCGGGATCGAGCAGTTCGCCGATCGCCACCAGCTTGTGGCTCGTATCGATGCCGACCAGGTTGCGCACCAGGTAATCGCCGGTATCGCTCCCGGCAATCGGCAGGCCTGCGAAGATATGCCCGCCGACGCGGTTCAGGTCGCGCGCCAGCACCTCCCCGATGTCCTCCTTGAAAACGTCGAGCGCCGGCTGTCCGTCGAGGCTCACGATCACATTGCGCTGGCACGCGGTGATCACGTGCTTGGGCCCGATCGGCGAGCAGCCCTGCGTGAGCCGCGTGGCCACCGTCACCGCGTCCGAAAACGACACGCCCGAGAGCCCGCCCTCGGTGATGCCATCGGCGATCTGCAGATTCTGGCGCCGCGAGCTGGTAAGGCCTCCGACCAGGAATCCGCTTTCCACCCGGTCGGCCAGCCTGCTCACCAGCTCGGTCACCTGGCGGTTGTTCGGATCGGCATGCACGATCGCGAAATTGGCGGGTGCGCTGCCGCACTTGAGCAACGCACGGTCGATCTCGTTCGCGTTCGTGATGCCGGAGAAAATCCGGAACGTCCCCGGGTCGATGTCCGCGACCATCACTGCGATCGCCGGCTCATCGAGGTACTCACGTCCGGTCGTGCAGATGCCGAGGCCTACCGTACCGACCCAGTGCGGGACGCCGGTATGCTCCCTCAAGTGCGCGAGAATGTCGCTCGCATGGTCAGCCAGCACGTCGGTGACGTAAAGAAAGCCGAGATTGGCCAACCCCGAACCGAGCTGGGTGAGGCAGGAGCGCGCCGCGTCGCGCCAGTCGGAAGCACTTGCATGGCCATAGCGGAACGTCGGCATATTCGTGCGCGATAGGGTAACCCGCCCATCGTAGCACGTGCGCCACAACGATCGCCAACATGACGCTACGCGGCCTCAGGTCGACAATACGATCCCTGATCAATCCGCCGCGAGCAGGATGAGAGCGAGAGCCGCCCCGCCGGCACCAGCCGGCACCAGATAGCGCTCGAGCTTCGAAATCGATTCGCCGGCAATGACCTCGACCGGCACCTGCGCCAGTTCAAGCACCCTGTTGGTGACCGAATCCTCGATCATGCGCATGAACGAGTTCTTGCGGGACGTTCCCATCACGATCTGGCTTACGTGCAGCCGCCGTGCCACGCGGTCGATCGTCCTCGCCTTGTCACCGAACTCGACGTGCACGGTATACGGCACCCCGTACCTGCCCAGAACCTCGCGTGCTGGCTTGAGCGCCTTCTCCGCCTCATCCTGATGATAAGCCGCACGGCAATCCCTGTTCAGAAAGCGTGCTGCGTGCTGGGGCAACGGCGTGCGGACATGAAGGAAGTGGATTTCCATCGGCTGCCCGCTTATGAACTGGGTGAGCGCGTGTTGCACCGCCCTGACCGAGTTGGAAGAACCATCGACCGGAACCAGTACTCTTAGCATGTCTAGCCTCCTTCTGTTGCATAAGCTAGCCGCACGCGATCACGGTTGGGAATCCGGCGCGACATGTCTGTATTTGCGGAGCAGCGAAGTACGCGGTGCCGGAGAGGCTGCCTTGGGGAGCGCCGGCTCGGGGAGCTTCCCGAAGCCGTCAAGAAACAGGTTCTTTGCCTCAACTCGCGCGAAGTCCATGAACGCGCGCGCAGCCACAGACAGGTGCTTGCCCACCGGATAGACGAAATGCCAGTGACTCTCGAGGGGGAATCCTTCGACGTCCAGGCAGACCAGCTTCGTCTGTTCCGGTTCTGACCCCAAGGTGTAGCGGGAGAGAATCGATATCCCGAGCCCGGCAAGAATTGCCTCCCGAATCGCCTCGTTGGTGCTCAGCTCCATTCGTATTTTCGGGGTAAGCCCGTGCTGGTTGAACAGCTTTAGGGTGACCATTCGCGTTCCCGATCCCGGTTCGCGGATGAGAAACGGCTCGCTGGCGAGGCGCGCAAATGGGATGTCCATCTCGCCCGCCAATGGGTGGTCGCTGCGTGCCAGAACCACTAGCGGATTGGACAGAATGGCTTGGACGATGACTTCCTGCTGGTCAGGCGGGTCAGCGAACATGTACAGGTCGTCCTCGTTGTTTCTCAGCCGTTCAATAAGTGCGTTCCGGTTATGGATTTGCAGCGATGTTTCGACCCCGGGATAGCGCTGGATGAAGGCCCCGAGCAGTCGAGGGGCGAAATACTTGGTCGTCGAGGTCACGGCCAGTTGAAGACGCCCGGAAGTCAGGCCGCGCATCTCGGTCAGCTTTTCCTCGATACTCGAGAGGGCGCGAAACACGTCATCACAGCCTGCGTAAACCCGCTTACCCGCGTCCGTCAGGTAGATGCGCCTGCCCACCTGTTCAAACAGCGGAAAGCCAACGGTTTCGCTCAGCTTCTTGATCTGCACCGAGGCAGTCGGCTGCGCAATGTGGAGTTCCTGGGCGGCGCGAGCGAGACTTCCCAATCGTGCGCTCGCCTCGAATACGCGCAGTTGCGGCAGCATCCCGTGTTTCAGGTAACGCCGAATATTCGGTTGCGGCATGGCGGTTCCTCCTCGAATCGTTGCCAGTGCCGCCATGCCGTAAACGCACAGCGGCCTTCACCTCGAAGTGAAGGCCGCCTTAAAAAAAACGGACCTTCACCTCTTCGGCAAAGGTCTCGCTCGCATCGTCTGCTCCGATGCCGACGCGACCGGGGCAGAGCCCGGGTTGACGATCGCGTCATAGCAGCCGACTGGCTGCCAAAAGCTACTCCCCTCTGGAGGGGCGCCCGGCTTCAGCCGGGCCACGGCACATTCTTAGCACGTTGAGTCCCGTTTTGCAAGGAGTCCGAACATTACGAAACGCAATGCCAGCCATTACTTGTTGTTTCGAATCCTTGGCTTTCGTAAATGGAGCCATCGCAAACTTCAAATTCCCCTTCGCGTTACCCGGACCCATACTGGGATGAACAGAAAACGCATGCCTCAAGGAGGCTTTTGTATGTATGACGCAGAATGCCACAGCAAGTCAATCGAGGAAATCGTCAACGAGTTTCGCACGCACCTCGACCGGGGCTTGACCCAGGAGGAGGCGCAAGACCGGCTGCGGAAGCTTGGCGCCAATGAACTCACGGAGAAGCCCCGCCCGGGCTTTCTCGCACTGCTGTGGGGTCAGTTCAACAACTACCTGGTGATCATCCTTATCGTCGCGGCTCTCATCGCGCTCGCGCTCGGGGAGTGGGTCGATTCGATAGCCATTATGATCATCGTCGTGCTGAATGCCGTGGTCGGCGTCATACAGGAATCGAAGGCGGAACAGGCCCTCGCGGCTCTAAAGAAGATGGCGGCCCCCAATGCACAAGTCATCCGCGACGGTGAGCAGGTAGCAATTCCAAGCCGGGAGCTCGTGCCGGGCGATATCGTTCTCCTCGAAGCGGGCAACTACATTCCCGCCGACTTGCGATTGGTTTCAAGCGTCAATCTCAAGGTGGAGGAAGCCTCGCTGACGGGGGAGTCTGTACCCGTGGAGAAGAAGGCTGCGATGGTCGTGGACAAGGACGTACCGCTCGGCGACCGCAAGAATTCCGCATTCATGAGCACGATGGCGACGTATGGCCGCGGCAAAGGGGTGGTGGCGGCGACTGGCATGAATACCCAGATCGGCCTGATCGCCGAGATGATCCAGTCCTACGAGGACGAAGCGACGCCGTTGCAGCAGAAGCTCCAGCATCTCGGCAAGGTGCTCGGCACGGTCACCATCGCCATTTGCGCGTTCGTCTTTGTCTACGGCCTCATCCGCGACACGAAATTGACGGATATCTTTACTATCGGGTTTCTCAACTACCTGCAGGGCGAGCAGAAGGACATCATCAATCTCTTCATGACCGCCGTGAGTCTCGCCATCGCGGCCGTCCCGGAGGGTCTGCCGGCGATCGTGACCATCTGTCTCGCGCTGGGGATGCAGCAGATGGTCAAGCGCCACGCCCTGATTCGAAAACTGCCTGCCGTGGAAACGCTGGGCTGCGCGACCGTCATCTGCTCCGACAAGACGGGCACGCTGACCCAGAACGAAATGACCGTCGTACAGGGGTGGGTGGGGGGCAAGCGGTTCCGGGTTACGGGAGAAGGATACAACCCGAGCGGGCAGTTCTCCCTGGATGGCAAGCCCTTCGATACGCGCACCGATCCGGACGCTGCTGTGCTTCTGCACGGGGCGTTGCTCTGCAATGATGCAAAACTGGGGGAAAGAACGGACGAAGCGGGCAGACGGTCGTGGCAGATTATCGGCGACCCCACGGAAGCCGCAATGGTTGTCGTAGCCACAAAAGCCGGACTCGAACACGCCGACCTGGAAAAGGCGATGCCCCGGATCCAGGAGATTCCGTTCGACTCGGACCGAAAGCGGATGACGACGATCCATAGCCCCGACGGCGCTCACGGCCGGGCTTTGGACACGACCTTCCGCTATCCGCAGCATTTCGCCTTCGTCAAGGGCGCACCCGATGTCCTGCTGGACCTCTGCAGCCAGCTCCAGGAGTCGGGGCAGCCCGTTGCTCTGACCGAAGCGAAGCGCAAGGAGATCCTCGATCAGAATCGCGATCTCGCGAGCAACGCGCTGCGGGTGCTGGGCGTGGCCTATCGCCCGTTGAACGGAGCCCCCGCAAGCTGCACCCCCGAGACGATAGAGAAGGAACTTACCTTTGTCGGGCTGCTGGGCATGATCGACCCCGCGCGACCGGAGGTCGTGGACGCGGTGAAAGTGGCGAATGGGGCCGGGCTGAAAAGCGTCATGGTAACCGGCGATCACAAGGAAACGGCCGAGGCGATCGCGAGGGAGATCGGGATCCTGACCCCGGGCGGCCTGGTGCTGACCGGTCCGGAAATCGAGAAGCTGAGCGACGAGGAATTGGCGGCCAGAGCCGACAAGCTGCAGGTGTGTTGCCGGGTCTCGCCTCTGCACAAGACGCGGATCGTCGACGCGATGAAAGCGCGCGATCACGTGGTGGCGATGACCGGCGACGGCGTGAACGACGCGCCGGCGCTGAAGCGCGCGAGCATCGGTGTCGCGATGGGTATCACCGGTACGGACGTGTCGAAACAAACGGCGGACATGGTCCTCACCGATGATAATTTTGCCAGCATCGTGTCGGCTATCGAGCAAGGGCGAATCATCTATTCCAACATTCGCAAGTTCGTATACTTTCTGCTCGCCTGCAATGCCGGGGAAATCCTGATCATATTCGGCTCGATGCTGTTCGGCTTGCCCATTCCCTTGAGGCCGGTTCATCTCCTGTGGTTGAACCTCGTGAGCGACGGCGCTCCCGCACTCGCGCTGGGCATGGAGAAGGGCGATCCGGACATCATGAAGCATCAGCCGCGACCGCCGAAGGAGCCGGTCATCAACCGCGACATGGCAATCGGCATCGGCGTCATCGCCGGCGTCGACGCCATCGCCATATTGCTGGCGTTCACGTTCGGCTTGCAGCGCTATCCCGGCCACCTCGAGGCGGCGCAGACCATTGCCTTCGTTACGCTGTGCACTTCCGAGCTGATCCGGGCCTATACCGCGCGCTCCGAGTACCACAGCGTGTTCTACATTGGCGTGTTTTCGAACAAGTGGATGAATTGGGCGGTGCTGGCTTCGTTCTTACTGGTCCTGGCGGTCGTCTACGTACCGTTCCTGAGGCCTTTCTTCGACACGGTGCCGCTGACGCTGAACGACTGGCTTTTCATGTTCCCCTTTTTCTTCGCCTCGCCGATTGCCATGGAACTGGTCAAGGTTTACTTCCGGAAGAGGACGGCAAAACAGACAGGCATAAGGCCAGCTCCTCTGGTTGGTACACCTGTTGCCGGCTTCGCGCAGCGGCGCGCAACCCACGCATCCGTCTCGTCGCAACTTACAGGAGGGAACACCATGCTTAAGGTACTCGTCCCCGTCGACGGTTCCTCCAATTGCCAGTTCGCTGTGAGGCATGTCATCAAGCAGTTCATGAACAACACGGCGATGGAAGTTCATCTGCTGAACGTACAGCCGCCGTTCAACCGGGACATCGCGAGCTTTGTCAGCAGTAAGAACCGCCAGGACTACCACCGCGACCAAGCCGAAAAAGCGCTGCGCCCGATCAGGCAGATGCTCGACAGCTTCGGCATTCCCTACTCGGTGCACATCGAGGTGGGAGACAAGGCAAAATGCATCGCTGACACGGCCCGCCGGCTGCGCTGCGACCAGATCGTGTTGAGCACGGCGCGCAAGAACTCGCTAACCAGGCTGGTCGAGAATTCCGTGACGAACAAGGTGCTCGAACTGACTCCGGTTCCGGTCGAGGTGATCGCCGGTGACGCGGTGTCGAAGTACGAGCGCTACGGCATTCCGGCTGCGCTCGCCGCACTGCTCGCCCTGTTGCTGGCGGCGGTTGCCGAGTGACGACGCTCGATGCCGAAGGATTCCCACTTGGACCTTATTGGTAGTTCGTCTATCGAGGAACTCTCTGGTCGCAGGGACCCTCATGGAATTCGCGCGGAAGGAAGCGCAACGCGTGATGTCCGATCAGTGGTGCGCATGGGTTTTCACCCATTTGCACGAGAATCAATAGTGGAACGCGGCAATAACGTGGATTTGTCTATCGGCGCATAAAATTCTTGAATATACCGGCCCGGTGATCGAGCGCTCTGTCCCGGGCGAACTCAGGTATCATTTCACTTTGAAACCCTGAGGAGCGCCGATGACTGGAGTAGTTGCGACCAACCAGACGATTCTGGTGGTCGGCGGGGGCATCAGCGGGATTACCGCAGCGCTCGAGGCGGCCGAGTGCGGCAAGGACGTGGTACTGGCGGAAAAAAGTCCCACACTTGGCGGGCGCACCACCCTGCTCTATCGTTATTTCCCCAAGCTTTGCCATCCCACCTGCGGGTTCGAGATCAACCTGCGCCGCCTCAAGGCGAATTCGCGACTGAAGGTGCTCACGCTGGCCGAGGTCGTCAAGATCAGCGGCAGCCGCGGCGATTACACGGCGACAATCAAGATCAGCCCGCGCTACGTCAACGAGAACTGCACGGCCTGCGGCGCCTGCGCGGAGGCGGTCCAGGCGACGGTCGAGAATCCCTTCAACTACAACCTGAACCAAATGAAGGCGGCCTATCTTCCGCACGCCATGGCGTATCCCCAGCGGTACGTCCTCCATCCATCGATCATCGGCACGCCCGACGCGGAAAAGGCGAAGGCCGCCTGCAAGTACGACGCGATCGATCTCACGATGCAGGAAGAGACGATCGAGCTGAAGGTGGGGGCGGTGATCTGGGCGACCGGCTGGCAGCCCTACGACGCAGCCCGCATCCAGCCTTACGGCTACGACCGGTTCGCCAACGTGATCACCAGTGTCGAGTTCGAGCGGATTGCCGATCCGCACGGCCCCACCGGCGGCAGGATCCTGCGGCCCTCCGACGGTAAAGAGGCCAAGGACATCGCGTTCATCCAGTGTGCGGGCTCGCGCGACGAGAATCACCTGCGCCACTGCTCGCGGATCTGCTGCATGGCTTCTCTCAAGCAGACGAGCTACGTGCGCGAGGCGTGGGGTGACCAGGGCCGCTCGACGATCTATTACATCGATATCCGCGCGATCGATCGTTTCGAGGACTTCTACGCCAGGGTGCGCGCGGATGCCACGGTGAAATTCGTGAAGTCCAAGGTCGCGCGCATCACCGAGGACCAGAAGACCGGTGATGTCATCCTCCACGGCGTGGACACCGAGGGCTACCACCGCTACGAGACCCGCCACGATCTCGCAGTGCTGGCGATCGGCATGGAACCTTCCGTCAATGCTGCCGACATCCCGGCCGAGATCATCGCCGACTCGAGCGGCTTCATCGAGTCCTCGCCTGAAGGCAGTGGGCTATTCGGCGCCGGCTGCGCCACCAATGCGCTCGACGTGAACCGGTCCGTGCAAAGCGCCACCGCGGCGGCGCTGCGCGCGATACAAGTCGTCAACAAAGTTGCAAGGGCGGAGACATAACATGGCAGAAATGAAGACCGCGGCTTATATCTGCCGTGGCTGCGGCATCGGCGAGCGCATCGACGCGCCGCAGACGGCGAAGATCGCCGAGCGCGAAGGCAAGATGAACCTCGTGCGCAGCCACGAGTTCCTGTGCAGCGCCACGGGCGTGCAGACGATTCGCGACGACATCGAGAAGGAAGGCGTCACGCATGTCATGATCGCCGCCTGTTCGCGGCGGTCGAAGACCGAGGCATTCCAGTTTCCGACGGTCGCAGTCGCGCGCGCCAATCTCCGCGAAGGCGTGATCTGGAGCCAGCCGGACACGCCCGAGGCAAAGGAAACCACGCAGGAAATGGCGGACGATTTCGTGCGCATGGGGTGCGCTGAAGTGAAAAAGATGAAGGTGCCGGCAGGAAACCCCAACGTCGGGCACAACAAGCGAATCCTGGTGGTGGGCGGAGGCGTTTCCGGCATGACGGCAGCGCTCGAGGCCGCGAAAGCCGGCTACGAAGTCGTATTGATCGAGAAAGAGCGGCAGCTCGGCGGCTGGGCGGCGAAACTGTGGAAGCGCGTCGCCTTCCGTGAGCCCTATGCGGACCCCGCGGACACCGGCGTCGAGCAGATGATCGCCGCCGTCGGGTCCGAAAAGCGCATCAAGGTCCATCTCAATTCCGTCATCGCAAAGACCAGCGGTGCGCCAGGCTGCTTCACCGTGGAAATATCAACCGAATCCGGCAGCGGTCTCACCGAGGAGGTCGGCGCCATCGTGCAGGCCTCGGGCTTCACTACCTACGACGCAACCAAGCTGCCCGAATTCGCCTATGGCAAGTCGCCGAACGTGGTGGATCAGGCGGGGCTCGAACGGCTCGCCAGGCAAGCCGCGGCAAAAGGCGAACCGATTCGCCGGCCCTCCGACGGCGGTGAGGTAAAGAGTGTCGCTTTCGTGCAGTGCGCAGGACAGCGGGACGAGACCGGCAAGCACCTGCCCTACTGCTCGGGCTTCTGTTGCAACACCTCGATCAAGCAGGCGATGTACTTCAAGGACGCGAATCCGGAGGTGGATACCGTCGTGATCTACACGGATCTGCGCACGCCGGGCAACGGCGAGGACTTCTATCGCAGCGCGCAGAAGAAGGGCGTGATCTTCACCAAGGGCAAGGGCACCGGAGTCGAGCCGAACGGCGCCACCTGCAAGGTCCACTTCCGGGATCTCATCCTCGACGAAGACGTGGCGATTTCCGAAGTCGACCTCGTGGTGCTCGCCACCGGCCAGGTGCCGAATTCCGGCGTCAACATCGATCTGCCGCCCGAAGCGCAGGACAAGGGCGAGGTCAAGCCGGTGTCCATCCTCAACCTCACATACCGGCAGGGACGCGATCTGCCGCAGCTCAAATGGGGTTTCGCCGATTCGCATTTCATCTGCTTCCCGTACGAAACGCGGCGTACCGGCATTTACACTGCGGGCCCGGTGCGCCGGCCGATGGACATCGCGCAGGCGATGGAGGACGCGACCGGAGCGGCGCTCAAAGCGATCCAGGCCGCGGAAAACGCCGAACTCGGGCGCGCCGCGCATCCGCGATCGGGCGACCTCTCCTTCCCCATCGTGCGGCTCGAAGGCTGCACGCAGTGCAAGCGCTGCACGGTGGAGTGCCCGTTCGGCGCCATCGACGAGGACGAGAAACGCTACCCGGTATTCAACGAATCGCGCTGCCGGCGCTGCGGCACGTGCATGGGCGCATGCCCGGTGCGCGTCATTTCCTTCGAGAACTACTCGGTCGACACCGTCGGCGCCCAGATCAAGGCGGTCGACATTCCCGACGAATTCTCCGAAAAACCGCGCATCCTCGTCCTCGCCTGCGAGAACGACGCCTATCCGGCACTCGACATGGCGGGCATGCGGCGGCTTGCCTACAGCGCGTTCGTGCGCACGATCCCGGTGCGCTGCCTGGGTTCGGTCAACACGATCTGGATCACCGACGCGCTGAACTCCGGCTACGATGGCGTGATGATGATGGGCTGCAAGCACGGCGACGATTATCAGTGTCATTTCGTGAAGGGCTCGGAGCTCGCCAGCTACCGCATGGGAAAAATTGACGACACGCTGAAACAGATGGCGCTGGAGACCGAACGGGTGGCGACGTACGAAGTGGCGATCACCGACATCGAGCGCGTGCCGCAGCTCATCAACGATTACGCGAAGGTGATCGAGAAGATCGGCATGAGCCCGATGAAAGGATTCGCCTGAGAGCAGTAATGGGTGATGGGGGATGGGTAATGGGTAATTGGTAATGTGGAATTAGTAATGAGTTTAAAAGCACGCGTTGTCCCGCAGCACGTGCCCATGGCCGGACGACGGTCAGGGTGGGGCTCACGCATTGCCCATTGCCCATTACCCATTACCGGGAGTGAACGACAGTGACCGACCTCAACCAGCAGGCGCTTGCCAAGTACCGCAACGACTTCCTGAAGGAAGTCGAGGAGCGGGTCGAGGAAGGCGAATGGGTCAAGATGTGCATGCAGTGCGGCGTGTGCGCCGGCTCCTGCCCGTTCGGCGCGCACTGGGAACACTCGCCGCAGAAAATCTTCATGATGATCCGCGCCGGCAAGCGCGAACAGGTGCTGAGCTCGGACTCGATGTGGATGTGCACCTCGTGCTACAACTGCGTGGTGCGCTGCC
>JACQOK010000444.1 GCA_016202565.1 Betaproteobacteria bacterium | reverse complement strand
CTCCTTCTCGGGACGCTCGTGTCGCTGAGCGGCTGCACGACCGTGCCGAACGTGATGGTGCTTCCCGGCGTCGGCAAGCCCTTCGAGGAGTTCCAGCGCGACGATCTGGTCTGCAGGCAGTGGGCGGCCCAGCAAGCCGAGACGAAGCCGGGTGACGCCGGCTCTGGCCCCGGCGCGGGGATCGGCGCGGGCGCGGGTCGGGCGTCGGGTCGGTCCGTGCAGGATCGGTACGACATCGCCTATCAGCAGTGCATGTACGCCAGAGGCAACCAGATACCCGGCGTCGTCCCCGCCTCACGGCCGAGCGGGACGCCCTCGCCGCCTGCGCCGCGGCTCTCTCGCCTCTGATCGACGAAGGGCCGATCGGAGACGAACGTGGCAAACACAGCCAAGGAGGCCGCGATGAGACTGCTCGAAACATCTCGGTGGCGCGCAATGATTAGCAACGCTGTGAAAGTCTCGCCCCGTCGGCATCTGTCGCTTCGCCAGGCCGCACTCTGTCTCGATTGCGAGGAGTGCTTCGAGCTTGGGACGTCGGCGTGTCCGGTGTGCGGCAGTGAGACGTGGACGCTGCTTGTGCGCCTCTTAACGAGACCGATGGGCCGTTCGATGAGCCCGTCTCGGCCTCGCACGGTGGCGTCCTAACGTGACCATACCCCATCGCTCCGCCGCTTCGGTGAGAGTACTCGCACGCGCCTGGAGCAGACCGCGCGAGCACCGCCGTGAGGCACTCTGCGATCCATCGCTTCTGCTCCTTTGTCCGTCCCCTGACGAGCGTCACCTGGATGTGCGGCATCGTTCCCTCTCGTTCGAGTCTTCGCGGAACCTCGTCACGACGCGACCTGGCGTCGGTGCCGTCGATGACGAGGTCCGCTTGGTATGTGCAGTCGTCGCTCGAGCCCTTGCAACATCGCGTCTCGAGCAGCCATAAGACGGACCGACGTGCCGTGAACGATTCGCGAGATCAGCCGCAAGCGCAAGGCCCGCATTCGACGTCGAAGGAGCGGGACCGCCCCTCAAGCGGACGGCCCCGCCCGAGCGCATCAAGAGCGCGCTACCACTTCTTCTTGACCGCGCACGGATTCTTGGCCGCGCACGGGTTCTTGGCTGCGCAGGGATTCTTGGCGGCGCACGGGTTCTTCGCCGCACACGGATTCTTGGCCGCACACGGGTTCTTGGCCGCGCAAGGATTGGCTGCATACGGGTTCTTCGCGGCGCACGGGTTCGCTTTCTGCGCCATCGCGTCCGTACCCGCGGCCAGCGTCAGCAGAGCAGCAACGGATGCCACCGTGACAAGCTTGGGGATCATTCGGTTCACCTCCTTTCCGTGCTCCCTCTTGGAGGAGAATCGGTCCAGTGCCGCCGGGCCGGAGGGCGCGATGTGCGGCACGTTGCTCGAGAGCAAGGCGAGGTGGAGCCATGAGTCGGCTATAGGACGGCGGCGGTGACAGGAACGATTCCCGACTCATCTCTTCCACGAATCCTGCTCGCGGTCCCGCCCGTCTTACGGCAGTGCGCACACAGGGAGGAAAGCAGGCCGGTCCATGGCAATGGAGAACATCATGCGAGCGCCAATGCCTGATGCCGTAATGGAACGTCTCGATCGACTCGAGCGGCAGATACGCTTGTGGAGGGCGTTCGGAGCGCTGGCTGTCCTGGTCGCCGCTCTGCTGCTGTTCATGGGACTCGCGCCATCCGGTCCTCCAATCGTCGCGGCGCAGCGATTCGTCGTGGTCGATGGAACTGGGACGCCTTATGCGTCATTCGGCCTCGCCGGTGATGGGCGGCCTGTGATGGGCCTCAACGACAAGAAGGGCACCACGCGAGTGATGATCGGCATCGTCGATGGAGAGCCCGAAGTCGTCCTCACGTCCGGCGAGAGGACGGTGCGCTGGACGGCTCGATAGACGTCCGGCACCCGCCCTTTACGCCGGGAGGATCCAGCGGTCAGGCGCCCTCGATGCCGTGATCGCTCCCGGGGATCGTGTCGCCAGTTGGCAAGAGCTCCGGGGGACGAGCCCGCATCCGGCTGATCTCATCCGACAAGGGTCATGACCCGGGACATCTTGTTGCCTCGCTCCTGATCGTGGGCCCGGTCACATCGGCTACTCCGTGAGAGACATCCCGACGGTCGGACCCAGATCCCGAGGCGTGGGGCTAGTTGAGCTTGTATCCGCGCGATCCCATGCACGCTGCGTACGTCCTCTCATAGAAGCCGGTTTGGTGCGTTGCCCACGCCCGGCACTCCGCCTGGTCGTGCACCACCTGCTCGGCGCTCTGGCCCCTGGCGGGGTCGTACACCCTCGGTTGCGGCGGACCTGTAGCGCAGCCGCTCGCGCCGATGGCGAACCCGATCAACCCCACCAAGAGAATGAACCGTCTCATGACGCTGTCCTCCCTTCTTTCGCTGTCGACGCGTCACATCTACGACGGGTGTGAGCCGGACGGAGGATTCGCGGGATCGACTGACGGCACGTCTCGCACGAGATGTCCCGATCGAAAAGCGCGTTGCGATTGTCCGAATCCCGGCCGACACTCGTGGCGCAAGCGCCGTACAAGGACGCGACGGCACAGGCGATCACCCGTATTTTTGCCCGTTAGCCGCCGACCGCTCGTTGGCGTGACGGGATGGTGACCGGCGAGTGCGGCACCTTGCCCGGCTCCCGCGCCATGTTCGCCCGTGAATTCTGTCCCTCGGCCGCCGCCTCGAGCTCCCGCCCGAGCACGGCGAGGTCCGCGCGGAGCCGGTCCAAGGCGGCATCGACCTTGTGCAGCCCGTTCTCGAGCTTCTCGAGAGCGACCAGGGTCTCGCTCCACCCGGGCCTCGCCTCGATCGCCTCATGGGACGCCAGTCGGATGTCGTCGTCCACATCCGTAAGAGCGGACGCGCGGGGAGGAGGATTCGCCGCAGCCCCGCGCCACGCCCGCACGAATCCGGCTGGAGACGCCTTCCGTCCTACGGATGAGTCGCTGAGGAGGTCGCGAGGGCGAAATGCCCGAACCGAGGCCGGAGAGGAGGACGAGATGAAGACGCTCACGATCGCAGGCATGGTGCTTTTCCTCGTATGGCTCGCGACACCCGCTTCGGCATATGTCGCCGAAGTGACGACGTCGGTGTCACTCGCGGGCGTCGAGGACGCGACGCAGCTCAAGCGCGCGGTCCAGTCCGCGGTGGACGACGTCCTGAAAGACGTGATTGCGTTCGCTCCGACGGTAGTCGTCCTGACGGACGCGCGGACCGTCGGCGGCCGGCTGTACCTCCGCCTGCTG
>JACQOK010000443.1 GCA_016202565.1 Betaproteobacteria bacterium | reverse complement strand
GCGGGAACGAAGGCCCCCAAAAGAAAAACGTTGTTCCCGGAATGCGCTTCGCTCCTTCCGGGCTACGATACCGCTAACCGCTAACCGCTAACCGCTCACCGTTCAACGGCGTAGCGGCGCACCTTGGCTTCGTCGACTTCTATTCCGAGCCCCGGACCGGCCGGCACTCTTGCGTGACCGTTTGAGAAGTCGAGCGGCCGCACGATTACATCGTCGACCAGATACTGGTTGGTGAGGCTCACCCCCCAGTTGACGGACGGAACGGCGGCGGCGAGATGCAGGACCCCGGCGGTGCCGATACCGGTTTCCGCCATCTTGCTCGCGAGGTTGACCTGCATGCCGAGTTCTTCGCACAGCAACGCTGCATCATGGACCGGCTTCATACCGCCCAGCTTGATGGTCTTGAGGCTGCCACCGTGCGCGGCGCCCCGTTCGTGATGGCGGCGCAGGTCCTCGATCGAGTGCAAGCCTTCGTCGGCGCCGATCCTGATGCGGCTCGCACGCGCAACGCGGGCCATCCCTTCGAGGTCGTCCCCGGCGACCGGCTGCTCGAAAAATGCGAGCCCCGCGTCCTCGACGGCGCGCACGTAGGCAATCGCCTGCTCCGCATTCCAGCCCTGGTTGGCGTCGGCACAGAGCAGCAGGTCGCCATTGCGCAACGCCGCGCACACCTTGCGCGTGCGCTCGGCGTCCGCGAGCGGATCGGCGACACCCACTTTGACCTTGAAAGCGACGTAACCTTCAGCTTTCTTGCGTTTCGCCTCCTCGATGTCGCCGGCAGCGCTGCCGGTGCCGATCAAGCGCAGCACCGGGACGCGGTCGCGCCGCTTGCCGCCGAGCAGTTCACAGACCGGCTTTCCGGTGGCGCGCCCCAGCGCGTCATGGAGCGCCATTTCGATCGTCGACTTGGCCGCGTGGTTGCCGTAGAGATAACAGTGAGCGCGGCTCATCACCGCGGCGATATCACCGGGGCTGTCAGCGGGCATGCCTTCGAGCAGGGGCGCGAGATAGCGCACCGCCGCCACCATGCTCGCGAGCGTCTCTCCGGTCATGGTCGGGGCCGAGGCGGCCTCACCCCAGCCGACGATTCCATCGTCGGTTTCGAGCCGCACCAGCGCGTTGTTCGCACTTTTCACCTCCTCGAACGACATCTTGACCGGCTTCACCATGGGGAGGTTCACGGCGATCGGTTCGATATGTTTGATCTTCATGGGCTGCGTCACAGCTTGCCGATCTTCTTGATCGCCGCCGCCATGCGTTGGTAGTCGGCGTCAAAGAACTTCCTGAATTCCGGCGCATCCCGGTAGTCCGGCACAACGTGAACGTTCTCCAGTGCCTTCTTGAAACTCGGGTCGTTCGCCGCCTTGCCGATCAGCTCGCGCATCTTGGTAAAGGTCGCCTCCGGCACGCCTGCGGTGGTGAAGAGACCCACCCACAGGTACGCTTCCACGTCCTTGTAACCCAGGGACTGCAGCGTCGGCAGTTTGGGAAACGCCGGATGAGGTTTGGTACCCCAACTCGCGATCGCGCGCAGCTTGCCGGATTGCACATGGGCATAGATCGCCGCGGGACCGCCGCCGGTGACCTGGGCGTGACCGCCCAGCACCTGCAAGATGGCAGGGCCGCCTCCGGTGGTGGGCAGGTGCCGCATCTTGACGCCTGCCGCATCCAGGAACATCGCCGTAGGCGTGTGCGTGATACCGTACGGGCCCGACGACGAGAAAACGATCTCGTTGGGTTTCGACTTGGCGATCGCAGCCAGCTCTTTCGGGGATTTCACCGGCATGGAAGGGTGAACCACCATGATCAGCGGATCGGCGCTCATCAACGCGACGAGCGCAATCTGGTCGAGCGAAAATGGCGTCTTGATCCCGTAGAGCTTGTCTTTTTCGATCACGAGGTAAAGATTCGGCGTCGTCACCAGAATGTTATGGCCGTCGGCCGGCTGATTGGCCACGTAGGCGGTGCCCACGGCCGCGGTTCCGCCCGGCCTGTTGATCACGGGCGCCGGCTGTTTGGCGAGCTTCTCGAGCACCGCCGACAAGGGCTGCGCATGAATCTGGTTCATCCCGCCGGGCGGATTCGGCACGGTGATGTTGATTGCTTTGGATGGGTAGTCCTGCGCGTGTACGGTGGCGGCGAATCCCAAAGCGGCGGTGAGCAACAGGCGTTTCATGCGGTTTCCTCCATTGGCGATGACAGGCAGAGATATTACACTCCCCGGATTCGATTGATTTTTTTGCACGGTAACTCTCCCCCCACGGCATGTCAACCCGCGATCGTCCGCGCACCGGCTTCGTCTCTGCCGCTTTCGTGAGCGGCTTGCAGGATGCGCTCGGGGTGCCCGCAGCGGTGGTGGCCGCCGGCATGGTCGGATTCGGCGCCTTCGCGCTCGAATACGGTTTCAGCCTCTGGCTCGCGCTCGTTTGCACCGCCGGCATCTGGGCGCTGCCGGGACAGATCGTGCTGCTGGAAATGCACGCGAGCGGTGCGCCGGCTTATCTCACCGTGCTGGCGGTCATGCTCACCAGCGCGCGCTTCCTGCCCATGACAATATCTCTCATGCCGGTAATCCGTCATCCGCGTTACTCACGGGCCAGCGTCTACGTGGCGGCCCAGCTGATTTCGATGACCGGATGGGCGTGGGCGATGCGTTCCTGCCCTGAAATGCCGCGGGAGGAGCGCTTTCCGTATTTCTTCGGATTCGCCGCCGCGTGCTGGGGCGTCAGCATTCTCGCCACGGCGGCCGGCTACTTCATGGCCGGTGGGTTTCCCGCGCCGCTGCGTCTCGGCTTCGTATTCCTGGCGCCGGTCTATTTTTTCGTGATCCTCATCGGAGATGCGCGCACCGCGCTGGCGGCATGGGCGCTCGCCTGCGGCGCGCTCGCCGGTCCGCTGGTCCACATGATGAGTCCGCAGTGGAGCGTGCTGCTGGGAGGACTCATCGGCGGCACGCTCGCCTACCTGATCCACAAGAGGCATAGGATGAATGGACGTACAAACTGAACTCTGGCTCCTGGTGCTCGCAGCCGCCGGCGCAACCTACATCTGGCGCGGGTTGGGGGTGGTCCTCTCCGGGCGCATCCGGGTCGAGAGCGAACTGTTCAACTGGGTCGCGTGCGTTGCCTACGCGATGATCGCCGGTCTCGTCATGCGCATCCTCGTGATGCCGACCGGATTGCTGGCGCAAAGCCTGCTCGCGGATCGCCTGCTGGCGTGCGCGCTGGCGCTCATCGCTTTTTACGCGAGCCGCAGGAATCTTTTCATCGGCGTCATCACCGGCGTCCTCGCGGTGGTCGCCGCCGGCCAGGTGCGCGGCCTCTTGGCGTGAGTTCGTATAAAATGGCGCCCTCTTGCTGAACGTTCACGGTCGTGACTCCTGCTGATACCTTCGCTTCGAGCCGCCAGCCCTCACCCCCGACCCCTCTCCCGGAACGGGAGAGGGGAGATTTGTGTTGCAAATGGGTTGTCGCCCATTTTTACGAGACAGTATGAGCGGAAGCGTATTCGTCGAGCGCGACGGGGTCATCGCCACGGTCAGCTTGAGCAATGCCGGCAAGCTCAACGCGCTGACGGTCGCGATGTGGCGGGAACTCGCGCGCGTCATGAATTCGCTTGCCGCGGACGAGGACTTGCGCTGCATCGTGTTGCGCGGGGCAGGCGAGGAGGCGTTCGCCGCCGGCGCCGACATCGCGGAATTCGCACAGGTGCGCGATAACATCGAGCAGGGAAAGCGCTATCACCGCGAGCTGGTCTTCGGCGCACTCAAGGCGGTGGGAGAATGCCGGCATCCGACGGTCGCGATGATTCACGGGCCGTGCGTGGGCGGCGGCCTGGAAATCGCGTGCCAGTGCGATCTGCGCCTCGCGGGCGAGTCCGGTCGTTTCGGCGTGCCGATCAACCGCCTGGGGTTTGCCATTGCCCACGATGAACTGTCCGCGCTGCTGTCGCTCACGGGGCGCGCAGTCGCGCTGGAAATCCTCATCGAGGGGCGCGTGTGGAACGCACAGGAGGCGTTTGCCAAGGGGCTGCTCACGCGGGTCGTAGCCGATGCGGAGCTGGAGAATGAAGCCTATGCAACGGCGCAACGCATCGCGGAGGGCGCGCCGCTCGTAGCGCGCTGGCACAAGCGGTTCGTGCGGCGGCTCGCGCCGCAGCCGGCGCCGCTGACGGCGGCCGAGATCGAGGAGAACTTCGCCTATTTCGACACCGAGGATTATCGCATCGGCTACGATGCCTTTATCAATGGGAAAAAACCGAAATTTACAGGCCGTTAAAAACTATCGAACCGCCAAGACGCCAAGGCCGCCAAGAGAAGCCGAAAATGCAAAGGTCCAACGTAGTAAGGCCTGCTTTTGAATTTTTGGATTCGATGTTCTGATAAATTTTCTCGAACTGGTTTTTCCTGGCGGTCTTGGCGTCTTGGCGGTTCGATAGTTTCTAACGGCCTGTAAATTTCGGTTTTTTCTTGTTGATGAAGGCATCGTAGCCGATGCGGTAATCCTCGGTGTCGAAATAGG
>JACQOK010000442.1 GCA_016202565.1 Betaproteobacteria bacterium | reverse complement strand
TGGCCGCGATCGGACCGGTGCCGTCGTACTGGCGTGCGAGCTCCGGGATCCGGTCCGCGCCTATGCCGATATCGCCGAGTCGGGTAGGCAAACCCAGCGACCTCACGAAATCCCGCATCGCGTCGCAGGGTCGTGCGCCGGGGCGCCCAAGTTTCTCGGCCACGGCCCGCTGACGTTCGGCATTGACGGGCTCGTTCCACTCGAGCGTGGCGGCAAGGGAGACGCAGGACGTGATGCCGTGCGGGACGCCCGCGTAGCCTCCGAGTATGTAGCCGATGCCATGGCTCGCACCGTTCGGCACGCCGGGTGCATTGGATACCTGCGTGAGCCAACCCGCAAGCTGGCAGGCGAGGCGCGGTTCCAGGTCGTCGGGGCGCGCCTTGATTGCCGGCAGGTTGCTGGCGAGCATCGCCATCGCCTGCTGCGCGAGGCCGTCGGAGAGCGGATGCGGCCGGACTGAGCACCAGCGCTCGACCGCGTGATCCATTGCGCGCATGCCGGTCGAGAGCATCAGTTCCATCGGCGTTTCGAGCGTCGCTGCCGGATCGAGTATCGCGGCAATGGGCGCCATCAGGGGATGGGTGAACGACAGCTTGATCTTGCGCTGGACGTCGGTGATGCCTGCGTTGCTGCCGAATTCGGCGGCGGACAAAGTCGTTGGCACCGCCGTCATGCGCATCCGATCGGAGTCGAGCGACGTCAGGGGTGCCGCGCCGCGCTTCGGCGCCAGCGCTGACAATGCCTCGACGTCGCGTATTCCGCGCCACAGTGCGAGCAGCATGGTTTTGGTCGCATCGGTCACCGAGCCGCCGCCGACGGCGAGCAGATGGTCCGCCTCGACCCCGCGTGCGAGCTCGGCACCGGCGATCACGGCTTCACGCGGCGAATGGGCGCGTATCGCGTCGAACTTGCCCACGCAGCGATCGCCCAAGGCCGAGGTTACGTCCCGGATCAGCCGGCCATTTGTAAGCGATTGTGTCGTGAGCAGCAGCACGCGCTTGGCACCGATGCGTTCGATCTCTGTACGGACGGCTTCGGCCGCCGGCTTGCCGTGTATCACGCGTTCCTGTGCCGTCCATTGCACGGTGCCTGTCAGCATGCGCCACCCTTTTTCAGAAGATGCAGAAAATATGCCAGGGGAACCTAAAGTGAGAGACGGTTGGCATCCCGCCAGCCGCTATTCGCCGATCTCCTTGGCCGTCGCTTTCAGAATCTCGATGAACCGCCGGCCGGCAGGGGAGAGGTAGCCGCCTTCGCGGTAGATCACGCCGACCGACCGTCGAAAAGTCGATTCCAGTTCCTTGACAGGAAGGACTGCCAGGCGATAGCTCTTTGCGGCTTGCTGGACAACGTGCCTTGAGGTGAAGTCGAGCAGGTCGGAGGAAGCCACGCTGCGGAGCTTGAGGCGCACCGAGCGCGTCTCGATCGCGACCCGCGGTGGAGGCAAGCCCCGGTCCTGAAACGCCCGACGGAGCGACTGTTGTGACGTCAAGAGTTGCTCAGTCAGCGCCCACCGTTCCCCAGTAAGATCGGCGAGTGTCACCTTTTCTTGGCTGGCCAGCCGATGATCGGCGGAGGCGCAAACGACGTACTCGTCGTAAATCAGGTGCTCTTGGACCAGGCCTTCGGGAACCATCGGTGGCAGGTAGTTGACGATAATGTCCAGTTCTCCATTGCGTAGCGCCGGCAACATCCAATAGTTGTCTGAAACGCTGATCTTCAATGACAGTTTTGGCGCGTCCTTCAACAGGGCGGTGCATGCTGGCGGCAACATGTCTTCGGCAATGGTTGGGCCTGTGCCTATGAGCAAATGTCCTACCCGGCCCTGACTCAGGTCTGCAATTTCGCGCACGACATCCTGCAGCGACAATCGAAGCTCGCGCACGTGCAACAGCAGCGCAGAGCCTTCTGCGGTCAGCTCGACGCCTTTGGGTGTCCGCTTGACCAATTTCGCCTGCAGGGATTGTTCCAGGCGGCGCAAGCACTTGCTGAGTGCGGGCGTGCTCAACCCCAGCGCTTCCGCCGCCCGCCCGAGGTGCCCGTGTTCGGCTACCACAGCGAAATATTCGATATCGCGCAGTTCCATTCTTGTTAACCGCAATTCAACGGGCAGGTAAAACCGGATGATTGCGGAGGCGAGGGTGCAGTGTCAACATCGAAGCGCGCTCGTTACCTTATCGTTGTATGCTGAACGGTATTCCGGGGGCATGTTCATGAAAACAACATTGTTTCGAGTGGGTGTAGTACTGACCGCATCGATCGGGCTCGTCGCGAGCGCGGCGTCGTGGTGTCAGATACGTTAGGCCCGAAGGTTGGCCGCCTCATAGGAGCATGCCATGAAGATGCGTTTTCTTGTCGCAGCAACAAATATCGTGTTCATGTTTCTGTTGGTGGTCGGCATCGCGGCGCAAGCCGCTGAAGTCAAGGTGTTGAGCTCCAACCAGATGAAGACGGTCATGGAAGACCTCGGGCCGAAGTTCGAGCGCGCGACCGGACACAAGCTCGCCATCACGTTCGCCGGCCTGGGCATAGTCGTAAAGCGTGTCCAGGGCGGCGACACCGTCGATGTCGTCATCATTCCCCGGGAGGGGATCGATGGCTTCGTGAAGGACGGCAAGGCTAGTGCGGGCAACGTGACTGTCATCGCCCGTTCCCGTGGCCTCGGCGTGGCCGTTCGCAAGGGCGCCCCTAAGCCCGACATCGCGTCGCCCGAAGCCTTGAAGCGCACGCTGCTCGCCGCAAAATCGATTGCCTATCCCAGTCCGGCGGGCGGCGGCGCGAGCGGCATCCATTTCGCCAAGGTCCTCGATCGCTTGGGGATCGCCAACGAGATGAAACCGAAGGCGGTCTTTACGGGGGGCGCCGGGGCTGGGGTTGGATTCTTGGTTGCCACCGGCAAGGCCGAGATCGGCGTGCATCATTTCCATGAGCTTATTCCGGTCGCCGGCATCGAGCTCGTCGGCCCGCTGCCGGGTGATCTTCAGGAAACCATCGTCTTATCGGCGGCCATCATGACTGGCGCGAAGGACGCCGGAGCATCGAAGGCGCTGGTCAATTTCCTGCGCACGCCGGAGGCGGCGACGGTGATCAAGGCGAAGGGCATGGAGCCTGGTTAGAGCGCAACGGCAACTTCAAGGGAGGACGCAATGCGAGCTTACCTGCTGATGGCTGCGATTCTTGGACTGCTGCTTGCGGCGGGCGGCGTGCATGCCCAGCAGAAGTACCCGACCAAGCCGATCCGGCTGATCGTGCCGTTCCCGGCCGGCGGCGGGATCGACAGGGTGGCGCGCATGCTGGCGCAGAAACTCAGCGAGACCTTCAAGCAATCGGTAGTGGTGGACAACCGCCCCGGCGGCGGCGCCACCATCGGCACCGAAACCGCAGTGAGGGCGAACCCCGACGGCTACACCATGATCTTGGTGTCAGCTAGCTACGCGACGAATGCGTCGCTCTATAAGCTACCCTACGACCCGGTGAACGATGTGGTGCCGATCGCGCTGATCGGCGAGTCTGGATACGTGGTGACGGTCCATCCGTCGGGTCCCGTCACGAGCATCCAGGAACTGATTGCGTATGGCAAGGCAAATCCCGGCAAGCTTGACTATGGCACCGGTGGCACCGGCAGCAGCACCCACCTCGTCACCGAACTCTTCAACCAGATGGCCGGCGTCAAGATGACGCACGTGCCGTACAAGGGCGCCGGCGCCGGACTGAGCGACCTGCTCGGCGGGCAGATTCAGCTCATCTTCGCCACCATGCCCGGGATGATCCCGCAGGTTAAATCGAACCGCCTGCGCGGCATTGCGGTGACTACCGCCAAGCGTTCCAACGCCGTGCCTGAAATCCCGACCGTGGCTGAAACCGTCCCGGGTTATGAAGCTGTGCAGTGGTACGCTGTCTTGGGCCCGAAGGCGCTGCCCAAGGACATCGCCGCGCGCTGGAACAGGGAGATCGGCCGCATCCTGCAACTGTCCGACGTGAAACAGCACATGGCGGGCGACAGCATTGAGCCCGCCGGCGGCTCGCCGGAGCGCTTCCGCGAAGTGCTCAAGCGCGACGTCGCGAAGTGGCAGAAAGTGGTCAAGATTGCCAACATCAAACCGGGAAGTTGATTTTCTTCGGCGCGGAGCGCCCGTTTTGATAAAGGCCGGGGAGACAAGTAACAAAAACGCCGGGTCAGTTTTAAACAGAAATAGTTGGATACGGCTAGACGCGACCGAAATCGCTCTCATACAGCGCATCGAGACGGGCGAGCACATGCGGTGGAAGCGGCCCCATCCCGGCCGCCTGCAGCGCCTCGTCGATATGTTGCAATTCCGCACTGCCGATCACGGCGCACGAAACATCCGGATTCGCCAGCACGAAGCGGAGTGCCACCTGCGCGCGCGTTCCCTGGTCGGTACCGATCGCGCCGAACACCGCCCGCGTCTTGCGTTCGTCTTCGGCGACGCTCGTGTCCGTGGTGAGAACGCTCTCGCGTCCCGTCCGCTCATCCGTGGCAATGATTCCGGCGGCAAAAATACGAATCGCCATCACTGCCACATCGCTGGCGCAACAGGCCTCGATGATGCCGCCCAGGTTCTGCCCGGTCCACGCCTTGGGCATGCGCCGGCCCGCGCTGGGATTGAGCAGGTTGTAATAGACCTGCGCGGAATCGAATCGCTTGCTCCGGATCACCTCGCAAACGGATGCAGCCTCGCCGAGGGCGGTAATGCCCATATGGCGGATCAACCCCTTTTCGCGCAGCCGGTCGAGCCCGTCGGCCACGCCATTCCTGCCGAGGATCTGCTCGACCGTCATCACCCGGCCGCCGGGCTTCGATCCGATCCGGTTGTGTAGCTGCAGCAGGTCGACCGATGAGCGCTTCAACCGGGCGAGGCTTGCCTTGAGGTGCTCCGCGATCTGCGCCGGGGTGTCTTTCAGATGCTCTACATCGAGATTGAACTTGGTCGAGAGATAAGGCGTCGCGCCGGCTTCGGGCAGCAGCCAGCCGAGCGCTTCTTCCGACTTGCCGTTGCCATATTGCGCGGCCGTATCGATCCAATTGATCCCGCCTGCGAGCGCGCGGCGGATCGCTTCCCGCTTGGTCGCGTCGTCCTTGTGAACGAGAATGCCGCCGACCGCGCCGCCGCCGAAAACGACTTCGGAGACCTTGATGCCGCTGCGGCCGAATGTCCGGTGCTTCATCTCCTCATTCCCACAGCCGCTCCGGCAGTGGGAGCCCGGCAAGATCTGCGGATGTGAGCGGGCCGTCGGGCTGGATCCCCATGCGTTCCAGCACCGCAATCAGTTGCCTGCAGTGCTGAGCGGAATGCCATGTGACACGCTCGAATACCCTGTGAGCGATCGTATCGCCGTAATAGGTCTTGAGCACGCGCGAAAGCGTGCGGTCTTCCAGTCCGCTCCACCACGTTTCGTACCGTTTCCAGACGCCGGCGCCATAACGAGCGATATCGTCGCCGGTCTGCATCGAATCGGGAGGTTCATTGTCGGCGATCTTCACCGAGTATTCCGCGCCATTCCACGTTTCCAGAAATGCTTCGCCGATCCGAAACACGTGAAAACATAGCGTCCTGATCTGGCGTTCCCGATGCGGGATTACGCGCTCGCGGAAGCGCTCGGTGGGAAATTGCCGAGCGTAACGCTGCCCCGCGGCGAAGACCATTTCGTACTTCTGGTAGAGCTGCTCCGGCGACAGCCCGTCAGCGCCGGGGACGGGCAAGCCGACGAACTTCGCGAACGGCTCGAGCATCTGACCGAATGCGTACTGGTCTCCCTTCGCGAGGACGGGCACCTTGCGCAGCCCGTACTTATTGAATAGAAGCTCGCGGCCACCGGCGTCGTTGAGGACGTCGATCACGACCATATCAATTCCGTTTTTCGAAAGAAACTCTTTCGTTCGGAGACAGCTACTTCATCCCGGCTGGGTGAAGTACAGGTACTGGTCAGGGGCGATTTCCATTTTTTCACTCTCCTTTGGAATATACACCGAGCATCGATAAGTCTACAGGCTATCTCAAAAATGCGACGCTCTCACCTATCACTGTCATTCCCGTGAAAACGAATCCATAGTGCGGTACACAAAAGATGACGCACCGTATGGGTTCCCGCCTCCGCGGGAAGGACATTTTTGAGATAGCCTATAGTGCTATTTTAGGCGCTATGGCGAGGCATCGTCACAACGCGGCCGAGAATTCCTCGATCAGCGCGTTGACCTTGTCCCTCCGGGGGGGGGGCAATCGCAATCGTCGCAGCGCGATTGAGGACCGGGTGAGCCGCATCTCAATCGACTTATAATGAGACTGCTGAAGGAAACGCGCGACAACTCAAAAGGAAAGGAAAAACGATGATTCCATCGAAGCGTCTCGAATATTCGGCCATCGTCGACCGTCCGCCGTTGAAACTGCCGGGCGGCGCACGGCTGGTGGTATGGCCCGTCCTCAACGTCGAGGTGTGGGACATTAATCGGCCGATGCCGCGCCAGGAGCTGCCGCCGCCGACGCACAACACCCGATTGCCCGATTTCCCGCACTGGGCGTGGCACGAGTACGGCATGCGGGTCGGTTTCTGGCGTTTCAAGGAAGTGCTCGACGGGCTCGGGATCAAGGCGTCGCTTTTCGTCAATGCCCGCGCGTGCCGGGACTACCGGCGTGTCGCGGAGGCGGCGCGCGATGCAGGATGGGAGTTCGTTGGCCACTGTTACGACCAGCAGCCGATTCATGTTGAGCCCGACCAGCGCGCGATGATCAGGCGGACGGTCAAGGTGATCAAGGATTTCACCGGCAAGGCGCCGGTGGGCTGGCTCGGGCCGGGGCTTACGGAGACCTTCTATACGCCGGATTACCTCGCCGAGGCAGGCATCAAGTACATCGCCGACTGGGTGATCGACGACGAGCCGTGCGAGATCAGGACGGCGCACGGGCCGGTCGTTGCCATGCCGTATTCGGTGGAACTCAACGATATTCCGATGATGATGGTGCAGCACCATGCGGCGCAGGAGTTCGTGACCCGCTGCATGGATCACTTCGAGCGGTTATACGAGGAATCGAAGCGGCGCGCCAAGATCATGGCGATCGCGGTCCACCCGTATATTTCCGGCGTGCCGCATCGCATCAAGTATTTCGAGACGGTGTTCGAGCGCTTGAAAAAGCAGAAGGGGGTGGTATTCTGGACCGGGGACCAGATTCTCGACTGGTATCTGAAGAGCGGCAAGCCCCCCGGTAAGGCGAAGCGGGGAAGCTGATACATAGCCGAGAGAGCAATGCAAGACCAGACGACGATAACGCCATCCAGCGCCCGCAGCATCCAGATCGTTCCGGCGCAAGTGCCGCTCGGCGCCGAGGTGCGCTGCGGCGACGTCCCCGCGCTCGATGAAACCGCCTTCCGGGAGGTCTATCGCGCGATCCTCGACCACTTGGTGATTCTGATTCGGGGGCAGACGCTCACCGATCCCGAGCTGATCGCTTTTGGCCGGCACTTCGGCCAGCTCGACTTCGCGCCCCTGGCAAGGACCGGCAAGGAAAAGGCCCGGCCCCACCCGGAGATCATCGTCGTCTCCAACGTGCTGGACAATGGCGTGCCGATCGGCGTGCTGCGGGATGCCGAAGTGGTGTGGCACTCGGACAACTCGTATCGCGAGAAGCCGCTTTCGTATAGCGCGCTGTATGCGCTGGAGGTGCCAGCGACCGGCGGCGATACGGGATTCGCCAACATGTATCTCGCACTGGAGACGCTGCCGGCGGACCTCAGGCACCGCGTCGAGGGGCGCACGCTCAAGCACGACATGACCTACAACAGCGCCGGCGACCTGCGCGCAGGCTTTACGCCGGTTGCGGATGTGCGAGACGCCCCCGGGCCCAGCCACCCCATCATTCGCACCCATCCGGAAACAGGTTATCACGCGCTTTATCTCGGACGCCGGCCCAACGCCTATATCAACGGGCTATCGGTCGCGGAATCCGAGGAAATTCTCGACGCACTGTGGCGCCACGCGACGCAGCCGCGATTCACCTGGCACCACCAGTGGCGCGCCGGTGACATCGTGATCTGGGACAATCGTTGTGTCATGCATCACCGCGAGCCGTTCGATGCGGGCGCGCGACGGATCATGCATCGCGTGCAGTGCGCAGGCGACGTGCCTCGGTACGATCCCGCGGCGAAACGGGGGTCGCATGCCCGCGCTGCATTGGGATCGCGGTGACGGGCGTGAGCTGGGTAAGCGCAGCGGTTGGGGCGAGGCTAATATGGGTTAAGCCCATGTTATGCCGAGACCACAATCCCACAATGCATCACCGCGAGCCGTTCGACCCCGGAGCGCGTAGAATCATGCATCGAGTCCAATGCGCGGGCGACAAGCCGTCTTACGATCCCGCGGCTGCAGTGCACGGAGCACATCCGCGGTCGGCTCGACCCGTCTAGCGCGCAGACATGGGGGACTGGCCATGCTCCATTTCCCGGAACTCAATCGCGGCAAGTGCAAGACTTATCTGGTGGCGTGCGAACGCACGCGCAAGGCGCTGCTGATCGACCCGGTGCGGGACAATATCAGCCGCTACCTCGCCTTTCTCGCCTACCAGCAGCTCAAACTGGATACGATCGTCGATACGCACACCCACGCCGACCATCCCACCGGTTCGTTCCAGTTGCGCGACTTGGCGCAGACGCGGCTGATCATGCATCGCCGGGCGCCGGTGCCCGCGGTGGACGAACACGTGGAGCACGGCGACAGCATCGTGATCGGCGCTGTTTCGCTGAAGGTGCTCTATACACCGGGGCACACGCCTGACAGCATCAGTCTTCACGCGGGCGACCGCGTCTACACGGGCGACGTGTTGCTGATCGGGGGCACCGGCAGGGCGGATTTCGCTGGCGGCGATGCCGGCCAGCAGTACGACGCGATCACGCAGAAGCTGTTCACTCTGCCCGACGAGACACTGGTGTACCC
>JACQOK010000439.1 GCA_016202565.1 Betaproteobacteria bacterium | reverse complement strand
GGTATTGGCTGGCGGACTTGTGCGCGCGCGATGGCATCCGCTTTGTGCTGGGGCACGCGCTCTACATGAAGGCGATCCACGGCGGGAAGGTGAAGAACGACAAGATCGACTCGGCCAAGATCGCGGGGCTGCTGCGGGGCGGGATGTTTCCGCTCGCCTACGTGTATCCGGCCGCGATGCGGAGCACGCGCGATCTGCTGCGCCGGCGCCAGTATCTGGTGCGTCAGCGTGCGGAGCTGCTCTCGCACGTACAGAACACCAACAGCCAGTGGAATCTGCCGCAGTTCGCGAAGAAGCTCGACCGCAAGAGTAATCGGGTGGATGTGGCGAGCCGCTTCGAGGACGCGGCGGTGCGAAAGAGCATCGAGGCCGATTGCGCGCTCTTGGATCGGCTGGGGGAGTTGATTCAGGCGCTCGAGGCCTATCTCATCCGCAACGTGCGGGTGCACGATTCGCGCACCTGGTATCGGTTGCGGAGCGTGCCGGGCATTGGCGAAGTGCTGGCCTTGGTGATCCTCTACGAGATCCAGGACATCGCGCGCTTTGCCACGGTGGGACAGTTCTGCTCCTACGCCAGGCTGGTGCGCGGCAGCAAGGAGTCCGCCGGCAAGAAGGCGGGTCCGATGGGCCGCAAGATCGGCAATGCGCACCTGAAGTGGGCGTTCTCGGAAGCGGTGTGCCTGATGATGCGGGAACTCCCGCAGGCGAGCGCCTATGTCGCGCGCCAGGAGAAGACGCACGGCAAGGGCAAGGCGATGTCGATGCTCGCCCACAAGCTGGGGCGCGCGGTGTATTTCATGTTGAAGAGGAACGATGCCTTTGATGTGAAGTATTTCTTTGCGAACTGAGGATTGCGGGCGCGGGGGCCGAGCTCCAACGTCTAACTGTGGCCGAAATGGGGCGAGCGCGAATGAAGCGAGGCATGAACCGAGCAGCGCTGGGCGAGAAGCCCGCAGGTTCGCTTTGCGCCGAATGCCCCGAGCCCCTGGCGTGGAATAGACAACTCCTGTCGCCCGCAACCCGGTATAGAGGACCGTTTATCGCGTGGCTGCCCCTTCACCGAGCAGAGTCACTAACTGGACATCTCGCAACAGGTGAGCCCGAGGCATTGAGTCGCCGGAGTCGAAGGGCAACTGATGAATTTCTAGTGGCGCGGCAGGAGCGTGCATCGCCTGCCGCAGCGCGCCCGGGCGCAGCGCATCGCGCACCGTGCGCGTCAGACCCTCGATAGAAGTTTGGTGCAGTCGCGCCTGAAAAGCGCGCGCCGAGCATCGAGATAAGCCATCGCGCAGGAGGCGCGAGAGCGGTCAGAAAAAATCAACGTCTACGGCGTTGACCGGTCCTGCTTCGCCCCTTGACAGGCCGGGGCCATATAGAGGTTATGCGGCATTGACCTCTGATTATCTGTTTGCGACCCGTAGCAGTCAGCCCCACTGGCAAACGAAACCCGGCCGAAGCGAGGCCGTTCGTTTACCGGATCAATAGATCGATCTATTTAGGAGCCGGTTTAGGCGCCGGTACCGCGGACGAGTGATGATCCACAATCAGCCAACGCCCGTCGCGATTCCGGTAGACAAAACTGAATCGAGCCTGACGACTAATTGGGTTTCCCGCAGCGTCAAGAGCGGGGCCAATGAAGGTGTAAGTTCCGGTGTTGATGGCAAGGTCACCATAGACGCGAATCCGTTGCTCACCAAGGACACCCCTGTAGTATGGAGGCGCGGTACGTAGGAAGTTGAAGTACCCACGAATGCTAACTGGATTAACACGAATCGTGGGAGATGTGGTACCCCACAACACAGCCTCAGGATCATAGAGGGCGAGAACCCGTTCTTGATCATGGCTACCCATGGCATCAATCCACGCCCGGGTCGCCGCGGCAACTTGCTCCTTTGCACCGCTTCCATCACCCGCGGTCGTCGCGCAGCCCGATAACGACGCAAGTGTTACGCCCAATAGAATACCCGCAAAGCTACTAGCCATTTGAACGCGCACGATGTACCTCCTTATCGGTTTTACTTTCTAACGAACAATGGACTCCCCTTCTTGTGTGGGGTAGCCATCCTGCTCCGATGCACCCCAACGATGGCCGCATCCTTCTCCTTGTGCAGAACGCTACGCTCGCCCCATGACGCTGTCAATTAAGCGCGAGCGGCCGAGCCGAACTTACTACGATAAATCCTGTAGCTGCTAATGGCCGTTGGCGGCGATCGCGTGACGAACGCCGTTCGGCGTCCCGTGCCGCATAACGTTCCGAATGAGGCGCGCAGTGCGCGGTGCGAAGCGCCGCACGAAACGCGTCGCTCTCGATTCGGTTGTTAGGCGCCGATGGTTACGGAGTGGCAGGCTCCATGCCCTTCGCTTTGATCAGTGCCGCCGCATCCGGCGTGCGTAGGAAATTAATCAGTGCCTTCGATGCGTCGGTCTGCTTGGTCCCACCCATGATTGCCGCCGCGAACACGATGGGACTCTGCAAATCACCAGGTAGCGGACCTACGATCTCAATGCCGGCAACCGGCATAAGCTCATGCAATTGTTGCACGCCCAGCTCGGCCTCCCCTTTTGAAACCAAATCGCCAACGACGGCCGGAGGTGTGGAGAACACCGTTTTCGGTTTCATCTCATTAGCGATGCCCAATTGATCGAGCACCTTAGCAAAATGCACCCCACCCGCGCTGCCCCTGGCTGGATTTGGATAGGCTATCGACTTCGCGGCGAGCAATGCTCGCTTGAATGCCTCGGGCGATGAGATGTCCGGTTTGGGAGCGCCTTTGCGAACGGCCACGCCGATGTAGGGATTTCCGATTCACCCACCGCACTTCGTGGGCCGGCCGCCTTCGCCCTTGTTGACACGAGAAGCCATATCAACGCAGAGCTAACCGGCGTGCGCCGTTGTTGCGCGCGTCCGAGCTGAGCGCGGTGTTGGGCAAATTTCGTCCTGCACCTCCGTTCGCAACTTCTAGAAATCGCCAGAGAACTTAAGGATGCGACCAGCGGCCGTCTCTGCCAGAAAGAGGTTTCCCGCTGAATCGAAAACTGGGTCTCTCGGTTCGG
>JACQOK010000438.1 GCA_016202565.1 Betaproteobacteria bacterium | reverse complement strand
GCTGCGCAAGCTGGGCGATCTGATCGGCGAGAAATCCGGGTCGCTCGCCGAGAGCGAGGTGCGCGACAACGGCAAGCTCTACGCCGAGATGAGCGCACAGACCGCCTACATGGCGCAGTGGTATTCCTACTACGGCGGGCTCGCCGACACGAGCGAAGGCGCGGTGATCCCCACCGACAAGCCCGACACCTTCAACTACACCCGCTACGAGCCGCTCGGCGTGGTGGCGGCGATCATTCCGTGGAATTCGCCGCTGCTGCTGCTGGCGTGGAAGCTCGCGCCCGCGCTTGCCGCCGGCAATACGGTGGTCATCAAGCCCTCTGAATACACTTCCGCCTCGACGCTCGAATTCATGAAGTTGATCGAGCAGGCGGGTTTTCCGCCGGGGGTGGTGAACGTCGTCACCGGCTTCGGCGCCGAGGTCGGCACCCCGCTGGTCGAGCACCCGCTGGTGGCCAAGGTCGCCTTCACCGGGTCGGATGCCACCGGCCAGCGCATCTATGAGGCCGCCGCCCGCGGCTTGAAGCGCGTCACCATGGAGTTGGGGGGCAAGTCGCCCAACATCGTGTTCGACGATGCCCACCTCGACAACGCGGTGAAGGGCGTGATCTCGGGCATTTTCGCCGCCACCGGGCAGACCTGCATCGCGGGCTCGCGGCTGCTGGTGCAGCAATCGATTCACGATCAGTTCGTGGAGAAACTGGTCGCCTTCGCCCAGACCGCGAAGATGGGCAACCCGATGGATCTCTCCACCCAGGTCGGCCCGGTCACCAACCAGCCGCAGTTCCAGAAAATCCTCAACTACATCGACATCGCGAAAGGCGAAGGGGCGAAGCCGGTGCTGGGTGGGGCACGCGCCACGCGTCCGGAATGCGGTGACGGCTGGTTCGTCGAACCGACCATCTTCGCCGGCGTGAAGAACGCCATGCGCATCGCGCAGGAGGAAGTGTTCGGCCCGGTGCTGGCGGTGATCCCGTTCAAGGATGAGGATGAGGCGGTCGCCATCGGCAACGATATCGTGTACGGGCTTGCCGCCGGGGTGTGGACGCAGAACATGCGCCGCGCCTTCAGCATGGCCGAGCGGCTGCAGGCGGGCACGATATGGGTGAATACCTATCGCGCGGTGAGCTATCTGTCGCCCTTCGGCGGCTACAAGCGCAGCGGCATCGGCCGCGAGAGCGGCCAGGAAATGATCAAGGAGTATCTGCAGACCAAGAGCGTGTGGATTTCCACCGCGAGCGAAGTGCCGAATCCGTTCATCCTGCGTTAGCCCGGCAAGCTGGCTTACTCCGCCGCCGTAAGGGTATACTCGTACTCTCCTCGGCGGGAAGTCTTGCCCGGTGCCGGTCACAAACTATAACCCAACTTACACCACCTGGAGGATGAATGACGTACGTAGCCGATTCCAAGCGCCTCACGCTTGCGGGCGCACGCAAGATAGTCGATACCGCCGTCGCGCTGGCCGCAAGAGAGAATTTCGCGATCACGGTGGCTGTCGCGGATACGGGCGGCCATCTCGTCCTGCTCGAGCGCATGGACGGCGGTCGTTTTCACACCGTTCACTCCTCGACGACCAAGGCCGCAACCTCGGCGTCGAACAAGCGCCCCACCACCTCGAAGGGTGCAGCGAACCAGCCGCTCGACACCGCGCACGCGCTCGGGCTCGCGCTCGCTGCGGGACCGGAGCGCTGGACGGCGATGGAAGGCGGCTATCCCGTGATCGTCGACGGCGAATGCATCGGCGGCGTCGGGGTATCCGGCGCAAACTGGGAGCTCGACGACAAGATCGCGCGGCTTGCCGTGGAGTCGATCGGCGCGGGCTGGAAGATCGACGCGAAGTAAGAAACCTCTGCCACAGAGAGCACAGAGAACACAGAGCCAAGAACGGCTAAGACACGACACGATGACTCAAAGAAAGTGTCTTTCGATTATTTCTCTGTGAACTCTGTGTACTCTGTGGCTGGTTTTTGGGGGTCAACGAATGGCATTTGAACCGGTAAGAGTCGCCTGCATCGGCATGGGCTGGTGGTCTGACGTGCTGGCCGATGCGATCAAGCGCTCGGGCAAGCTCGAGATCGTCTCGTGCCACACGCGCACCAAGGACAAGCGCGAGGCGTTCGCGAGGAAGTACGGTTGCAAGGCCGCCGCGAGCTACGAGGAGATCCTCGAAGATCGGAGCATAGAGGGAATTATCAACACGACGCCGAACAACGTGCACTTGGAAACGACGGCGGCGGCGGCGGCGGCCGGCAAGCACGTGTTCCTCGACAAGACCATCGCCACCACGGTCGCCGTCGCTCGCGATATCACCGAGGCGTGCCGCACGGCAAAGGTGGTGCTCGCCATGGGCTATCAGCGGCGCAAGGAGAGCCATTTCCGCTGGATCAAGAAACAGATCGACGACGGCGTATTCGGCAAGCTCGTCAACGCCGAATCTAACATCAGCCGCGACCGCCTGGGGAAGTTCGACGTCAGTTCGTGGCGCTACACCGAGGCCGGCATGCCCGGGGGCCTCTTGCTCCAGATCGGCATCCACGACGTCGACGTGCTCGAGTATCTGAGGGGCCCGGTGACGGCCGTCAGCGGCCGCGTTGCACAGCTCGTCCTGCCCGGGGAGAACCCCGACATCGCGAGCCTCATCCTCGAGCACGAGAACGGCGCGCTTTCCACGCTCAATGCCTGCTACGCGTCGGCCTCCGAGTACTACCTCATGAACATCTACGGCAAGGAAGCGACCGCGTACTACGACCTGCACGGGGGCCTGCGGTGGCTCAAGCGCGGCAGTACGAAGTCGGAGCCGGTCAAGTGCGAGAAAAACGACACCATCGTCGAGGAGCTCGAGGAATTTGCCGCTGCCGCGCACGGTGAGGGCGAACCGGAAATGAACGGTGAGAAAGGCACGACCTCGCTTGCCGTACTGCTCGCGGGAATCAAATCCGCGCGCGAGGGCCGGCGCGTGGAAGTTGCAGAAATGACGAGAGGCTAAGCTGCGCGCCCTTGTCGATCTGGCGGGACTTGATACAACGAAAAAAAACCGGGAAGGACGGTGCGTTCATCGAACACGGTTCGATACAATGCGCGCCGGAAATCGGTTCATCCGGCACCTTGATCATTGACCACAGGAGGAGACCATGTTGAAAGCAACCACTCTTGCACGCCGCGTCTGCTGCACCGTTGCTGCGGTGCTCGCGGGAACGACTCTCGGCCTCGCGCCGGTTTTGCCCGCACTGTCCGCCGACTTCCCGAAGCAGCCGATCGAGATGGCAGTGTTGTTCGGCGGCTCCAGCGCAACCATCGCGCAGATCCTTGCCGACTCGATGTCGAAGGAGCTTGGCGTTCCGGTGGCGGCGGTAAGCCGGACCGGTGCCAGCGGCGCCGTCGGTTATTCGTACGTCAAGTCCACTCCACCGAACGGCTACAACATCGTGTGGAACTCGAACTCCATCAGCACCGCGTATCACAACGGCAACATGGACTTCGACTACAAGGCCTTCGACGGCATTGCGCGCGTCGGCATGGAGGTGCCGGCGCTCGCCGTGCGCACGGACTCCGGATGGAAAAACTTGAAGGAGTTCGCTGCTGCAGCCAAGAAACAGAAAATGAAGGTCGGCGTTTCCGGCCGCGGCGCCTTCACCCACCTCGCTTCCGCAGCGCTTTTCGACAAGATGGGCATCGACGTCATCTACGTGCCCTACGGCAAGGGCAGCGCCCCGGTGGAACTGCTCGCAGGGCGCATTGACGCAGCGCTGCAATGGCCCTCGCAGTTCAAGGCGCAGGTCGACGCCGGCCAGTTGCGGGTGATCGCGGTGACGAGCGTGGAGCGCCTGCCGGTGCTGCCGGACGTGCCCACCGCCAAGGAGCAGGGCTTCGACGTCGACGCTGTGCTGTGGCGCGGCGTCGCGGCACCCCACGGAACGCCGAAGGATGTCATTGCGAAGCTCGAAACGGCGATCAGGAAGGTCGTAACCGGAAGGGATTTCCAGGAGCGCGCCGCCAAGCTCGGCTTCGAGCCGGCGTTTCTCGGCGCCGCCGACTTCGACAAGTTCATCGCCACCGACGACTCCGTCACCGCGAAGCTGATGAGCGAACTCGGGCTGAAGAAGAAAAACTAAAGGCCGAGGCAGGCATCACCCGTGCGCCTTGATCGAGTCGACCGCTGGCTCGGCCCGTGCCTGCTCGTGCTCGCGGCCGTTTGGCTGGGGCTGGTCTATGCCTACATTCCTGGCGCACGTCAACCGGAGGAGCCCGGGCCGCGTGCTTTTCCGATACTGCTTGGCATCGTTCTCCTGGTGCTGGGGGGCTTCATGACGCTGTCGGCCTATTTTCCCTCGGCGTCCAGGCCGTCCGACGAAACCGCGCGCGCGACGCCGCGGGAGTTATACATTGTTTCGGCCACGTTCGGGCTGCTGATCCTCTATGCCTACCTGCTCGAGAAGCTGGGCTTCGTGATCGCCACCCCGATCATCGTGGCGCTCGCGATGGCCGGCATCCTGCGCATGCGCAACTGGATCGCGATCACCGCGCTTGCCGGCGGGCTGACGGCCATATGCTGGATGTTTTTCGTCTGGATGCTCAAAGCGCCGCTGCCGCGCGGCCTTTGGCTGATGTGACGCGGAGACGCGCCTGGACGCACTGACGCAAGCGTTTTCTGCTGCGCTCTCAATCGACGCGATCGCCGCCACGGCGGCCGGCACCGTCGTGGGCCTCATCTTCGGCTCCATTCCCGGACTCACCTTCTCCATGGCGCTGGCGCTGATGGTGCCTTTCACCTTCGGCATGCAGACGACGCCCGCCCTCGGCCTCTTGCTCGGCGTCTACGTCGGCGGCATGACCGGCGGCTCGGTTTCCGCGATCCTGCTCGGCATCCCGGGTACGCCTTCGGCCGCGGCGACGGTGTTCGATGGTCACCCGATGGCGCAGCGTGGCCACGCGGGCGTCGCGCTCGGCGCAGCAGTCATCGCCTCCACTTTCGGCGGGCTCTTCAGCCTTCTGGTCATGATGCTTCTGCTCGAGCAGGTGGCGGCGATCGCCATCAAATTCGGCCCGGCGGAGATATTCGCGCTGGTGCTGTTCGGGCTTTCCACCATCTGCGGGATGGCCGAGCGCTCGATGCTGCGCGGGCTCGTCGCGGGAACGCTGGGGCTGATGCTCATGATCATCGGGCTCGACGAGCTCGACGGCATCGCGCGGCTCACGTTCGGCACGGTGCAGATGCAGCAGGGCGTGAATCTGCTGGTGGCGATGATCGGGCTCTTCGCCGTGCCGCAGATCATCGGCACGTTCCTCGACTTCGGCCGCGTCGAGCCCTTGAAAATGCTCGCGGACGTGCGGGCGCGGCTTCCCACATTCGGGCAGCTCAAGCAACGGCTGTGGTTGATGGTGCGCTGTTCAAGTATCGGCACCGGCATCGGCGCAATTCCCGGCACCGGCGGCCCGATCGCGGCCTTCCTCGCGTACGACCACGCGCGCCGGTTCGACCGCCAACCCCAGAACTATGGCAAGGGTGAGCTTTCGGGCGTAGTCGCGCCGGAGAGCGCGAACAACGCGGTCACCGGCGGCACGATGATTCCACTGCTGAGCCTGGGCATCCCCGGCGACCCCGCCACCGCGGTGATCCTCGGCGGGCTCCTGATCCATGGACTCTACCCAGGACCGATGTTGTTCCGCACCCACCTCGAGGTGATCTACGCGCTCTACGTATCGATCGTTCTCGCCTACGTGGTGATCCTGGTCGTGCAGCTGTGGGGCATACGGATATTCGTGAAAGTGCTGTCGGTGCCGCCGCATGTGCTCGCGGTGTGCATCATCGTGCTGTGCGGGCTGGGCTCATACGCGATCCGCAACTCCATCTTCGACGTCTATCTGATGGCGGTGATGGGGCTCATCGGCTATATCCTGCAACGCGTGCGCATCCCGGTTGCACCCATCGTGCTCGGGCTGGTGCTGGGCGAAACGCTGGAAAAGCAATACCGCACCGCGCTCATCATGACCGAAGGCGACTACGCCGTTTTCTACACAAGTGGAGTGGCGCTCTTTTTCTTCGGGCTTACCGCGCTCACCATCGGCCTGCAGATATTCTCGTCGCGTCGCCGCCGCCCGGCCTGATCGCGTGCGAGGCGCGTGGCTAGGCGCGCGAGGCCACTTCCCGCAGGAACCCTTCGACCACGGCGTTGAACTCCTCGGAGCGGCGCCGATAGGAATAGTGGCCGCCTTCTTTCATCATGTAGAGGCGGGATCCCCTGATTGCCCGGTGGAGATCCGCGGCGAAGTAACCCGGGACGGTCGGATCGTCTTCGGTGCCAATCACAAGCGACGGCCGTGTAATCCTGTGGAGGTCTCCGGTGCGATCGTGGTCGAGGGTCATTTGCAGCCGCCCCACGAGAACGTCGACCGGCGCTACGGTCTTTTTCTGCCGCTCCTCCAGCGCCTGCACCATTTCCCAGTTGAAGCGAAACTGGTTGGGCCCACAGGTCCACAGCGAGCTGAATTTGATGTACTCCTCGGGACCATAACTCTGTGCGATGCGCATGCGCGAGGTCTGTACACGCCGTATGTATTCGTCCGCCCTAGTCCAGGTGTTCGTGAAAATGCAGCTCCGCAGCCGCTCCGGGTGATCGATTGCGAGATTTTGCAGGACGCAGCCGCCGGTCGAAGTGCCGGCAACGTGCGCTTTTTCGATTCCCAGCGCATCGAGCAGCCGTACCGCATCCTCGGCGATGAGTTTCGTGGAATAGGCGTCCTTCGGCTTATCGCTGTCACCCGTGCCCCTGTGATCGAAGCGGATGCAGCGGCAGCGCTTCGTAAAGTACGCGACCTGATAATCCCATGCGTCGAGCAAACCCATGAGGCCGGGGATAAGCAGGAACGGCTCCCCCTCGCCCTCGTCCCTGCAATTGAGGTGCAACCCACCGATGTCGATTCGCGGCATAAGAGTGTTCTCCTCATGCAAGTCGGCTTGTAACGAAGCGTGGCACTGCCGGCGGTACGTGTCAAATGAACATGAACAGGTTCGCTGCTGGAATCATGCCGATAGAAGCTATTCAATGTGGCGCGTTGAAGCATCACCGGAATTTGCATCGACAGGGCGTATATGATGGACTTGTCAAAAATACGCAGATGCGTTCCAACTCCAGTGGTAACATGATGTTGTACGATCCCCATACGGCCGAGAAAGCGCGGTCACGAACAGGAGAAATTCGCCATGAAAAAAGTGATCGCAACGGTAGCCGCACTGGCCTGTATGTCCTTCAGCGGACCAGCGCTGGCACAGGCGCAAAAAATGCGGCCCGGTCTGTGGGAAAACAGCTTCACCATGAAATCCCAGAGCGGCCAGACGGAAAAGGCCATGAGCGACATGCAGCAGCAACTGGCGAGCATGCCACCCGAGCAACGCAAGATGATGGAGCAGATGATGGCGCAGCAAGGGATGGGCATGGGCGCCCAGGGCAGAAGCGTCAAGGTGTGCATCACGAAGGAACAGGCCGAGCGCGACGAAGTGCCGCAGCAGGAGGGTCGCTGCACTCAGCAGGTGGTGCAACGCACGGCGAACACCATCAAGGTCAAGTTCACCTGTGCCGGCAATCCGCCGTCGAGCGGCGAAGGTGAAGTCACTTTCATCAGTCCCACCGCCTACACCGGGAAAACCACCGTTAATACGACGGTCGAAGGCAAGCCAGAACGCATGAACATGGAACAGAGCGGCAAGTGGTTGTCGGCGGATTGCGGCAACATCAAACCGGTACGGCGCTGAGCCGCAAGCAGGCCGGAACATAATCAGGGCGGGGACCACGGTATTATCGCCAGCGAGTGTACGGCGGCATGGACGCACCGTCGCCTTTATGGTATAAAACACCATAAACTCAGCGAGCGCGAAGAATTTGCCTAAAGCCAGGCTTATTTTCCGGTCGAAACTGATCTATCCGGATGGAGCAATCAGGGAAATGGTGCTGTGGCAGTTGCCGGCAGCGTCATCGGATCGCCCTCACGGACTGAAGTACCGGCTCTACTACGGCTTGAAAGACGGTACGTGTCTCGTGCGCTACGACAATGAGCGCGGAAAGGGCGCCCACCGCCATTATCGAGGCCAGGAGACAGCTTACAGTTTCAGTAGCGCGGAGCAATTAGTAGCGGATTTCCTGTCGGACATCGCGCAGTTACGGAAGGAGTTGCGATGAAAACGGTCAAAGTAGGTCTTACGACCGAGCGGAAGTCAGCTCGGGAATTCGTTGAAGCTTGGAAACGTGCGGAGCGTGGGCAGAAGCCAGAACAGCCCGTCGAGCGCCTGTATTTTCTGGATGCCGCAACCCTGCTCAGGGTGCTTTCGCAGCAGCGCGTCGCTCTTCTGGCGGAGCTGCGGAAAAAGCGCGCGGGAAAAGTGGCCGATCTCGCACGGCGGCTTCATCGGAATTACAAGAATGTCCACGACGACTTGCAATTGCTCAAGCGCGCGGGTCTGATCGAAGAAGACGAGCAAGGCGCTTTCGTCCGGTACGACAAGATTCGCGCGGAGATCGACCTCGCGGCGTGAAGAGGGGGTAACACGAACGCCCAGCGGCAAACAACTCTACCCGATTGAAATAATCTCAGACCAGTGCCCGGTTTCACCCGGTTTGGCGCGCCTTACCGGATGACGAACGAGACTGACCAGTGGCCGGGTTTGCCCAGCTCGGGGAGCCGAACTGTACCGAGAACGTAACAAGAATGGATATGCTTAGCGAGCGTCGGCGAGTGAGGGCGGACATACCCAAGCTCATAATCCCTTGGTCTCAGTGATCTCTGTTGCGAATCGAACTTGAAAGTCTCTGAATTCCTGCTGCGCACGCTCGAAGCGAACGGCGTGCGCCACATCTTCGGCAACCCCGGCACGACCGAGATCCCGTTGGTGCGCGCGTGCGAAAAGCGCCGCAAGCTCAAGTACATCGTCGCGCTGTCCGAAGTCGCGGCAGTGCCGATGGCGGACGGATATGCACGCGCGACGCGTTCGCTCGGCGTCGTCAACCTGCACGTCGCGCCGGGGCTCGGCAACGGCATGGGCAATCTCTATACGGCCGGCATTGCCGGCACGCCGCTGCTTGCGCTGATCGGCGGACAGGACCGGCGCTTTCTCCACACCCATCCGATTCTGTGGGGCCCGATCGAAAAAATGGCGGGGGCCGTCTGCAAAGCGGTGTTCGCTCTCAACACGCGCTATGACGCCGCGGCCAAC
Organism: Betaproteobacteria bacterium; assembly: GCA_016202565.1. GTDB lineage: Bacteria > Pseudomonadota > Gammaproteobacteria > Burkholderiales > SG8-41 > DSOT01. The sequence continues at coordinate 13,621 of JACQOK010000438.1, read as the reverse complement.
GTGCGCCGCGCGCTGCGCACGGCGTTGACGCCGCCCTATTCCCCGGTCGCGCTCATTTGTCCGCCGGACCTGCTCGAGCAGGACATCGACGCGCCGCCTGCCGCAGTGCACGCGCCGCGGCCTGCTGCGCTCGATGCGGCTGAAACCAAGCGTCTAGCGGCGTTTCTCGCAAGGGCAAAGCGGCCGGCGCTGATCGCCGCGGAGGACGTGCACTGGAGCGACGCTGCCCAGGCGGTGGAGGAATTGGCGCGCCTTCTCCGCGCTCCGGTTTATGTTGCACCCTATACCGGCGTGCTGCCCGTATCCAGTGCGGCCGCGTGTTATGCGGGCTACCTGCCGCCCAGCATGAAACAGATTGTCGAGCGCCTCGCGCCGCACGATGCGCTGCTCTTCGTCGGGGGCCGCGGCTTCCGCACCACGCTCTACAGCGAAGGCAGGCTGCCGCAACGCAAGGCCTGGCTCGGCCACGACGCATCGGTCATGGCGCCGGACGGCGAGTTCGAGCTCGCGTGCGTGGCGGATGCGCGCGGCGCGCTGCGCGCGGTCGCCCGCGAACTCGGCCGGCGCAAGCGAGCCGCCGGCAAACAGCAGCCGCTGCGCCCCGCTGTCGAGCTGCCTCCGCCGCAGGACAAGCTTCATCCCACGCGCGCGATTCACACGCTCCTCGATCAATTCGGCGCGGCATTGTGGCTCGACGAATCGGGGCTGTCGACTTCCGACGTGCGGCAGTGGATGAAGCTCCCTGCCGGGGACTATCTTATCAACGGCAGCGGCGGCATCGGCTGGGGTCTGGCCGCTGCGGTCGGCGCGGCGATCGGCAATCCCAAACGGCAGATCGTGGCGGTGATCGGCGACGGCTCGGCGCTCTACGCGTCCGAAGCGCTGTGGACCGCCGCGCATCATGCCACGAAAATACTGCTGGTGATTCTTTCCAACCGGCGGTATGCGACCCTCAACGAGGCGGCGGGCCGGCTCGCCGGTGGCGCGCTCGATTCGTTCACGATCGAACCGCCGGTCATCGATTTCGGCGGCCTCGCCACGCTCTACGACTGGGATTACGCCCAGGCCTCCACCGCGGCCCAGCTCGATATCTTCCTTGCGTCGGCGCGGCGCGGCATCAGCCGTAATACCGTGCTCGAATTGAAACTCGATCCGTCATTGAAACCGGTTACCGCGTCGCGGCATTTCTAGGAAGCGGGCCACAGAGAACACAGAGTTCACAGAAAGATCAAAAGCTGAACGTCAAAAAGTGCCCGCTACCAACGCTCGGCCTCAAAAGTCCTGAAGATTATTTTTTTTCTTCTCTGTGTTCTCTGTGATCTCTGTGGCTAGGCTTTTTGAGGGTCAAGGCCCTGCTACGCAGGTTTGACGAAACCGGGCGGCAGGGTTTCCTCGAATGAACGGCGGCCGGTGATGCCGGCGTGCCAGCGCGCAAGCTTCGGCGCGCGGGCGCGCCAATCGTGCGGATAGCGGAAGTCGATATACTGCAGCGCCACGCCCATCACGAGATCGGCCATGGTGAAGGATTTCCCTACAAGATATCGCCCGCCGTTGAACGCATTCTCCGCGGTCTGCGTGGCGCGTTGCACTCTCGACTCTTCACGCGCCAGCTTGTCCGCCCATTGCTTTTCGGCGGGGCGGCGCGTTTCCAGAACGCGCGCGATCACCGCGTCGATGATGCCGTTGCCGAGCGCCTGCCACCATTGCGACTGCCAGTAGCCGGCCGCGTCCTTCGGCTGCAGCGGCTTGCCGTCGAGATGATCAAGGTAATGCGCCACGAAGATGGACTCGAACAGGTAGCTCCCCGGCGCGTACTCGAGCACCGGGATCTTGCCGATGGGGTTCTTGTCCGCAATGGGGCTCCCCTCGGGCCACGGGTCCTCGATTACGAACTCGCAGGGAATGTTCTTTTCCTTGATCAGCACCCGCGCTTTCCGCACGTAGGGCGACGTCGGCGATCCGTACAGCTTCATGCTGTTCTCCTTCTTGTTTGACGCCGGCAGCGGGATTTCCCCGCGCCGGTCATTTTCGCGTTTCGATCAGTTTCGTGACGCTGAGACTTTGCGCGCCTGCGGTCGGGAGGAACATCGACTTGCCCCCCGCGCCGCCGCCCACGATCAGGATGAGATCCTCCGCCGAGCAGACGATGGGCACCATGGAGTTGTCATCGTTGCGGTCGACCCAGTCCGGAAACACCGGTCCTTTCGATTTGCCACGGTCCTTGACGAGTCCCCACGGCTGGCGCGCCCGCTCGAACAATGCCTGTTTGACATCCCGCTTGCTCCACCCTGCGGCAGCAATGTGGTGCGCATGCTCGATACCGAGGACCAGTACCGGGTGACCCTGGGAGTAGAGGTTGTTCACACCCAGGCCGCTCATCGACGAAGCAAACGTGCGCATGATTTCGTCCGGGTCGGTCTGGATGTTCTCCGTCATGCTGTGGGGCGCTTCGGCGTTCACGACCGTCACCGTGCTGTGTTCGCGCCGGTAACCGCGCTCGACGTGCAGCGGCTCCCACGGATTCGCTTCCTCGTATTCGGCGATGCAGTACGTGTATTTTCCGGGATGGCCGGTTTGCGAGAAATCCACGCCGGGGCCGGCGCCGCCGACGTTGACGAGCACGAGCCGCAGCGCGCGGCCGATCGTGGCGTTCGCCCGCCAGCCGGGTCCGAAGAGACCGGTGCCGCAATTGATCCGCAACGCTCTTGCGATGGGGCCGTTCACGATGATGAGCGGCGCGCCGGCATGCGTGGTGGTCTGCCGGTGAGCAAGGCCGTACTGCGGCTCCGATACAGCCTCGAGCGCCGCCACCATCACCGGAAGGTATTCGGGCTTGCATCCGGCCATCACCGCGTTGACCGCGATCTGGCGCAGCGTGGCGCGGCCTTGTTTCGGCGGCACGACCGCAATGAGTTCGTCCGGCTCGCGCCACGGCATGCCCTGCAGCATGCGGGCGACGCGCTCCTCGGTGGGCGGGATGATGGGCAGCCCGTCGGTCCAGCCGCACTCGTAATAGTAGTCGTTGATCGCGTCGAGCGAGTCCTGCAGTTCGATGCGGTCCCCGTGCTCGGTCGCGAACCCTGCGGGCGGCGTCTGTGATTTGTTCATCGGAGGATGATCGTTATCTGGGCATCACCGCCTGCGGCAGCGGATACTGTTTTTCCCGGAACTCGCGCTCCAGTTGCGCCGGACTTTCCGTCAGCACGCGCGCGCATTCGGCGGCAATGTTCTCGCCCTTTCGCCGCACCGCTGCCGGCTCGCGCTCGCCTACCGGATGCGGGACGACGAGGATGGGCAGACTGAAATGTCCCAGCCCTTCCGCGACCGTGCGCGCGAGCGGCGCAAACGAGGTGCTCATGATGCACACGGTCGGAATGCCGGCGTCTTCGAGTGCGACCGCGTCACGCGCGGTCCAGGGCGACGAGGATCCTCAGTGGCCCACGCCGGTGATCGCCGCGTCGCAGGAGGCGGCGAGTTCCTTCAGGAACGGCGCGGCCTTGGCGGGATAACCCTTGCGCCAGTACGTCACCTCCTTCACGCGATGGTCGCGCTTCAGCGCTTCGGCGATCGCCTCCAGCACATGGTCGGAGTACTCCTTGCCGTTGTCGAGAATGGCAATGCGTGCGCCTTCGAGAGAGGTCACGCGGCGGGCGAGCTTCGCGGGCCGGGTGTTCACTTCCCCGGTGGGCAAATAAACGTCTACGCGGCCCCAGGTCGCCATCTCATCGGGTGGGTTGGGCATGTGGTGTCCTTAGTGGGCTCCTCGCGAGGAACGGTAGGGGCTCAAGCAGAAGCTGTCAAGCGCACGCGCAAGAAGCCACGATGCGGCGTAGACTAACATTTGGCGCAGCCATGTTATGTCGGAGCCACAATTGCGCCGTGCAAAAATAGGAAGATTCGCATGGCGAGCAGCCCCCCGCTGGTAGTGATTCGCATCGAAGAGCGTGGCGAGGCGGGCCGCGTCGCCTACGTCACCGTGAACAACCCGGACGAGCGCAACGCGCTGGGCCGAAAGGGCAAGGAAGAACTGATCGCGGCGTTCCAGACCCTCGCCCGCGACGACGCACTGCGCGTTGCCGTGCTGACGGGCACCGGTGACCGGTCCTTCATCGCCGGCGCCGATCTCAAGGAAATGGCGGCGGTCGACTGGCAGGACGCCGAGGACATCAGCACCAAAACCCATCTTGCGTGTGACGCGATCCGGCGGCTCCCGGTGCCGGTCATTGCACGCATCAACGGTTACTGTCTCGGCGCCGGCATGGAAATCGCCGCATCGTGCGACATGCGCGTCGGCATCGATACCGCAAAGTTCGGCATGCCGGAAGTGAAGTTCGGCATCCCCTCCGGCATGGAAGCGTGCCTGCTGCCGGGACTGATCGGCTGGGGCAAGACGCGCGAACTCGTCTTTACCGGCGAGATGATCGACGCGCAGGAAGCCTGGCGCTGCGGATTCCTGGACCGGCTGGTTACACCGGGTGAACTCGATGCGGCCGTCGAGAAATGGGCGGCGGCAATCCTCGGCTCCGGACCGCACGCGATCCGCATCCAGAAGCGGCTCGTGCAGGATTGGGAACGCATGACGATCGCCGATGCGGTCAAACAAGGCATCGCCGCAGTGGTCGAAGCGCGGAAGACCGACGAACCGGGGCGCCTGATGCGCGCCTTCCTCGCGCGGAAGAAAAAGTAGCGGGTCAGCTCTTTCTGCCGCCGTTGCCGTACTCGAGGCGCAGCTCGACGCTGTAGCGGAAACGGTCCTTATATCAGCCCGCGTGCGATGCCGCCGTCGACGAGAATCGACTGGCAGGTCACGTAACTCGCCTTGTGGGACGCGAGAAACACCACCATCGCCGCGATCTCCTCGGGCCGGCCGAAGCGCTTCATGGGAATCTCGTGCGAGAACTCCTTGATGATGTCTTCGGCGCCGACGCCGCGCTCCTCGGCCAGCCGGGCCGCGCGCGTGGTCCACAGCGATGTCAGGGTGCGGCCGGGCGAGACCGAATTGACGCGGATGTTGTATTTCTGAAATTCGGCGCCGAGGGTCTTCACCAGCGCGATCAGGCCCGCTTTGTGGACGTTGGATACGACCTGATTCTCATACGGCATGCGCGCGCCCGCGGCGCCGAGGATGACGATACGGCCGCCGGCGCGAGAATGCTTCAGAAGCTCGAGCGCGGCGCGCACGACTCTGACGGTCCCGAGAAGATTGAACTCATAGTTCGCGAGCCACGCTGCATCATCGAGTTCCTCGAAAGCCGCGCGCCGGCTGCCGCCGACGGCGCTCACGAGGACGTCGAGCTGCGGTGCTTCGTTCTCCAGCCATCTCATCAGCTGCTCGATATCCTCCGCGCGAGTGACATCGGCGGCAAACGAGCGCACCTTGCATCCTCCTGCCTGCTCCAGCCGTTCCGCCGCCTGCTTAAGTTTCTCGGGGTTACGCGAGCAAATGAGGACTTCGGCGCCCTCTTCCGCCAGGGCTTTTGCGCTTTCGTAGCCGATGCCCTCGCTCGCGCCGACCACGAGCGCCGTCTCGCCCTTGATTCCCAGGTCCATTACTCGATTTTCGCGCCGGTCAGCTTGATGAGCTTGCCGTACTTCTCGTAGTCGGTCTTGATGCGCGCGTTGAATTCCTCTGTCGTGCTCGGCAACGGGTCCAGCGCCTGGTTTTCCAGCTTCTGCACGATGTCGGGCTGGGCCAGCGCCTTGTTGATCTCGGCATTGAGGCGGCCGACGATGGGCTTCGGGGTTCCCGCCGGCGCGAAGACCCCGATCCACGGCGCCATCTCGTAACCCGGCACGCCCGAATCGGAAATCGTCGGCACGCCCGGCAGCGCCCTTGAAGGCCTCGCCGACCCGACACCCAGCGGCCGCAGCTTGCCGTTGCGGATGTGACTGACGACGGTCGAGATGGTTGCGAACGAAGCTTGCGTCTCGCCGGAGACCAGTGCTGCCACCTGCGGCACGCCGCCTTTATACGGCACGTGCGTGATATTGATGCCGGTCATCGAAATCAGCAGCGCCATTTGCAGGTGCGGCGCGCTGCCGTTGCCCGATGAAGAGTACAGGATCTGACCAGGACGCGACTTGGCCAGCGCGATGAACTCCTTCATCGACTTGGCCGGCAGCGACGGATGTACCGTCAGCACACCGGGCTGCGCCGAAAGCAGGGCAACACCTGTAAAGTCCTTGAGCGTGTCGTACGGGAGCTTCTTGTAGAGGTGCGCATTGCCGAGATGCGTCGTCGAATGAATCATGATCGTATAGCCGTCCGGTGTCGCCTTGGCGACAACGTCGGAACCGATGGAGCCGGAGGCCCCTGCGCGGTTATCGACCACGAACTGCTGTCCCGTCCATTCCGAGAGCTTCTGCAACACGAGCCGCCCGACCACGTCATTGGAGCCTCCGGGCGGCCATGGAATCACCACGCGCACCGGTTTGGCCGGATAACCCTGGGCAATCGCTCCAAGCGACGTGAACAGCGACGCCAGCAGCAACACGAAGACAACGCGCAGCAGCCCCTTCATCATTTCCTCTCCCTTCGATTTGGATTCCCGCAGCAAAGATCGGATTATCGAGGAAAAGCGCGCCGCAGTTCAACGCGCGGCGGTGGCGCCTTTCGCAACGGAGCGGATTGATCGGGGGCGGCCGCTCAGTCGATCTTCGCCCCGCTGATCCGGACCACGTTCGCGTACTTGTCGTAATCGGACTTCAAGCGCTGAGCGAATTGCTCCGGCGTCATGTGCATCGGGTCGAGGGTCTGGGCGCTCAACTTGGATGAGACATCGGGATCAGCCAGAGCCTTCTTGAGATCCGCGTTGAGCTTGTCCACGATCGGCTTCGGCACACCCTTCGGCACGAAACAGCCGACCCATGCCGTGAATTCGAAGCCGGGTATGGCTTCCGCAATGGCGGGCACGTCCGGGAACTGCGTCGTGCGCTTGTCGGAGGTCACCCCGAGCCCCCGCACGCGGTTCGCCTTCAAGTGCGTGAAGATCGAACCGATCGTCGCGATCGTGACCTGGGACTCCCCGGAAACGAGCGCCGTGGTGGACGGACCACCGCCTTTGTACGGCACGTGGATCATCTTCGTGCCGGACAGGCTCATGAAAAGCGCCCCCGCGAGATGGACGTAGCTGCCGCTGCCGGCCGAACTGTAAACGAGATCGCCAGGACGCTTCTTGGCAAGCGCGATCAGGTCCTTCACGCTCTTCACGGGCAGTGACGGGTGCACGGCCAGCATGCCCACCTGCCTCGCGAGCGTCGTGATGCCGATGAAATCACCGAGCGTATCGTAGGGCAGGTTCTTGTACAGGTGCGCGTTCGCGATATGGGTGGCCGACTGCACCATGAGGGTGTAACCGTCGTTCGGGCTCTGCGCCACGACCGCCGCGCCGATCGTGCCTGCCGCTCCGCCGCGGTTGTCGATCACGAACTGCTGTCCGACGATTTCATTCATCTTCTGGAACACGATGCGGGCGACGACATCGTTGGAGCCCCCCGGCGGAAACACGACGATTACGCGGACCGGTTTAGTCGGATACGCCTGCGCGAGACAAAGCGACGGGACGAGCAGTGCGGCGAGCAAGGCCGGCAAGGCAAAGCGGCAGCTGAGCTTCATGGTTTACCTCCTCCAGGTTGAGACCTGCTGTGACTTTTTTGACATTTTTTGACATTATCGGCGAAAGAACCCCTGTCATTCAATCGGCTGCTGTGACAGCGCGCGAGGGGGCGTTATAATTACCGCTGTTTTCAAGGCCCCTGTGCCGCGTCGGTCATCCTCCGATACGGTCGTTTGCAGGAGAAATCTCGCATGGCGCTCCCCCTCGAAGGCGTGAAAGTACTCGACCTCACCACCGTCATGGCCGGCCCCTATTGCTGCATGGTGCTGGGCGACATGGGCGCGGAAGTCGTCAAGGTCGAGAATTTCCCGGAGGGCGATGCTTCGCGCCGGTTCGACCCCAAGGTGAACGGGGAATCCTACTGCTTCGCGGTGCTCAACCGCAACAAGAAAAGCCTCGGTCTCAACATGAAAGACCCGCGCGGCAAGGAGATCTTCAAGCAGCTCGCCGCGAAAGCCGACATCATCACCGAAAATTTCCGTCCTGGGGTCGTCCGCAAGCTCGGCATCGATTACGAGACTGTAAGCAAGTCCAATCCCGGCGTGATTTACGCCTCGATGTCGGGGTTCGGGCAGACCGGCCCCTATGGCAGGAAAGGCGGTTTCGACATCGTCGCCCAGGGCATGTCCGGGATCATGATGATGACCGGCTATCCCGGCGGCCGTCCGGCCAAGGTCGGCATCGCGATGAACGACATCGCGAGCGGCGTCACTGCGCTCTACGGCATCCTCGGCGCCTACATCGGCAAGCTCAAGACCGGCAAGGGGCAGTACCTCGAGACCTCGCTGCTCGAAGCGGGGCTCGCCTGGACGTTCTGGGAGTCCGGCGCCTACTTCGGCGCGGGCGAACTGCCAACCGCCACGGGCACACGCCACCGGCGCTCGACACCGTACCAGGCGTACAAGGCGCAGGATGGCTACGTCACCGTCGGCGCCAACAACAACAAGCTGTGGCACAACTTCTGCACCATCGTCTGCGGCAAGCCGGAGTGGCTGACCGACCCGCGCTTCGCCGAGCTGCCCTCCCGCCTGAAAAATATCGACGAACTGGAACGGGAGATCGAGACCGTGTTCGCGACTCAACCGACCGCGCATTGGGTGGAAAAGCTCGATGCGGCAGAGGTGCCGGGCGGCCCCGTCTATACCTACGGCCAGATCCTCAACGATCCCCACATCAAGGCGCGCAACATGGTGGTCGAAATCGACCATCCGAAGATCGGCCGCATGAAATCGCTGGGCATCCCGGTGAAGTCGAGTGGTGAATTGGCGGCGATCCGGACACCGGCGCCGTGGCTCGGCCAGCATTCGGCCGAGGCGCTGCGGAGTCTGGCGTATTCCGACGCCGAAATCGAATCAATGTTCGAGGCCGGGGTCATTTACGACAAGTATCGCGAGAAGGCCACGGCCTCGGCGTAGCCCGGAAGGAGCCCAGCGGATTCCGGGATTTCCATGCCCCGGATTTCATGTAATTTCATCCGGGCTACACTCTACGGCTTCGGCCTAGTCCGGATGACTTGATCCCGATGGCATAGGACGGCGAACCATTCCGGCAATCCGATGTCCCTTAGAATGATTGCCCTTCCAAGAATAAGGGGCGTGTCTCATGGCGCGACCGGAATATGGCAGAAACGTAGCGATCAGCCGGCAAATTTCGCGACTGCATCGGCTGCTGTTTATTGTGGTTATCGTCGGGTTGTCGGGATGTGACCCCTTTACGTTGACGGCCCTGGGCGTCGGTGGTGCCGCCGGTGTCCAGCACACGCTCACCGGAATCGCCTACCGCACGTTTTCCGCACCGCTGCCGAAGGTGCGATCTGCGGTAATGACTGCCTTTGACCACATGGGCATAAAGGTGGCTTCCAAGGAAAAGATCGAGAACGGGGAACGATTCACGGCGCGCGCCTCCGATCGGGACATCGAAATCGAGCTGGAAGCGATCACGCCCAAAACGACGCGCATGCGTTCCACTGCGAAAACCGGGCTGTTCCGGGACGCGGCGACGGCGACCGAGATCATCTTGCAGACCGAGCGCGTGCTCGGCGGGACTTAGAAGGAGGTAAACCATGAAAGGCCATCGAATCTCCAGATCAGCGACCCTCGTCCTCGCGTTCATGGGTGCACTGGCGACAAGCGTATCTGTAAGCTTGGCAGCTGACAAAAGTGAAACGACGCTGACGACGCAAACCCGGCAGATGGATTCATTGACGTCCGCTCGGGGTGAAGCGACCGTATCCGGCAGGATCAGCGCCGACTTCAGCGCCTTCGCCGGCTCCACGGCGAATTCCGATGCCCTCGTCACCGGCCTGCGCACCGGCACCGCAGTCACGCTTACAACGACGGACCCGAATGGCGTGGCCACCTCCACGACGTTCACACCGCCCACCGGCAAGATGGGATACGGCAACGTCTACATCTCGCTCGCATTGGCGAAGCAGCAGTTGGCCGGCTTGGGCATCACGCAGCCTACCGCGCAACAGCTGCAGGCGGCCCTGGTGGGCGGAACGGTCACCACCAGCAGCGGTCAGACGACGACGTTAACGGGTGTGCTGGAGTTGCGCGCCCAGGGCATGGGCTGGGGACAGATCGCGCAGTCGTACGGCTATAAACTCGGTCCCGTGATCAGCGGCATGAAGTCCGCCAACGCCCACGTTGCCAGCTCAGCCGCTGCAGGAAAGACAGGCACATCCACGAGTACGACCGCAAGCTCCAACGCCTCTTCAGGATCGAAGTCGGGTATTGTGACCGGCGCCGGCGCTACGAGCGCAGGGCAGGGTCAGGGCCACGCCTACGGTCGCGGCATCGTGACCGGCGCCGGAACTTCGCCCGCCGGTGGAGCAGGTCAAGGCAATGCCTACGGCCGGGGCATCGTGAGCGGAAGCGGCGCCGCCGCCGGTTCGGCCGCACCGGGGAAAGCCGCAGGCAAGGGAAACTAGCCGCGGGGATCCCTGTTCCCGGATTTCATTTCATTCCATCCGGGCTACGAAATTCTGCGTAGCCCGGAAGGAGCGGTGCGGATTCCGGGACCACGGCTTTCGTTCCCGCCTTTTTTGGGGGGCCTTCGTTCCCGCTTCTTTGGGGGGCCTTCGTTCCCGCTTTTATTTTTCCTCGTCCATCACGCCGTCGAGCACGCACTCGCGCTTGCCGCGCCTCACGGTGAGGCTGCCGCTGATCTTTCCTTCCATGCCGCAGTAGAACATCCGATCCACGTCCTTGAACATGAACTGCACCGCTTCGTAACCGTTCTCGATGAGAAAGGTCCCGTTCTCGGTCGTGATGGTGGTCATGCCCCCGCTGTCCTGCCACTTGCTGTAGGCATCCCCGCGAACGAGGTGCACCGAGCAGGTGCGTGGCTTCCATTTGCTGTAGTAAGCAAAGCTCTGAACGGCTCCGCCGCGCATCTCGACGGCGGCCCGCGCGTGCCGGTCTTCGGTGCCAAGCATGCAGGCAAGGCGTTCGAGTTTCTTGAGAACCGCCTTCTGTTTCTGTTTCTGTTTCTTTTTTTCCGCCGCAGTCGCCGTCATCGCGCCAGCCATCAACGCTGCCGCACAGCAGGCCGCCAACCATCGTTTCATCGTGTAACTTCTCACCGTTCTGCTCGCCCCTCACCTGCGTGAATCCCACGTGCGTTCCCGCCTCGCAGATGCGCCATTGCCGCATCTGCCCTGAAAACAACCGTCGGGAGAGCCCTCCTCGAGTTTCTGTGCTTATTTTTTTGCGCGATTATAGCAAACGCAGCGCCGCCCTTGCCGCGCGACGGTGGCGCCCTTAGCATAGCGACGATATGAGCGAATACAGGGTGGTGCAGGTCTCCGATCTGCATCTGGGCGCGGGCCACGAGCATCATTACGACAACTGGCGAAAGGTCGCCGCCTGGATCGAGCGCGAAAAGCCTGATGTGGTGGTGGTGAACGGCGATGTCGTCATGGAAGATCCGGACATCGAAGCCGATCACGCATTCGCGCGCGCGCAGATTGGCAAGCTCACCGTGCCCTGCCGCTATCTGCCGGGAAATCACGACATCGGCGATAACGTGCTCTTCGGAAAAATGGCACAGCGCGTGAACGACGAGCGGCGCGGGCGGTTCCTCCGGCATTTCGGCGAGGAGCGGTGGGCGTTTGAAGCGGGAGGCTGGGGGTTCGTCGGCTTGAATGCCCAGCTCTTCGGGAGCGGCGGCCAGAGCGCGGAAGCCGAGCAATGGGACTGGATCGAGGCGAGTCTCGGCCGCTTTTCAGGCCGGCCGATCGCCCTTTTCCTGCACAAGCCGCTGTTCCTCGATCACCCCGCGGAACCGGACCACGACGATTTGCTGCTGCGCCAGTCATGCGTCGATCGGGCAAGCCGCACGCGTCTCCTTGAATTGTGCCGGCGCCACGGGGTGCGGTTGATCAGCTGCGGACACAAGCACCAGTCGCGGGCGTTTTCACTGGACGACATCTATCACATCTGGGCGCCGGCCACCGCGTGCGTCAACGGCCCGCCCGATCGGCTGCACTGGGGCGTGCGCGAAGTCGGGTTCGTCGACTATCGCTTCCGTCCGGACGGCTTCACCCATCGCTTCGTCGGCGCGGATTTTCTTTTCCGGCACGAGAACTACATGCGGAAACACGACGCGTCCGGCGGCGAGGGTTGAAGCGAGGAGAAATCATGGCACACACCAAACCGCTGGATGCAGTCCAGGCATTTTTCAGGGCGTTCAACGACGGCGATATCGACGCGGTCGTCGCCTTCTACGAGCCGACGGCAGTCCTGGTCGCGCAACCTGGACAACTGGCGGAAGGCACTGCGGCCATCCGCGAAGCGCTGCAGGGGTTTCTGGCGCTCAAACCCACCTTGACCGCGGAACAGACTCAAGTCGTGATGGCCGGCAACATCGCCCTTTCGATCGTCAAGTGGACGCTGAAAGGCAGCGCGCCGAACGGCGAAGCGGTGCAGATGGAGGGCACGACCGCGGACGTCTTACATCGGCAAGCCGACGGAAGCTGGCTCTTCGCCATCGACAACCCCTGGGGCGCCAAGATTCTGGGTTAGTAGACGTCGCCCGGATGAAATGAAATCCGGGGACAAGCGTAGCCCGGATGGAGCGCAGCGCAATCCGGGATCAACTCAACGGTTCTCCAAAATCGCCGACGATGGCAGCAAGCGTAGCCCGGATGGAGTGCAGCGTAATCCGGGATCAACTCAGCGGTTCTCCAAAGTCGCCGACGAGGACAGCTGGGCCTCCACCCCAGTCTGCTGGCAACAGGCCCATCCTCACATACCGCCGGAACGAAGAATACGGCCAGTCCAGGGCCCGTGCTACAAGCCCGTGCCTGACAGGGTTGAAGTGAATGTAATCGACATGCCGTTCAAGATCAGTGAGGTCCCGGATCGTATGCTCCCAGAAACGTCTCTGCCATAGGTTGTATTCGCCTTTGCCGGTCCTGGCGAGCGGCACGTCACGCGCGACGAGAGCGCGGGTGAAGAGGCTCTTGATGCGACGCCAGCGCCCGGAGAAATCAGCATTGCCGGTCGGCAGGATGAGGATCGCGTGCAGGTGGTCGGGAAGCACGGCGATCGCAACGACATCGAAGGGCCGCTCGCGCCGGGTGGTCCGGAACGCCTGGCGCAGAGCATCGATATGCTCCGTAAGATGCCTTGCGCGCCGGTCGTTCAGCGTGACAGTGAAGAAGTACGTGCCGCCCGGAATAAAGTTTCGTCGATAAGAGACCACGGCGAAATCTTACCCCGGATTGCGCCGCGCTCCATCCGGGCTACGGTGACTAATGGCATGACTGTCAATCGGCAGCGGCACACCAAACAGCGTGATCGACCCGCTCGATCCGACCCTTCCTGTTATTACACCATTCCGGTGTCGGTCAATAAGCGTAGCCCGGAAGGAGCGCTGCGGATTCCGGGACCATGCCCCGGATTTCATTTCATTCCATCCGGGCTCCGTTGCTTCGTTCCGGCTTTTCCTTGTCCCGGATGTCATTTCAGTCCATCCGGGCTACGTTGTATCAGAACTGC
>JACQOK010000436.1 GCA_016202565.1 Betaproteobacteria bacterium | reverse complement strand
GTTGTAGCTCACGGCGAGCGAGGCCTGCGCGTCGCTCTGGTAGCCGAGCGGTCCCATGCGCAGTGAAGTGCTGTGCGGCAGGTACAGCGTGCCGGCTTTCCATTCCTGAAGTCGATGCGTGCGGCCGGCGACAAAACTCGCGCACACCGCCGGCGAGGCACCGAAGAGATAAAGCAGCAGCCACGAGTGACGGCGGAAGTTGCGAATGAGGCCGAAATACGCGTCGTCTCGATAGGCCCGCGCCGGACCACCGCGCTCATCGGCCCCCTGGAGCAGCGGCCAGGCGGCCTCGGGCAGAGAAAAGTTGTAGTGAATGCCGGAGATGGTCTGCATCCGCCTGCCGTAGCGATACGACAAGCCGCGCCGATACACTGTCTTCGCGGTGCCGACGTTGGAACTGCCGTAGCGCGCCAGAGGAATGTCATCTTCGGCCGGCAATCGGCACGGCATGCTGGCGCCCCACAGCACTTCGTCGCCGATGTGGCGGTAGACGACCTGGTGGATCTCGGTCAATTCCTCGCGGCATGCCTCCACCCCGGTATGCACGCCGGTGATCAGCTCGAGCTGGGACTCGCTGAAATCGGTGGTGATGTGCGGGTGCGTGAGCGGCGAACCGAGGCCGGCCGGGTGCGGCGTGGCGGCGAGCGTGCCGTCGGGCGTGGCGCGAAGGCCTTCCTTCTCGATCCCGCGCTGAAGGTTCCTGAGCACCTCCGGTGTGAGCGTGCGTAAACGTTTTTCGAGCCGCTTCAAGCGAACGTTCCTTCACCAAAAGAGCGGCTATAGTAGCAGAAGCACACTACCGGCCGCGCCCGGCCTGTTTCACGCTTTCGCGACGTTCGGTCTTCACTTCCTGCATCGGCTCCAATTCCGCGCGCAGTCGCGGCAGGCTCCCGGGATAATTCTTCTGGATGAATTCGACCAGCTTCTCGCGGATCTCGCACCTGAGAAACCACGCCTGGTCCCCGTCGGCAGCGCTCGCCATCGCCCGCACTTCCAGGGTGTGCTCCTTCGCGTTCGTAACCAGCACGCTTTTCGATTGTCCGTCCCAGTATTGCGACTTCTCGACGATGCGATCCAGCTCTTCGCGGAGCGCCTGGATCGGCATCGTGTAGTCGACATGCAGGAATACCGTGCCGAGGACATCGGAAGAGGTCGAGGTCCAGTTCTGGAACGGGTGCTCCATGAAATAGGTGATCGGCAGGATGAGGCGTCTTTTGTCCCAGATGCACACGATGACGAAGGTGAGCGTGATATCCTCGATCCGACCCCATTCGTTTTCCACCACGACCACGTCGTCGATCCGGATCGGGCGGGTGAAGGCGAGCTGGATTCCAGCGAGCAGGGTGGCGATGCTGCGCTGAGCCGCGAGTCCGATAATGATCCCTGCGATTCCCGCAGAGGCCAGAATGCTGGTGCCGAATTGGCGCACGGACTCGAAGATCATCAGCATCGAAGCCAGCGTGAAGATACCGATGATGACCACCACGATCTTCTTCAGCACGGTTACCTGGGTGCGGATCCTGCGAGCCTGGAACCGGTCGGCACGTTCGACGCCATACCGCGCGAGAATGAAGTTTTCCGCGGCCTGCACGATCTGGAACAAAATCAGGGCAACCGCGGCGATCAGGAGGAGGCTGATGCCGTTCTGGAGCAGGAGCCGGATATCCGGCGAGACGGGCAGCATGGGAACGCCGAGGATCAGCACCAGCAACGGCAGCGTCAGCCGCAGTGTCTTGCCGGCGAGAGGAAATAGAATCCGGTCCCAGGTGGTGCTCTCTTTTCGTAACGAAAACGTGCTCAGGCGCAGTTCCAGAATCGCGCCCACGCGATACAGCAACCAGAACCAGGCCGCCAGCACCCCCACCGCCTTGGCCGCGCGCAGCCCGCGCAGCACCCCTTCTGCCGCCTCGCGCGACTGAAAATCGAGAAGGATGAGGGCAAGCGCGGCGAAAAGACCGTAGACCCACAGCAGCAGGGCGAGCGGCGGAATCGCCGCTTGCAGGCCGCGATCCAGCCAGCGGTAGCTTTCCCGTTCCCCGGCCGGGGCGCCCTTCGCCTTCGCCTCGTCCGCCCGGATCTTGCGCCGGATGATCCAGCGGAGAATGGCGTGCGCGAGGCCTGCCGCAAGCAGCACGCCGGCGCTTGCGACGAGCGTCATCCAGCGCACGCCCAGAACGACCTCCTGCGAGATCCACAGACCGGCCAGGCCGGCCAATTCCTCGCCGAGCTGGTTGACCCACTCGGGCGTGACCATTTCACCCGCGACCGCCGCCTGGACATGCACCGCCGCGAGAATGAACGCGCCCCATGCCAGACCTTGCGCAAGCAAGCGGCGTCGGGGCGGTCTGCGAAATTGCGGGTGCATGTGAATGTAATGACAACTCGGTATCGTCTGCGTTCACGGTGCATACTGCCGAAATTTGCAGCGGCATCACTTCGGCGATTAACCGTTCCTGTGTTATCTTTTGGCGAGCCGTAATCACAGGGGGGAGGATGATGAACATACCGATGGTGTTGACTTTCGCCGCATTGGCGGCGGCAACGGGCAGCGCGGCGTTTGCCCAAGCATTTCCTTCAAAACCCGTGCGCATCGTGGTCGCGTTTCCGCCGGGCGGCGGTGTCGACATCGTGGCACGCACCGTGGGACCCAAGCTCACCGAAATCTGGCGGCAGCAGGTGATCGTGGACAATCGCGCGGGTGCAAGCGGCATGATCGGCACCGAGTTCGCCGCACGATCCGCGCCGGACGGACACACGGTTTTCATCGGCACGATGGGCAATCTCGCCGTCAATCAGCATCTCTTCCCGAAAATGCCGGTCGATCCGCTGCGCGATTTCGCGCCGGTGACGCTCGTGGTCGCCGTGCATTTCGTGATGGTCGCGCATCCGTCGCTGCCGGCGCGCAACGTGAAGGAGCTGATCGCGCTCGCCAAGGCGCGCCCGAGCCAGATCAATTATTCGTCCTCGGGCGCCGGCGGCGCGCCGCACCTGGGCGGCGAACTCTTCAAGACCATGGCGAACGTGAATCTCGTCCACGTTCCGTACAAGGGCAGCGGCCCGAGTTTCCAGGATCTCCTCGGTGGGCACATCTCGATGACTTTCGACAGCCTGGTGCAGTCGCTGCCCTACATCAAAGGCGGAAAACTCAAGGCGCTCGCGGTGCTCGGCAAGACCCGCTCGCCGCTGCTGCCCGAGGTGCCGAGCGTCGCCGAAACCGTTCCCGGCTACGATCTCACCAACTGGTTCGGACTGGTGGCGCCGGCGGCAACGCCGCGCGAGACGGTTGCGAAGCTCCGCGACGATTGGGCGAAGGTGCTGCTGAATCCTGAAGTGCGCACGAAGTTGAGCGGCATGGGCGCGGACGTGGTAGGCAATGCGCCCGAACAATTCGGCGCCTTTCTGAAAGCCGAGTCCACCAAGTGGGCGAAGCTCGTCAAGGAAGCGAATATCCGCGCGGAGTAGCGACGCGAGTCGCGTAGAATACCGTTGTTGGAGATTTCATCGGATGACAAGATCGCCGTCATTCCGGACTTGATCCGTAATCCAGTCTTTCCCTGCGCAGTGACGTAAAGCCCGATCGGAGGAATCATGCCCGCTGTGAACGACCTGCCCGATATCCTGGAGACGAGGGAAGCCGAACGCCTCGCGACCGGTTTCATTTTCACCGAAGGCCCGCTATGGCATCCCGACGGCTTCTATTACTTCGCCGATATCCGCGCGAACAAGCTGTATCGAATCACGCCCGGCAAGGCGGCGGAATTCGTGAGGGAGACCGCCGGCGGAAACGGCACGACCTTCGATCTTCAGGGCCGTCTCATCCAGTGTGAAGGCAACGCCCGGCGCGTCACGCGCACCGGCCACGATGGCAAGGTCGAGACCCTGGTCGACCGCTTCCAGGGCGGGCGCTTCAACCGGCCCAACGACGTGGTGTGCCGCTCGGACGGCAGCCTCTATTTCACCGACCCGGACAAGCGCGTGGCGTATACCGAGCGCGAGATACCGCCTCCGGCCGGGGTCGACAATCTGTGGGACGGCGCGAGCGTTTATCGTGTCGCGCCTGACGGCACCCTCAGCCGGGTGGCGCACTGCGAGTATCCCAACGGCCTCGCCTTCTCGCCGGACGAACGCACGCTCTACGTCGCGAACACCCGCTCCTCGAAATACATCCACGCGCTCGAACTCGACGCGGCCGGCAAAATGGTGCGGCGGCGCATCTTCGCTGACATGAACGCAGGCGACGAGCCGGGCATACCGGACGGAATGAAGGTCGATTCCCTGGGGCGCGTCTTCTGCACCGGGCCGGGCGGCGTCTGGGTGATCACGCCGGACGGCAAGCACGCCGGCACGATCAAGTTTCCCGAACAGGCGGTCAATTTCGCCTTCGGCGGGGCGGACCTGCGAACGCTGTTTTGCTGCGCCTACACTTCCGTCTATACCCTGCGCGTCAAGGTGCCGGGGCAGCCGCATCCATGGTATCGGCTGCGGGCGCGTTAATCGCCATCTTGCCGGCCGTTGAAAAAGTCCGTTCGCACTGAGCGTAGCGCATAAGCGC
>JACQOK010000434.1 GCA_016202565.1 Betaproteobacteria bacterium | reverse complement strand
TCGCCCGCGATGCGGGCATTCGCGCAATCCTGTGCCACGCGATCTCTATCAAGGCAAAGCAGTTCTATCTGAAACACGGATTCGTTGAGTCGCCGATTGACGAGCTTACTGTCATGCTGAACGTCGCAAAGCTTCCACCCGAGATCTCGGCCCTGCTCACTGATTGACGATCTGGGCCCGCCCTGAGATGAACGCGCAGCGATTGCTGCAACACTTCCACCGCATCAGCGAGGCGCCCGACGCCATCCCGCGCCTGCGCCGCTTCATCCTCGATTTGGCAGTGCGCGGAAAGCTTGTCGAACAGGACCCCAACGACGAACCGGCGTCAGAACTGCTCAAACGCATTCAGGCGGAGAAGGCTCGACTGGTGAAGGAAGGAAAGGTGAGAATGCAGCCACCATCGGCTGTGGATGCACCTAACATGCCCTTTCCAGTTCCAAAGCGTTGGGAGTGGTTACCACTCAATGAAATTGGGATCGTCTCGGGCGGCATGACCCCGTCCAAGAACCGTGCGGAGTTTTGGGACGGCGACATCAACTGGTTTTCACCAAAAGACGTCAAGTCCGATGAGCTTGTCGATTCAGAGCTCAAGATTACCGCGACTGGAGTTTCGGAAACCGGGCTTCAGCTATATCCGCCAAGCACCTCGGTTCCGCTTCGGGACCGTTGACTGCCACTCTGCAGGAAGCCTACCGCTTCTGGCAGAAGAACGAGGACCCTTATCCCACGCACGGCGGCGCGATCCCGGTCAGTCCGCGTGCCACCATCGCCTCGACGCTGGTGAAGATCGGGGCGGCCGATGAAGACGACTGCTTCTCGTTTGCCTCGGATGTGCGGAGCGACGTTCGCGACGTGGGGAATCCTGCGCTGCTGGACAAGCTGATGCTGAGCGAGGAAGCGCGACAGCGCTTTCTGACTGGTGTGGGAACTGGCGTTCTGTCACCAGGACTGTTGAGTCAGGCGCTCCAGCGAAGCGTCCCATTTGAACAGAATCAAGTTGATGGTATTTGCGGTCTGCTGGGCAACCGCAATCCACGTATTCGCTACGCCGCGATGGCAGTGCTGGATACCACGTACATGACGAAGGATCGCATGCGACGTTTGGCAGAGAGCATGTCTTCGGACAACGAAGCGGAAATACGTGATAGCGCTTTGGCAATTTTGGAGAGCAGACATCCATACTCACGAGTCTGATCAATCAGCCGGGATGCCTGTTCTCCTCGCTAGATACTCGTGAGATGCGGTTCCTCCATGCCTCTGATCGCCATATCGATAGCTCGCTACGTGAACTCGATCGCTATGACGGCGCACCCATCGAGCGGTTGCGCACTGCGACGCGTGGCGTACTCAAGTGGCTGAGCGCGATTACGGCTCGCGCACGCGCCCTTGCAGGAGGTGCTGAATCGCTTTCGCGAGCGTGCGCAGGCGCCCATGGTCGCCGCTGCGTCCACCTACTTTTCGCTCATGACCGGCGGGCGTTACGAGCGCCTGGAGGTGGACGAGGAAGGGGATACGCCCGTTCTGCGTGCCGTGCAGGGGGATGGCGTCAGGAAAGGGATCGAGGCCATGGGCGACGGCACTTCCGATCAGCTCTATCTGGCCCTAAGACTTGCAGCCCTGGATTTGCACCGCACTTCCCACCCGCAGATGCCGCTCATCCTCGATGACGTGCTGATCACCTCGGACGATGAGCGATCAGCAAACATCTTGCGTGCGCTGGCACGATTCGCCGAGGGCGGCCAGGTCATGATCTTTACGCATCATCGTCATCTGATCGACGTCGCACGCGGAGTGTTGAACGATCAGACTCTCGCCGTCCATTTTCTCTGAGATATCGCTATGCCCGTCCGCCAGGCGAGCCGATCTCGACTCCCCCACCCCGATGTTATCGTCCAGAAAATCGTCGAAAACGTGCGCGCGGCGCTGGAGCGGTCCGAGGCGCTGGCGGCTTCTACGGCAGCAGGCCCAGACTCTGGAACCGCAGGAACAGTTCGCGGCATGCCCAGGCGTCCGTCGCGGCATAGGTAACCTGCGCTGCAGAGAGGTGCCGCGCGGCCCAGTTTGAGGTGCTGGTGCCCTTGGGGATCCGGAACCCGAGGAAAATTCCGGCGAGATTGCGCACACCCGTCTGGCTGAGGCCGCAGCGACGTGCGACCACGCCCAGGTCGACGACATTCTTCTCCGTGAACGAAAACAGCAGCTTCAGCCGACGCAGGTCGTGGGCCAGCCCCACGCCGGTCTTGACGACGCGCGGTTCCGCCAGCAGTTCGGCCAGAACCGGGAACACATCCAGACGGCGAAACTGGAACAAATAGACCGCACGGGCCGTGGCCGCCTGGACCAGACACGGCAGGTGGCTCTCGCCCTTCCTGAACGCGGGCCGGGTCTCCGTATCGAGTCCAACGACGCTTTCCTGCCGGAAGTCCGCCAGTGCGTGCTCCAGATCATGCGGCGTTGCCACCAGACACACCCTGCCCTCATACCGGCGGATGGGGAGGTTCGCCATTTCCTCCCTGGAAATCGAGCGAACGATACCGTCTTGCAGCGTGAATGTGGTCGCGGGAGTCATCAAGTCTGTATCATGCATCGAATGAGTCTGCCTCGAAATATCCTGCTTGTCGGGTGCCTGCTGATGCCTGTAACGACGCTATCCGCTGCCGCCCCGGACAAGATGGTATTAGGCGTCGAACTCGGAGCGCGGTTTCTTGTGCCGACATGCCGTGCCGGAGAGATCTCCTTTTCGTCCAGGCTTTGCTTCAATGGCGACCTGATCAACCACAAGGCATGGGGAGCCGATGAGTATTATGTATCGCTTCCCAGCGCCGGGACACCGCCGTATGTCCGCGGCGAGCTGAGAGTCTCCGTGGTCGACGGTATCGTGGAATCAATACAGATCGGAACTTGGGGCATTCAGGCTCAGGGCGGCGCTCTCGCCGCTCTCACCAAACAGTATGGCGAGCCTACACGTACCCGGCAACAAATGCAGAACGCATTGCGTTCAAGGTTTCCCACGCAATTCGCGGAATGGGACCTCAAGGATTTTTCGGTAAAGCTCGACGGTTCCACCGGGTCTATTGATTGGGGCCGGATCGAGGTGACGACACACCGCTACCGGAAGCTGGTTAAAGACTATGAACAGCGGTAGCAGGCGGGCAATCTGAATGATGAGGCGCCGTCGTTGTGCGGCAACAAGGCCTTGACAGGCCGAGTGATCACCGCACCGATGGCATCCGGGCCTTATGGATTAGAATAGCCGCGTTGCAAGGGGGAGCGCCGTGCGCCAGAGTACAAGAAACACGCTGACGACCACCGCTGCGCTGTGGAAGCCGCTCGTTCTCCTGCTTTTTCTGCCTGCACTGGCGGCTTGCGCCACCCACCGGACAGCACCTCCAAAACCCGCCGGCACTCTCTTCCACCCGTCACAGCTCGTCAAGACAGACCTCGACCGGGTTGCGGAAGCGCACCAGCGGGAGATTTTCATGAACCTGCGGCTTCTCACCGAAAAACTCTACCGGCGCAATCCGCGCGAACTGAAGAAGAGCGGCCAGGCGAACATCGAGGCCGGGCTCAGGCGAATCTTCGAGCGGCGGCACCAATGGCGGTTTGCCGAGCTGAAGGGCGCGCGCGGCACGCAAGCGATCCATCTCGCCTTCCGCGAAGATTATTCAGGCGATCGGGTGCTGGCCTTTGTCGCCGGGCTCGGCAGCATGATTCAGACCGCCTTCAACGACAAAACCGAATTCTTCGTGCTGGATGACCTCGAGCCCCAGGGCCTGTACAACGCCGCCCGCAACGTGGAGATCGCGGTGTGGAAGCTGTCCAACACTCATGATGCCCAGGGAGAACCCCTCCTTCTTTCCAACGAGGCGAGCGGCCCGGTGCGCAACCTGAGCTTCGAGCGGGAGTTCGGAAAAGTAATCGGGAGCCTCGACGTACTGTCGAAAATCATGGCCGAGAAAAACAACCGAACGGTCATCAAGGTGATACAGAGCCTCGCGACGGCGGTGTTTCTACCCGTCAGATAACGCTCATAGCGTGGCGGTTACCGCAGAGAAGCGCGGCGCGTTTTCCTGCCGAGACCGAAAAACTCCTGTAACGCCGTGCGGTACTCGGCGCTCCCTATCCGCATGCTGTTGTTGTGTGTGCCGCCTTCGATCAGCAGCAGCTTCTTCGGTTCCAGAGCTTCGGCATAGAGTTCTTCGCTGAAGCGATGAGGAATGTAACGATCGCCGGTGCCGTGCACCAGCAGGACAGGCATGCGCACTCCGGCAATCTTGTCGATCGAATCGAACTTCTGCGACAACAGCCACCTGATCGGCAATCCGATATTGGTCACCGCGGCAGCGACGTCGGCGAGCGACGTGAAAGACGACTCCACGATGAGTCCAGCCGCCGGTCCACGGCGGCTCGAAAGCGGCTGGTCGCTCAACGTCTTGGCCAGCTCGACCGCAACGGCCCCGCCCAGCGAATGCCCGTAAATGAAGCGCCTGGCGGGATCAGGCTGTAGTTTTACCAGCCGCTCCCAGGCGATGCGCGCGTCTTCGTAGACGGCAGCTTCCGAGGGCGGCCCCCCCTTGCTCTTGCCGAAGCCGCGGTAGTCGATTGCCAGCACGGAAAAGCCGAATTCGCGCAACTGCTCGATGCGAAAAAGTTGGCCGGTCAAATTCCAGCGCGAGCCGTGGAGGTACAGCACGGCAGGGGCATTGCGGGCCGCCGCGGGCCACCACCAGGCGTGCAGGGACTGCTGGCTGGATGCCGGCGAGACCGGAAGCTCGAGTTCCTGGAGGCCGGCCGGCAGGCCGTTATACCAGCGGGCGATGCCAGGCTCGATGCGGAAGATGAGATCCCGTTCTTTATACGAGAGAAACGACAGACCGGCTATGGGGAACGCGCCGATGAGGGTTCCCACCACCATCAGGCGCAGCCATCTGGCTCTGAGCCAGCTCAGAAATGGAACGATCATGGGTTAAAACCGGAAGGTTAGCGTTCTTTATTGGTGACAGCCGTTCGACAATGAAAATCGCGAATGTTTCACGACCCTTCGCGATTTGTTCATTCGACGTCATGCCGGGTGGCACCGACCTGCGCGGCAATTGCCGACCAATGGTAGGATACAGTGGTTGCGCCAGCGACGTTGCTAATTTTTTTGATCACCATAAAGCGCTTTTTTTGCTCGAGCACGGCAGGGCAGGAACGTCATGATGGAACTGCAAGTGTTGGGCCCCGGCTTCGGTGCGGAAGTACGCGGCGCCGGGCTTGCCGACGTAGCAGCGAGCGACGAGGCCTACGCCGCGGTGCGCGCGGCCTTCGAGGCGCATTCAGTGCTGGTGTTCCGCAACCAGCCGATCACCGACGAATTGCAGGTCGCCTTTTCCCGGCGTTTCGGCCCGCTCGAAACCGCCAAGGCCGCCTCCCTCGGCGAAGGCACCCCCTTCAGCATCCTCACCAACATCGATCGCGCCACCGGCGCGCTGGTGCCACCCGATCACAAGGAGGCACTGCGAGCGCGCGCAAACCAGCTCTGGCACACCGACAGTTGCTTCAAGGCGCCGCCGGCGCTCGCCTCCGTGCTCTCCGCCCGCATGATTCCACCGACGGGAGGTGAAACCGAGTTTGCCTCGATGCGCTGCACCTGGGAGCGGCTGCCGGAGGCGACGCGTGCCCGGCTTGCAAACGCCTATGCGTGGCATGACTACGCCCACTCGCGCGGCAAAATCGCGCCGCACCTCGCATCCGACCGCGAAAAATCCACGCTTCCGCCGGTTTGCTGGCGCATCCGGTGGCGCAATCCGGCGAACGGGCGCGATTCGCTGTATATCGCCTCGCACACTTACGCGATCGACGGCATGTCGAAGGAAGAGGCCCAGGCCCTGCTTGCTGAACTGATCGACTTCGCAACGGCGCCCGGCTGCACCTTTCTGCACCGCTGGCAGCCTGGCGATGTCATCATGTGGGACAACCGGGCGGTCCTCCATCGCGGCCGTCCGTGGCCCGACGACAAGCCGCGGCACATGGTCCGCACCACGATCTCGGCCACCGACGCCGATGGGCTCGCGGAAATGTGGCCGGCAACGACCCGCGCGTCGAACGACGGCGCACTCGTCCGTTCCACCGCGCGGACATAAACCGGCATCCGCGTCCGGTTCGCGTGTTGAACCGCGGCGCAGTCGTCCGTTCCAACTCGCGGACATAAACCGGCATCCGCGTCCGGTTCGCGTGTTGAACGGCGGCGCAGTCGTCCGTTCGAACACGCGGGGATAAACCGGCACCCGTGTCCGGTTTATCGTTATTTATTTGACCACCAGCTTGAGGTCGCGCACCGTCTTGCCCCACTTAGCGTTCTCGAGCTCGAGGAACCTGCCAAAGGCCTTCGGATCCGTGGCCACGATGTCCGTTCCCGCCCGCTGGTACGCCGACCGCACATCCGCCGCCTGGAGCAGCTTCGTCACCTCGCGGTGTATGCGCTGGATGGCAGCCTGCGGGGTTCCGCGCGGCGCAAGCAACCCCGTCCACAGCGACGCGTCATAGCCCGGCAGGATTTCCCCAAGGGAGGGAATGTCAGGCAGTTCCGGTGAGCGCTTGGCGGTCGTCACCGCGATGATGTTCAACTGCCCTGCCTTGTAGTGGGGCAGGATGCTCGACAGGCCGAGGCAGCCGACCTTGATCTGCCCGCCCACCAGATCGGCCCGCACCGGCCCGCTGCCTTTGTACGGGACGTGCACCATGTCGATGCCGGCCATGTTGACGAACAGCGCCTGGAACAGGTGCATCGCGCCCCCCTGGCCCGAGGAAGCGTAGTTGAGCTTGCCGGGCTCTTTTTTCGCCAGCGCGATCAGCTCCTTCACCGACTTCACGCCCAGCGAGGGATGCACCACCAGGCCGTAGGGCTGGCTCGCCATCTGCATGATCGGCGCGAAGTCCTTCAGCGGATGGAACGGCACCTTCTTGTACAGGTT
>JACQOK010000428.1 GCA_016202565.1 Betaproteobacteria bacterium | reverse complement strand
CGCCCGCCGATGCCCGGCAGGAACAGGCCATCCGGCAACTGGAGATCGACCAGCGCCAGCGGCAGCAGGAGCTGCATTATCGGCAGAACATGAACGTTCCGCCGCCTTCGCCCGTGGACGACGAGGCAACCCGTCGCGCCAAGTCACAGATCGAACAGCAGCGTGCGGGCCAGGAGAGGCGGCGACAGCTGCAGCGCTTCGATTGGGAGATGGAGCAGGCCCGCCGGCGCGAGAGCCGAGACTGACAAGCCGAGCGGCCCCACCCCCTCTGGCGTAAACTACCGGCAATCAGAGGAGGAGGCCCACGTCATGCATTTGTCTTTGCGTTGCTCGCTGCTCGCGTTGTTGTCGTTGTCGTCCGTCTACGCTGCGTCTGTCGCCGCACAAGGTTATCCCGCCAAACCCATACGCATCATCGTGCCGTACGCACCGGGCGGCTCCACCGACGTAGTGTTCCGCATTCTCGCGCCGCGGCTCACCGAATTTCTCGGCCAGCAGGTGCTGGTCGAAAACCGGCCCGGCGCCGCGTCGACGATCGGGCTCGACCTCGTCGCGAAGTCGGCGCCCGACGGCTACACCGTGGGGGTGGCCAATATCGCCTACGGCGCCAATCCGACGCTCTACAAGAAAATGCCGTTCGATGCGGAGAAGGACCTGGTGCCGGTGAGCCTGGTCTCGATCGTGACGATGGTGCTCTCGGTGCATCCGTCGGTGCCGGCGCGATCGGTGAAGCAGTTGATTGCGCTGGCGAGGGCGAAACCCGAAAGTCTGGTCTACGGCTCGGCCGGAAACGGCAGTGCGAACCACCTTGCCACCGCCCGCTTCGCGCACATGACCGGGACGAAACTGGTGCACGTTCCCTACAAGGGCGGCGGGCCGGCGGTCGTTTCCATCGTCAGCGGCGAAACCGCGGTCCTCTTCGCCACCATCCCCTCTGCCATCCAGCACTTCAAGAGCGGCAGGCTGGTCCCGCTCGGCGTGAGCCGCGCGCAACGCAATTCCGCGCTGCCCGACATTCCGACGGTCGCGGAGGCCGGCGTTCCCGGCTACGAGGCGATCGAATGGAACGGCATGATGGTGCCAACCGGCACGCCCGCCGCGGTGATCAACCGCCTGCACCAGGCGCTCGTCAAGGCGACTGCGATCCCCGAGGTGAAAGAGCGCATCACGGGCCTGGGCGCGGACCTGGTGGGAAATTCGCCTGCAGAGTTCGGCGCATTCCTCAAGAACGAACTCGCCACTTGGTCGAAAGTGGTGAAGGAAGTCGGCATGCGCATCGACTGATGCGTTTACCGCTTGCCATCGCCCTTGCTGACCTGGATGCGCCTGGCGGTCAGCTTGCCGTCGGCGTCGGGCGCGGCCGTTAGATTCACGATCGCGCCGGGGACGAGCTGCGAGCGTTCTCCCGGAACCAGCATCGAAATCGAAGCGCCTTGCGGCACCAGGATTTTCTGTGAACTGCCGTTATAAGTGAGGGTCAGTTCGCGACCTTTCGTACCCTGGACCACGGCCGCTACCGTGGCGTTGGTCATCGTCTGGTCATCCCGACCATCGAAGGGGCGGTGGCCGGGGTTGAGCGGCTTGGGAAACCGGCGCACCTCGAATGCCGTGAGCGTACCGTCGGCGCCCTTCGACGAGGTGATGCCGAGGAAGTCGCCGGGCCTGATGTCCCCAATTGCGATCGGCTGGGTGAAAACGATCACGGTCTTGTCTCCAACGTGGACCGCCACGTCGTTGCCGTCCCGCGCTTTCACCGACAGCACATTCCCATCGAAGGCGGAAACGGTCCCGCGCACCCGCGTCGCGGTCTGAGCGTCGACCGCAGCGCTGGCGAATAGAAGGGCGCCAGCAAAAAATCCTGCGCAAAGGTTTTTCAAGTGAGTTTTCCCGATTTGGTTTATTTGGGGGGCCTTCGTTCCCGCTTTTATTGGCGGGTCTTCGTTCCCGCTTTTTTTGGGGGGTCTTCGTTCCCGCTTTTTTAGGCGGGTCTTCGTTCCCGCTTTTTTTGGGGGGCCTTCGTTCCGCTTTTTTGGGGGGCCTTCGTTCCCGCTTTTACTGCGGCGGCCGGACGCCGTCCTTGCTCACCTGGATACGCAGCGCGGTCATCTTGCCGTCGGCGTCCACGCTGGCGGCAGTGAAAATATATTCGCCCGGTTTGAGGAACGACCGGTCCGCGGGAACCGTCGTGACGATCGGGGTGCCCGGGGGCACCAGGATCTTCTGCGAGCCGCCCTTGTATTCGAGGGTCAGCTCATGACCGCTGCTCGCCTTGACCACAGTTGCGACGTTGGCGTTGGTCATGGTCGAGCCCGGTTCCAGGTCCCACGGCCCGTGTCCTTCGCGAACAGAGCGCGCAATGGTATGCACTTCGCGCGCTACCAACGCGTCGTCGGGGCCCTTCATCGCGGTCGAGCCGACGTAATCCCCCGCTTTCAGATCGGCGAGCGTGATCGCCTTGGCGGCAGCGACCGTCGTCTTTTCGGTCATATGGAGGGTCAGATCCTTGCCGTCGCGCGCTTTCACCGCGAGCACGTTCCCGTCGACGGCGGTGATGGTCCCGCGCACGCGCACATTGGTCTGCGCGTTTGCGGCAGCACTTGCAAGCGCGACGGTCCCGAGCAGCATTACCATGCCAAGTTTAGTCATGGGCTCTTTTCTCCCAATTTGGGGTTGCGTTACTAAGGGTTCGCAGCACACGGTAAACAGCGCGCGCGGCCATTCTATTCCGCAATCACGCGGCGCGCCGGAATATTTGCGACGGTTGCACACGGCTGGATAAAACGCAGCCGCGAATCGGTCTGCGGCGGGCGCGCTTCCCGGCTGGTTGCAGCAGGGCGTCAGATGTTCTACGATCACTCGCCGCGCGGGAAGAAACGCGCTCCCGGACCTCCCTTCACAACGATATTCCGTAGCGGAACTTCAAATGCGTATTCTCATTTTCGGCGCCGGCGCGGTCGGCGGTTATCTCGGCGGCATCCTCACCGTTGCGGGTGCGGACGTGACACTGGTCGCGCGCGGCGCGCAGTACGAGGCGCTCGCGCACAAAGGCCTGGTGCTCGAAGGGGCAAAAAGCGGCCGACCTGAGCCGATTCGCGTGCGGGTCTGCCGGCCGGGCGAGGAACAACCGCCGTACGACCTCATCTTCATCGGCCTCAAGGCGCAGCAGATCGCCGAAAACGCGGCGCACATCTCGCGCCTTCTCGCGCGCGGGGGCATGCTCGTTTTTCCCCAGAACGGCATGCCGTGGTGGTATTTCGAGAAACTGGAGTCGCCGCTGCAGGGCACACGGCTGCCTTCGCTCGATCCGGACGGCATCCTTGCGAAATCGTTTCCGCTCGATGCGGTCATCGGGGCGGTCACTTACAAGCCGGCGGACCTGGCCGAGCCCGGCCGCATCCGGCTTGCCGACCAGGCGACCGACCGCCTCGTCATTGGCGAACTCGACAATACCCTGACGCCGCGCTTGCAGGCGATCAAGTCCGTCATCGAGCCGGCGGGCTGGCCGGTCGTCATCACCGACGACATCCGGGCCTTCAAATGGCGCAAGCTCCTGTCCAACGCCGTCTTCAATCCGCTGGGTGCGATTACGCAATCGTCAGCGCTGCAGATCGTCACGTTTCCGGAAACGCGCCGTCTGGCACGGGCGATGATCGAGGAGGTCCTTGCGGTCGCGGCCGCGGTGGGCGTCGTTCCCGACATGAAAGTGGACGACATGATCGCCTACACGGAGAAGCGGGTGGAGATTCCGTCTTCCACGCTGCAGGACGTGCGGGCGGGGCGACCGCTCGAACTGGATGCACTCGACAATGCGATCATCGATATTGCGCGCCTGACCGGGGTGGCGACGCCCAATCTCGAGATTGTCGCCGCCTGTGCAAACTTGCTCAACCGGCGCATTGTCGAAGATGGGTGGGCCATTGCGCCGTCGATCGTGCAGAGGACCCGGTAGTCGTCATCGTGTCGGTCGTGCGGAATAGCGCTATGATGCCGTTGCCGACCCGCGAGACGCGAACAAGAATTCCTGACGAGTCCAGGTTTGTCGGTTGTCATTTAAAGGAGGGAAAACCATGAGCCTCGATCGTCTCGTATTCGCCATCGCCGGCGTGTTCATCCTGGTCAGCCTCGCCCTGTCGCAGCTGCACCACGTTTATTGGCTGTGGTTTACCGCGTTCGTGGGCGCCAACATGCTGCAGGCGGCCTTTACCGGCTTCTGCCCACTGGCGATGATCCTCAAGGCGACCGGTATCAAGCCCGGCCAGGCATTTAACTGATAATTGATTTTCCTGTCATGACCGACGCCACACCCGGCTATGCCGACCTCCACGAGCACCTGGAGTCACTGAAGAAGGCAGGGCTGCTGCTCACCATCGACCGGGCGATCGACAAGGACGCCGAACTGCATCCGCTGGTGCGCTGGCAGTTCGTCGGCGGCATCGAGGAGCATGAGCGCCGGGCCTTTCTTTTCACCCGCGTCGTCGACGGCCGCGGTCGCGACTACAAGTTTCCGGTCGTGGTGGGCGCGTTCGCCGGCAACGCGGCGATCTACAGCATCGGCATGCGCACACCCGTGGAAGAGATCCAAGCGCGCTGGGACCGCGCCCTCGCCAATCCCATCGCGCCCCGCATCGTGGAGAGCGCCGCGTGCCAGGAAGTGGTGATCACGGGCGATGCGCTGAAAGGGGAGGGCAACGGGCTCGACCGCCTGCCGATACCTATTTCCACGCCGGGATTCGACAGTGCGCCGACCCTGACCGCGACCAACGTGATCACCCGCGATCCCGAGACCGGCGTGCAGAACCACGGCACCTACCGCGCCGGACTCAAAGCGCCCGACCGCATGGTAATACGCATGGCGACCCGCATCGGCGGCGCTGGCGGCTACCGCCATTACTTGAAGCACCAGGGCCGCGGCGACAAGGTGATGCCGTGCGCCATCGCGCTCGGCTGCCCGCCGTGCGTGGCGTATGTGGCGCCGATGAAGCTGCCGCTCGACGTCGATGAGATCGGGGTGGCAGGCGGACTCGCTGGCGAGCCGATCCGCGTCGTGCGCGGCAAGACGGTCGACCTGCTGGTCCCGGCGGAGGCGGAGATCGTGATCGAAGGACTGATCGATACCGAGTACCTCGAACCGGAGGGCCCGTTCGGCGAATCGCACGGACATATCGCGCTCGAGGAATTCAACATGCCGATGCGGGTCACCGCGATCACGCATCGCCGCAACGCGATCGTTGCATCGTACTTGAGCCAGGTGACGCCGAGCGAGTCGAGCGCGATCAAGCGCGTCTCGTACGAGCCGATGTTTCTCGCCCATCTCCGGAACACGCTCGGCATTCGCGCGGTCAAGCGCGTGAAACTGCATGAGCGGCTGACCGCGATCCGGCGCGTCATCATTGTCACCATGGAAAAGGGCGCGCCGCGCTCCGAAATCTGGCGCGCGCTCTATGGCGCTTCCAGCTTCAAGGCCGACTGCGGCAAGATCTGCATCGCCGTCAACGAAGACATCGACCCGGACAATTCCGATGCGATTTTCTGGGCGCTCGCCTTCCGCATGGATCCGGCAACCGACCTCCAGGTGCTGCCGTATCGCAGCGCTGGCCATGGGCCCGAGCGTGAACACGAGTCGGAACGCGAAGATGCGACGCTCCTCATGGATGCGACGATGAAAGAGGAGTTGCCGCCGCTCGCCCTGCCGAAGCAGGAGTACATGGAGCGCGCGAAAAAGATCTGGGAAGAATTGGGCCTGCCGAAGCTGCGCCCGCAGTCACCGTGGTGCAGCGCCCCGACGGGCGATTGGCTGCCGCAATGGGAAGAAGCGGCCAAGCGCGCGGCGCAGGGGCGCTATCTCGAAAACGGCGAGATCAGCGAGAAACTCAGGCGCAAGGGCGTAAAGCCGGAAACCAAGTTCCGCCCCGACGAATAACGATCACTACTGAACATCACACCGGTATTCCGCCGCACGCGATATGTGCGGGCTAAATTGATCTCGCACTAAGATTGACGCAGGTCAAAGAAGGCAGCCTGACCGAAGAGGGGAGCGCATCGGGCGCAGATGCGCTCTTCGGTGATGCGGGTGACGACGGGCGGTCACGGCCTCCAGAGTCGCACGGTGCGGGATTTGCGGATCGTTGAATCGTGGGTCGCGAGCGACAGTGCATGGACGCGTGAGGTGGCGACAATCAGCCGGTCTGCGGGGTCGTTGTGGAAGCCGGCCGGCAGGCTGTTCAGCGCCATGGCGACGGAGGCATCGATTGGCACCAGCTGCACGATGTCAGGCTGTGTTGCGGCACGCAACCATACCTCGAACGGATCTTCGGGCTGGAAGCGTTTCTTCGCATAGGCCATCTGCACTTCCCACAGGCTGATGGCGGAGAGCCGAAGTTCTCCGCGCTCGGCAAGCCGGTCAAGCGCATCGCGCTCGCGCCTGGACAGGCGACTGTCGCCGGAAAGCCACCACACCCAGACATGGGTGTCCAGCAACACCGGCATCAGATTCCTTTCAGATCGCGCTCGGAAACGAAGGTCTCTTCCGGTTCCGCCAGCCACCGGGCGCGTCCACGCAGGCGTTCCCAGGGCTTTACGTCACCGCCGCCTTCGCGGAGGGGCGGCGCCTCGAGCTGCGCCACGGCCTTGCCCCGGCGCGTGATTCTCACCGGTTTACCGGTTTTCTCGACGCGGCGGATGATTTCAAGGCAGCGGTTTTTGAATTCGGTGACGGAAATGTCCATTTCGTGATTATAAATGGCCATTTCAGTCCGACGCAATACCGCCTAAAGGTTCGCGCGCAGCCAGTCGCTCATCCACGTGAGCTTGCCCTCGTACTGGGCGCCATCGGGCGGCGTAGTCCGCATCACGGGGTGCGGCAGCGCATAGAATTGTCCCTCGCCCCTCACCGCCTGCTTGCCGCCCGTCTCGATGTAGCACGTTCCGACCCCGGCGAATGTTTCGGCCGGCCTGCCCAACACTTCCCCGGCAATTTGTGAGGCAACGATCTGCCCTTGTCCGTCGGCGACCGTGCCGGCTTTCGGGAGCACCAGCGGCACATCCGGCTTGTGGCGTCCCGGAAGCGGAACGACGGAGACGTCTCCGATCGCGTATACCGCCCGGAACGCGGATTCCCGCGCGACCTTCAGCGTTTTCGGATCGGCCGGGATCCACCCGCTCTGGTTCGTGAGGCCGGCTTCGCGCACGGCCTTCGGTGCGACATGCGGCGGGACGGTCACGAGGAGATCGAAGTGTGCTTCGCTGCCGTCGTCGAATTTCACGCTTCGCTGTTCACCGTCGACACTGCTGGTCTTTTTCGTCGGATGAAAACTGATGCCGCGCGCGGCGAGCTGCTCGCGTATGAAACTGCCCATCTCCGCGCCCGCCGTCGCCATGGGCGCACCTTCGACCGTGTAGAGGGCGATGCGCACATTGTCGCGCACGTCCCTTTCCTTGAAGGCGTGGTCCATGAGCATGGCTGCTTCGTAGGGAGCGGGCGGGCACTTGAACGGCGCGCGCGGCACCAGCACGATCAGGTCTCCGCGACTGAACTCGCGCAGCGCCTCCCGCAACCGCGCCGCACCTTCCAGGGTGTAAAACTCGTGTGCGGCGGCAAGCCCCGGGATCGCTGACATGTCGTAGTCGGCACCCAATGCGATCACCAGGTAATCGCCGCGCCGCGATCCGTGCTCAGTCTCAACTTCTCCCTTTGCCAGGTCGATCTGCCGGATCTCCGCTTGAAGAAACTCGATGCCCCGTCGCCCGAGCGCTTCCCGGCTATGGGAAATTTCCGCAACCGTCTTGTGGCCGAGCATCACCCACGGTTTGGTTGCCCCGAAGTGAAAAGTCGGCAGCTTGTCGATCAGGACGATGCGGTGATCGGATGGAAGCTGCCGCCGCAATGCGTTCGCCGTGATAATTCCGCCAAACCCCGCACCGAGTATCAAAGTCGTCTTGGTCGTCACTTCTCTTCCTCCTTGCTGCTTCCCTGCAATCGCAGGTCGAGACGCTGAAGCAGCCCGCGCATCGTCGCACCGATTCCTTCCCGTATCACGAGGTCGGCGAGGTCGTCGAGCGGTGTTTCCTGATTGTTGAGGATGACAAGCCGCGCGCCGGACTGTTTGGCAAGCCGCGGAAATGATGCGGCCGGTTCGACCACCAGCGACGAGCCGATCGATATGAAAAGATCGGCGCCCGCGGACGCCTCGGCCGCACGCCGCATTTCACCTTCCGGCATCGACTGGCCGAACGAAATCGTGCGCGTTTTGATCGGTCCCCTGCAAGCGTCGCATTCAGGCGCTTCTTCGCCTTGTTCCACCCGCACCACGATCGCGGAGGTCGGCCATTCCTTTCCGCAATGCTGGCACGCACAATAACGGTTGGTCCCGTGCAGCTCGATGACGTTGCTGCTGCCGGCGTCGTGATGCAGGCCGTCGATGTTCTGCGTGATGACGGCGGCGAGGTGGCCGCGGCGCTGCAGTTCGGCGATCGCATGATGGCCCTCGTTGGGACGCGCCTCGCTGCAGCGGCGGAACATTCGTACGCCGCGCTCCCAGGCCTTCACGCGTGCGGCGCGGTCGGCCATGAAGTCCTGATACAGGACCGGCGTCTCCTTGGTCCAGACACCATTGGGCCCGCGAAAGTCGGGAATGCCGCTCTCGGTGCTGATGCCCGCGCCGGTGAACGCGATGCCGCGCCGCGCTCGCCGGACAAAATCACAGAATGCGATCAGCTTGTCCATGTCGTCTATTTGATTCCCGGATTTCATTTTCATTCCATCCGGGCTACGCTCGTTCGTCAACCCGTCATTCCGTCCATTCGTCACCCGTCACTCGGGTTTGATGCCGGCGGCCTTCGTGAGCTTCTGCCACTTCGCGATCTGCGTTTTGATGTCCTGCCCGAATTCTTCCGGTGAACTGGCGTCGGCCTCAAGCCCTTCCCGCAACAGCAGCCCCTTCATCTCCGGAGATTGGACGATTTTCACCACTTCGGCGTTGAGCTTCGCGACAACGGCCCGCGGCGTCCTGGCCGGCGCCAGCATGCCGACCCACGAGGTGTGCTGGTAGCCCGACACCCCGGCTTCTGCGAGAGTCGGAAACTCAGGTGCTGCCGTCGAACGCTTTGCGCTCGTCACGCCCAACGCCCGCAGCTTGCCGGCCTTGATGTGGGGAAGGGCGGTGGAGATGGTCGCGAAGTAGAGGTGAACTTCGCCGCCGAGCAACGCCCTCATCCCCGGTG
>JACQOK010000440.1 GCA_016202565.1 Betaproteobacteria bacterium | reverse complement strand
TCTTCACGGCCGGTGTCATCGTCTGCCTCATCGGCTTTACGGGGCTGTTTTTCGCGCGGCTGATCAAGGCCTCGGTGGCGCGCGAGCGCGAATTCCTCGCCGACTCCTCCAGCGTGCAGTTCACGCGCAATCCCGACGGCATCGCCGGGGCGCTCGACCAGATTCGCGCCTGCGAGCGCGGCACGCGGATCCACCACCGTTACGCCGAAGAGGTGTCGCACATGTTCTTCGGCCAGAGCGTCAACGTCTGGTTCAGCGCGCTCTTCGCCACGCATCCGCCGATTGACGAGCGCATCCGGCGCGTGAGTCCGGGCTTCCAGCCGAAGCGTTACCGGAAAGAGCGTCCGGCGCAGGCCGCGGAAACCGCAGGCGCCGAGCTTCCGGCGGCGGCCGTCGCCTTTGCTGCGGGCGCGGCGCCCGGTCCCGCGGGCGCGCGCGCCGCGGACGCCGCGCACGCCTGGGGCCGCTCGACCGCCGAGAGCGCCGCGCTCGTCGGCACGCTCGATGCGGGCAAGCTTGATGTCGCGCAACGCCTGTTGGCGACGCTGCCGGCGGGCTTGCGCGATCGAGTGCAAAACGCCGAAGGCGCGTGCGCCGCCGTCATTGCGCTGCTGCTCGCGCCCAAGGACAGCGTGATGGAACAACAACTGGCGGCGGCCAGCGCTGCCGGGGCCGCGCGGCTCGCCGGCGCCGCCGGTGCCATCGCGAGCGATCTGCGCGGTCTCGGGCCCGCATTCCACCTGCCGGTGATCGATCTCGCATTGCCCGCGATCAAATCGGCCCCGGTGGACACCCGCAGCGAGCTGCTCAAGGGACTGGAAGCCGTGATCCATGCCGATCGCCGCGTCTCGCTGCACGAGTTCGTGGTGCTGACGCTGATGCGCTCCCAGCTCGCGCCGCGGCCCACGTCGGCCCCGCCGAGGTCGGTACGTCCCTTTGCTTTTTTCTCGCAGCGCGTACCGCGCCTCACGTCCGGCGCGCCCAAGTTCAAATCGATTGAAGAGGTGCGCGCCGAGACGCTATTGCTCCTTTCGCTCGTCGCCTACGCCGGGTGCGCACGGGGACCCGAACGCGATCGGGAATTCGCCGCCGCGTTTCGCGCCGGCGCAACGGAAATGGGACTGGCGGACGCATCACCGATCGGCCGCGACGCCACCCAGCTGGACGCCGTGGGTGCAGCGCTCGAAAATCTTCGCGGTCTTGCGCCGCTGGCGAAGGCCGTGCTGGTGAAGGGCTTGTTCGCCGCCGTCACCGCCGACGGCACGATCCGTGTCATCGAGGCCGAACTGATGCGCATGGTGGGCGCGGTGCTCGACTGCCCGCTGCCGCCCCTTCTCGACGACCTCGACCCCGCGGCCATGGCCGCCTGATCACGCATTGCCCCTCATGCGGGAGAACAAGATGGGTCCACAACCGAAGCGAAAAATGTTGCGCGCCGTCCTTGTATCTATTGGTTGGTTGTTCGGAACGCTCGTGGTCCTGTTTGGCGCCGCGGTCGCGTACTATTCTTTCGACGACGAGCTCTCGCCCGATGCTAGAGCGTTGCTTGCGGCGCCGAAGCTCGGCGAGCCGACCGATGCCAACGGATATGTCGCGTTCCTTGGCATGGGCGCGCCCTCGGGGCACGATCAGATGGCATGGGGCAGGAAAGTCCTGGCGGCGTTGCGGGCCCAGGATGCCGATGGATTCAAGAAAGATGCGGCATGGGAGGGCACGGTCAAGCCGCAACTCGGTTTCTCGAAGGATGTGCCGTGGTGCTGGCCCGAGAAGCAGTTCTGCCTTGCCCTCGCCAGGGAGAAGGGCGAAGCACTCGCCAGGCTGCTCGAGGACAATCGCAAGATGCTCGCGCGTTACCGGACGATGCGCGACAAGCCGGTGTTCGACGATGCGTATCTTTCTCCGCGCGCGGACGCGTGGTTCCCGCCCTATCAACTGATCCCGAACTCGCACTCGCTCGCGTTGCTCACCGTAATCCGCCAGGCGGCGGCCGGCGACCTGGACGGCGCTATCGGCGAGCTTGAACGGGAAACGGCCTTCCACGGTCGCTTCGCCGCCAGCGCCCGCTACCTGATCGGAAAGTCGGTTGCGGCGGTACTGATCGCACGCGATGCGCTGGTGCTGTCGGACCTGATCGCGACATCCAAAGGGGGAATCGCGCCTTATGGCGCGCGCATCGAGGCGATGACCCGGCGGCTCGAGGCGGATCTCACCTTGCGGGAGGCGCCGCTCACCTGGGAGATCTATGTCAGCGCAACGCAGGCTATGGAACTGCGCCGGCGGCCACCCTATGGCTCCCCTGACGCTCCCGGGAACGTGTTGATCGATACGTTGGGCGCACTGATTTATCGGCCGAACGCAAGCGTGAACGCTCTCGTCGCGAGTCATCAGGAACAACTGGCCATTCTCGGCAAGGGCCCTCTGAATTTCGATCAGGCGCTAGCGAAAGCCGAGGAAGCCACCCGGCGGCTCGAGAGTCCAAGCTGGATCGATGTGTTGCGCAACCCCGTCGGCAGCCTATTGCTGAGCCTGAGTCCGCTCTCTTACGGCGAGTTTTTCGCGAGGGCGTACAACGTCGCCGGCCTCCTCCGCCTGGTTGCGCTGCAGGCTGCGGTCGTTGCCCGGGGCATCGAGTCGCCGGAGGCGATCGCCCAATTTCTCGCAAGCGAGGCGGCGAAGCCGTATGCCGATCCCTTTACGGGCAAGCCGATGGCCTGGGATGGGGCCTCGCGCCAGCTCTACTTCCAGCCGCGCGGCAGGGGGGCGGGCTGGATCGAGGCGCTGAAAACTCGCTACCAGGGGCGCATCGCCGTTACGCTTTGATGCGCCATTCCCCGTCTACGAAAATCGGTTATCCGGACAGGCGCGATGAACAGCAAGGCAGACGCGGCGCTGGCAAAGTTCGATGCGATCGTGGAGGGACGTGAGCGCGCGCTCGCTACAGGCACGCAAGCAATGAGCGATGATCCCCGCCTCCCCAAGGTTTCGGATTTCCCTCCGGGAACCGCGTTCATGATCAAGGAATTCGACGTGCCGCTGGCGCGGGTCCCGGGCCAAGGCTGGGTCTGCTGGTACGGCGGGACGCCGCGTCCCTATGATCCCCGCTCTCTTAAGGTGGACAACAACTGGCTCGCCGAC
The DNA here is from genome assembly GCA_016202565.1 of Betaproteobacteria bacterium. Classification (GTDB taxonomy): domain Bacteria; phylum Pseudomonadota; class Gammaproteobacteria; order Burkholderiales; family SG8-41; genus DSOT01. Next base: position 2,449 of record JACQOK010000440.1, on the reverse strand, counting down.
TCGTTCGAGGAGTGGGTCGGGGTTGTCGCAGAGTCGCTGGGCGGGACGAAGACTGATGAGGAGCAGGCCAAGGTCGATGCGCTCGCCGGGATCAAGCCGCGGCTGCTCAGCGATCAGGCCAGGCTCCCGGGTTCGCGCTTGCTCGAAGGCCGCTTCACCGCGATCCAGCAGGCGATCGGCACGCCCGTGGGGCGCAATGCGGGCGCGCAATTCCTGACCGAGTTCGTGGCGCAGGCGAAGACTTCGGGGCTCGTGGCGCGCGCGATCGAGACCAACGGCGTGCGCGGCGTGACGGTGGCGCCCTAGCCCCGGCAAGCGCTCGGCAGCAGGTCGAGCGGCAGGCCGCTGCACTTCCAGGCCACGCGCCCTTCCTTGATCTCGGGCGTCAGGAAAAGCTTGAATTTGTACTCCCGGGCGTGGCCCGTGATCTGCCCGTCCGCGGTGACTTCGAAGTCGAGATCGCCGATTCCCTCGTCCTTGCGCGGCGCGATCGCGACGCCCTTGCCGGCGCCGGTGAGCGACTTGGTGCGGCCGGCGTTCCTTTCGATCGCCGTGCGCGCGTCCTCGGTGGCGAAGTAAAGCACTGTGGCCGCGCGCCGCTCGGGCGGGACCTTGACCCGGGCCGGGATGACGACGGCGGCGACGATGCCGCCGAGCGCGGCGACATAGATCGAATATCTCAGCCAGCGCGGCACCGGCACCTCAGTCGAGCGCGGCGCGCAGCCGCTCGGGAGCGACGCGCACACAGTCCGGAATTGGCGCTTGAAAGCGGGGTTGCATTGGGCCGAGCGTAACACGTAGTATTTTCGTCGAACAGAGGCTCATGGACCCCAGCGAAAAGCAGTCCCCGTTCGACGCGCGCAACGGCGACCTCGTGCTGGCCGACGGCGAAAGGATCGGCGCCACGACCCGCAAGGACGTATTTCTGTCTTCGATCCATGGCAGGCGCGCGAAAGCGTGCGTGGCAAACGGGCCGTGGTGCTCCTTTCGCTTCGAGGCGGCTGCCGCAGGCGGCGAGCGCCTGATCGTCATTCCGCAGTTCCATGACCAGGAGTTGCTCTTCATCGAACTGGCCTGGCCGGAAGATCGGTTCGGATTCGAGGTTGTGCCTTGGGACGAAGCCTCGTGCCTCAAAGAGAAGGCCGCCTACGAAGCGTGGTTGACGGAACTGCTCGGAAGCGTTCCTTTTCAGGAGGGATGGGGAAGCGTCGCGGCCTATTACGATAGCAAGGGCGGCTCGAGCTTCGTCCGGGTCGATTACAGCGATGCCTCTGGCTGAACTCGATTGTCGGCTCACCCTGCGAACCGTTGATCATCGAATCCGCCACCTCGTAAGCCCTCGCACGCGTGACTGGCGCCCCATCCGCACCGTGAGAATGTAGCAGCCGTTGCGTTTTCCTATCGATCCCCTTGACGCGCCGGAGCCTCATAGGCGTTAGAATGTACGCGACAAAAATGGGAAGGAACCCATCCGTATCGGCCGCGTCCGCGACGCCGCTTATTTTAGCTTCGCCAGGTCCAGTCAGTCGCGCGCAGTGGTAAGCCGTCAGCGGCTCGACGCGCACCTTTCGCAGCCGATAAACGGCACGGCAGGGTTTAGCCTACACTCTGAATGACCGCTTTGGATTCTTCTTCACGCACCGCATCACCAACGCCGTGGCCGAAGGTCTGAATTCCAGAATCCAGACCATCAAGCATCAGGGATATCGCGGCGTTTGACCTGATGAATAGAAAGAATGCTAGCCGACCCACCTGCCATTCCGAATACGCCTCTTCGAATGTCATCTTCCGAGTCTCCTGTAGCCATTGCGTCCGCTTCAATTTGCGCCCCTCCCTTCGGAGGCACTCTAAACCGGACAACTCATGCGCTACAAACCCGGACAATTCATTTGCTCTCTACAGAATCAAAGAGCACTGTTGCTGAGCACTCAAAAGCCGCCTAACATGCATATCCGCCAACCTAAACCTTCAACTGAGACCTTCAACTGAGTTTGGGACATTACCCAAGGAGGAACCTCATGACATCGACCGTTCGCTTCACCACGTTCTTCACGCTTGCCGCGCTCTGTCTCGCTCCCGCGCCGGCCCCCGCCTTCCAAGAGGAAGGGACCCTGCGGATCGGCGGCCTGTGGGCGCTGACCGGTGGCGTGGCCATCACCGGCAAGGGCGCGCTCTCGCTCACGACCTTCGCCGTCGAAGAAATCAACGCCGCGGGCGGTGTGCTCATCGGCGGCAAGCGCGTGAAGATGCAGCTCTACGCCCACGACGAGGCGTGCAAGCCCGAGCAGGGTCTGGCCATCGTGCGCCGGCTGGCCACAGTCGAGAAGGTGCTCTTCACGCTCGGTCCGACGTGCTCGTCCACGGCGGAACCGGCGTTCAACCTGCTCCAGAAGCGGCTCGGCGATCCGGCCGATCAAGGAATGCAGTTCCTGTTCTTCACTGACACCGC
>JACQOK010000429.1 GCA_016202565.1 Betaproteobacteria bacterium | reverse complement strand
CTGCGCGAGCGATGCGCTCCTTAAGATCCGGCGGCAGGCGAATGGTGGTTGTGGACATCGCGAAGCTCCATGTGAAAAAATGCATTGTAGCACAACGGTGCTACATCGATATGCCGACGGGCGGGAGTGTGACGAGTGTCCGCTTTCGGGCGAACTAGGGGTGTCTCAATGACCGCTCATGGCCGGCTCCAGCCCATTGGACAAGGCTCAGAAATTGCGCCATTGCGGTCACTCAATCACCGTGGTCACGCGCACCAGAATCGAGTTGGGAATCTTCAGACCGAGAGCCTTGGCGGTCTTGAGATTGATGACAAGCTGACGGAACAGAAACCACAGACCCACGTCCATGTCCGGTAACGGTTCAATCCCGGCGATTCCGTCGTGGTCGCGCCCGAGGGCGAGATCGTCGCCGGTCCCCTGCGCAACGAGCAGGGCATCCCCTTCGCAGACGTGGACAACCGGCGCACGGCCATCGCCAAGGGTGCGCTGGATATCGTTGGCCATTACGCCCGCCCGAACAACGCTAAATTGACGAGCGCAGCAAACAGTCCTTAATGGCTGCCATACTCACCCATTGCGCCCACTAAAGCTCAGATATCAGGGTTACTAAATCATTCGCTACATTAACTTCATTGCATTGCTTTTCTAGATCGGACGCCTTCTTCCCAGGAATGCGTACGCCTTCTGATTTTGCTGCAAGAGGAGCTTGCTCAATTTCCGCGAACAACTTTTTGACATCTTGCGCAACTGCGTCGAATTCGCGTACGACATCACTTTTTATGACAACGGCAAAGAAACCGTTCGAGCCGGCAACTGCTTCCTTTCCCGCCTTGCCACCAAGAAGAGGGCCGCAAAGTAGCTCTACTGCGAGCCCCAAAGCGTAACCCTTGTGCCCAGCCATTGGTAGTTGACTTCCGTTGTCAGCGTCATTGGGGTCCGTGGACGGTTGCCCATTAATGGTTTGCACGACACCTAGTGGAACCTGTTTTTGCGCAAGCATCGCTTCGCGCAACGCCCCGTAGGACCAAGCCGCAGTCGATAGGTCTGCGACAAACGGATAATTGTGGGTGGGCACACAGATCGCTATCGGATTCGTTCCCAAGATAGCGCTAGCTGTGCCATGCGGCGCCACGGCATACGCGGTGCTACATGTGAGAATTGAAATGAAACCGCGTTCGGCCAACTCCGCGCCGTAAATTCCCAAAGAACCGGTTGTTCCAACGTAGTTGGAGGCAGTTGCAACGACTGCGCCAGATCGCTTGGCCTGCTCAGAGGCATGCATCAGAAGCTCATGCACGCTAGCAATGCCAGTTGTTTGTGCTCCATCGAGGAAACAAAACCCTCCCAGCATGGGATGCAGCATTCGAACTCCTGGCGTTCGCACGGATTTCACAGCTTGTACTATCGCAGGTAGCCGCCGAAGCCCGTGCGCGCGATATCCTCTGCATTCTGCGCGAAGTAGATGGCTTGCGATCACTATTGCGTCCGCCTTGGGGACGCCATTCTTTAGCAGCTTGCTTACGGCGAGCTGTTTGCCTTCTGAGACGCTAAATCGTGTCGTATTCATAAGATGTTCTAGCGTTACATGGCTCAGTCGAACAACAATGCTGCCCGACCTATTAATTCTATCAACCTCAATATAGCTGGTATCTTTTTGCTTTGCGTAGCCTCGCCGCACCCCCTTGCGATTAATCAACCTTCGGTGATACCTACCTAGCCACGCCGCCGCCGGCGTGCAGTAGCGGCCCATGTGTCAAGGATATAGGGAATTGAGCCGTGCAAATGGTTTAAACCCCATTTTTCACCAACCGGCACTCAATCCTTGCGACGGGAGAACCGTCGACCGCGTGACAATTCACGCAAGCTCCGCTGTCCCCCCAAAATCTTGCCCATCGCAGCGTCCGATTTCCCTCAATCCGCACGCCGGCACGAGCACAAGCTGAGCCCATCCATCGGTGCTGGCCAAAGCCAGTCCGGGTTTGCGAATCAAGCCGCCTGTACCAGATCGACGCGCCGCGCCGGTGCCCGCGGCGAAGGTCCGCTAACGGGGAGACGGACCAGTGACCGGTGATGGCCGAAAGCTGCCATCCGAGGCTGGGCCTTTTCAATAGCGATAATCGAACGTTATCGATACCTTTCTCAAGCCTACCATAGATAGAAGCGGGGATAGACCACGGTCCGGCCTGTGTCGGGGGCGCCGTTATCCGCGCGAAATTGCGGCCTGTTCGCGAAGAACGAGGCTCGCAATGACGGCGCATTCGATGCCGAACGGGAGGTAGCCGGCATACCCCAGCAGCGGCATCTCGAAAATCCGGAACCGGTCGACGTACGGCACCGCATATTCCCAGTGGGCGAGGCTGCCGTAGTTCCACATCTCCCAGAAGAATCCGCAGATGAGTGCGCCTGCGGCATAGGACGCCAGTTCCCGCCAGTCGCCGTGCTTCAACGGCGCGAAAGCGGTCGAGCGGGCGCCGAGCGTCTGCAGGCTGACGATCATCAGCGCCGGCGAGATCCACACCAGCGGATAGAGCAGCTCGGGAAACACGCCCAGACCCACGAGCGAGAGAGTCGTTGCGCCGAGTACCACGACGGCCACGGCTTCAGGACGAGGCAGGCGCAATGGATGCCACCGACCGAACGCGTCGTGGAGTCGCGAAAACGTGCCGAGCCATTCCGCGGTGCTGGCGACCGCCGGCAGAACGGTTGAAAACGAAAGGCTCGCAAAGAGCACATACTCCAGTGCGCCGAACTCGCCGGCGCCGACATAGTGCCAGTTGCCGACAAACCGGTTCAGGTACTCGAAGAACCACCAGAAGAGCGCGCTCAGCGGAAAGAGCGCCGCGAAACGCGCGGGTTGCCGGGTAAGGAGCGAGCTGCCCTTGCGGCGCACGGTGAGTGCATTCACAACACCGATATAACCGAGCCAGAGCGGTGTAAACGTGTGCGGCTGCAGCGGCTCGAACCACGTAAAGCGTGTCCACGCAAGGGTCCAGCTTGCCCCGAGCAGAAGCAGCGCCGCCCAGCCCCACGCGGGCAGCACCTTGCGCGCCGGCGTGAAACGGTTCGGCGAATGCGGTGCGTTGAGGAATCGCCAGACGAACGGCGTGACTGCCGCTGCAACGAAGGCCAGCATCAATCCGAATACCGGCCACGAAAAACCGGGAGCCGGTATCGGCGCCGGACGCGGCGGAAGCTCCAGGTAAGGGCTAAGCGGTTTTCCGGCGAACCAGACGCCGAGGAGCGGACCGGCCAGGAGCACCAGCGCGGCGCAGGAGAATAGCAGCCACGGTTTCATATCCAAAGTTCGTGCTTCGATAGGCTCAGCACGAACGGCTCTATACGCTTACCACAAACGGGTTTATGCGCTTACCACGAACGGCTTTTATGCGCTCAGCACGAATGGCAGAGGCTTTACTCCGCTCGTTCGAGGAATTTGTAGATGGCAGTGTGATCCGCCGCGGGGCCGAGCGCGCTCTCCGCCTCGTTCCAGATTTCGACGCAGTGCTGCGCCAGCCCCGAGGGACCGTGGACTTCCCGCGCAACTTCGAGGGCGGTGCGCAGGTCTTTTGCCATCAGGCCGGTGGTGAATCCGGCATTGAACGCGCCCGACAGCATGAACTGCTTCATCTTGATCTTTGTCGTGTTGTTCATCCCGCTCGAAGCGTTGAGGACGTCGACGATTACATTCGGGTCGAGGCCGAAGCGCTGGCCGACGATCACCGCTTCGCACGCGGCGACGAGGCCCGCGGCGGAGACGTAATTATTGAGCGCCTTGATCGCATGGCCGGCACCGAGGGGGCCGGCGTGGAAGATCTGGTTGCCGAGTTTTTCGAAGAGGGGACGGCACGCTTCGAGCACGGCGCCGTCGCCGCCCACCATGATCGCGAGCTCCGCGGTCACGGCGCGCTTGACGCCCCCCGAGACCGGGGCGTCGATGAACTTCACGCCGCGCGCAGCGAACAGCCGCCCCAGTTCGCGCGTGCTGACCGGCGAGGAGGAGCTCATGTCGATCACGGTCGAACCTACCTTGAGGTTTGCGACCGCGCAGTTTTGAAAGTTGTTCGTCTCGCCGCAGAGCGCCTTGCATACGGCCTTGTCGTCGGGGAGCATCGTGATCACGGTGCCGCATTGCTTTCCAAGCTCGGCCAGGCTCGGCGCGACTTCGACCTCATGGGCCGACGCGAATGCCGTCGTGCGGGTCGCGTCGATGTCGTAGATCACCAGCTTGTATCCCGCTTTCGCGAGGTTCGCGGCCATGGGCGTGCCCATGGCGCCGATGCCGACGAATCCGATTTTTCCTGAGATGGCGTTCATAATCGTTCCTGCAATAACGGTGCATCGTAGGTTGGGCTGAACCAGAGGTGAAGCCCAACGATTCACGGGTGTTGGGTTTCGCTCCGCTCAACCCAACCTACTGGTTCGATATCCGATCAAATTACTTCTTCTTCCGCTTTTCCTCCACCCTTCGCTGGTCGACGCAGGCGGCCAGCTCCGTGCCGCGTTTGCCCTTGCAGGGCTGGTAAATCCGGTTGATGCGCTCGCAGCGTTGCCTGGCACTCGAACTCTTTTTTTCCGTGCAGGCGAGCGGCGACTGATTGGCGCGCAGACACCCGTGCACCGCTGCGGCGTCCTTCTCGTTGCGGCAGAATTCGATGGCACGGTTGTCCGCGGCGCAGCGCGCCTTGTCCGGTTCGAACCGGCAGTCCCGGGGCATGAGCAGCGTGCCGCGCTCGGGCTCGAATTCTCCGCGCCCGGATTCGGCAAGCGCCGGTGCGGCGCCCGTCACCAGGAGCAACGCGATCACCGGAGCATGGTGCGCCCACGCCAGCGTCTCCACCGAAGCGCGTGCCTCGCGTATCACGGCCGCCGCCTCAATCGCCGATCGGCAGATCAGCTCCGATGCCCCGCTCGCGCGCGAGCGCGAGAACCCGGGCGCCGGTATAGAGATCCAGGATCCCCATGCCGTGCGACTCGAAGAGGCTCACCTGCCGCGCCGAGGTGCGGCCGGCAGCGCGGCCGGCGATGACTTCGCCGATCTCGACCAGCGATGCCCAATGGAGAACCCCCTTTTCGACGGCCGGCAGCAGGTCGCCGCATTCCTTGCGCGCCGTGCCGCGCGCATCGACGGCGATCACATCGCATTTTCGCACTGCGGCGTCGTCGAGCTCGCGCCGCGTAAGCGCGTTGGACCCGGCCGCATTGACGTGCTGGCCGGGCTCCAGCCAATCGCCCGCGAGCACCGGCGTTGCGGACTTGGTGATGACATTGACGATATCGGCGCCGCGCACCGCGGCTTCCGCCGATGCGGCGGGCGACACCTCGATGCTGAGCTCACGCGACATCGTCCTGCAGAAGGCTTCGAGCCGCTCCCGGTTGCGGGCGAACACCCGCGCGGCGCGGATGTTTCTCACCCGGCACACCGCTTCGAGCTGGCCGATTCCCTGGAACCCGGCGCCAATCTGCCCGACGATGCTCGCGTCCTCGCGCGCGAGGTGGCGGGTTGCGATTCCGCTCGCCGCCCCGGTGCGCACCATGCTCATCCAGATCGCCTCGATGATGGCTTCGAGCTTGGCGGTCTCCGTATTCATGAGATGGACATAGAAGCTCTTCCCTGTCGGCCGGGTGTAGTAGTACTTGAAACCGATCAGCTTGAGTTCCGGTGCGGCGGCCTGCAGCACATGCTGGGTGCCGGTCGGAAGATGAATGCGGGCGCGCGGAATGTCGATGGCGCGATGTTCGGCATGCGCCTTGAGCGCCTGCTGGACGAGCTCCAGCGCGAGCGGCATGGTGAGCAGCTGCCGGACGTCGCTTTCCTTGAGATATCGAACCATATTCCTGTGAGGATTGAGGATTGAGGATTGAGGATTGAGGATTGAGGATTGAGGATTGAGGAGAGGCGAAAACCGTTTTGGAGTCGTAAGGTTCGAGGCGTCACGCCTGATCTGAATTCTCTTGGCGTCTTGGCGGTTATTTCCTGTTCTTCAGCGCTTCGGCGCGGATCGCGGAGAGCGTCGTGCGCGGCGTGATCGCCTCGGGATCGATGCGCAGTTCGAGCAGCGCGGCGGTCTTCGCGTTCAACGCGCGCTCGAAGGCAGGCTCGAACTCCGCGGTGCTTTCCACGATTTCACCGTGCAGGCCGTAGGCGCGCGCCAACGCCGCGAAATCGGGGTTCCTCAATTCCGTGCCGCTGACGCGTCCCGGGTACTCGCGTTCCTGGTGCATGCGGATCGTGCCGTACATGCCGTTGTTGACCACGACGAACACGATCTTGAGGTCGTACTGCATCGCGGTCGCCAGTTCCTGGCCGGTCATCAGGAAATCCCCGTCGCCGGAGAAGCACACCACCGGCCGGTCGGGATGAACCAGCTTGGCGGCGACGGCGGCCGGCACGGCGTAGCCCATCGCGCCGCTCGTGGGACCGAGTTGCGTCCGGAAGCCGGTGTAACGATAGAAACGGTGCACCCAGATCGAAAAATTTCCGGCGCCGTTCGTGATGATCGCATCCGGCGGCAGGCGGTTTGCCAGGAAATGCACGACTTCGCTCATGTTCACCCGCCCGGGCGCGGACACCGGCTGCTGCCACACATCGAGGTCGGCGCGCGCGCCTTCCGTCCATTCGTCCCATATTGTTCTGACCGGAGCGAGCGCACGCGCCGCCGCGGCGAATTCGGGCATGCCGGAATTGATCAGCAGGTCGCCCTGATAGACGCGCCCCAGCTCTTCGGCGCCGGCGTGGATGTGGATGAATTTCTGTTTTGGACGCGGCGCCTCGACGAGTGTGTAGTTCACGGTGGTCCATTCGCCGAGCCGCGCGCCGATGACGAGCAGCAGGTCGCTCGCCCGGATGCGTTCGGCAAGCCGGGGATTCAAGCCCACTGCCACATCGCCGACATAATGCGGATCGCGGTTGTCGATCAGGTCCTGCGCGCGGAAGGAGCAGGCGACCGGCAGGTTGAACGCGGTCACGAATGCCTTGAGGTCCGCGCAGGCCTGCGCATTCCAGCCGCTGCCGCCGAGAATGGCGAGCGGGTGTTGCGCCTGCGCGAGCATTTCCCGCAGCCGCTGCATCTCGGCCGCACCGGGATGGGCGGCAACGCGCTGATAACGCCCGGTGTCCGCGACCGCCGCCGTCTGCGTCTGCATGTCTTCCGGGAGCGCGAGAACGACCGGACCGGGTCGTCCCGACACCGCCGTATGAAAGGCGTGGCTCACGTATTCCGGCACGCGCTCGGCCCGGTCGATCTGCGCCACCCACTTCGCCATCGGGCCGAACATGCGGCGGTAGTCGATTTCCTGGAACGCTTCACGCTCGATGACGTCGTTACCGACCTGGCCGATGAAAAGGATGAGCGGCGTGGAATCCTGGAAAGCGGTGTGAACGCCGATCGAGGCGTTGGTCGCGCCCGGCCCGCGGGTGACGAAGCAGATGCCGGGACATCCCGTCATCTTGCCGTATGCTTCCGCCATGTTGGTGGCGCCGCCTTCCTGGCGGCAGATCACGAACTTGATGGCCTCCCGCGCATCGTAGAGCGCATCGAGGACGGCGAGGTAGGACTCGCCGGGCACGCCGAAGGCCATGTCCACGCCGTGGACCTTGAGCGCGTCGACGAGTATCTGCGCGCCGGTGCGGGCGAGCGTGGAATCGGTGACTTTCATGGGTCCTTGCTGATATTCCCGGCCGCGATGTCGGTCTCGCGAACCTGAAGCCTATCACGAAGCGCGCCGGCGCTGCATCAGGTTGTCTTATACTCGAACTCGCTGGTGGATCAATTTGCATTCGTGCCTGCTAGAGCTTATCAAGAATGACGTTCGCCCCGAGCGTAGTCCCTGTCTTGTCCCTCGACTTTGCGGTGCTACGCTCGGGATGAACGGGCGAAGTCGAGGGGTGAACGTGCCTAGGATATTTTGAGATAACTTTTAAAGTGCTTGCGGGGTGACAAGTGGCGATACTGGTAACCGGTGGCGGCGGTTTCGTGGGCTTCAACCTGGTCGAGGCTTTGCTCGCGCGCGGCGAGGAAGTCATCCTGTTCGACAGCGGTGCGCTTCCCGCCGTGGCGCAGCGCGCGCTGTCAGGTCATGCGCGGCAGCTCAATGTGGCAAGAGGCGATATCCGCGATGCCGCGCAGGTGATACAGGTCTTCGAAAGCCACCGCATCGACTACATCGCACACTGTGCGGCGGTGACCTCGGGTGCGGCGCGTGAAGCGCGCGAGCCGGCGGCCATCGTCGATGTCAACATCAACGGGACCCTCAGCATACTCGACGCGGCGCGCACGCACGGCGTGAAACGCGTGGTGTACGCGAGCTCCGGCGCGGTCTATGGGGAGGCGCTCTACCGTCTGGCACGGCTGTACGAGGAGAGCCCGGTCCTGCCGCTCAGCCTTTACGCGATCACCAAGTTCGCCGCCGAGCGGGTTTGCGCGCGGATGAAGGAATTGTGGCAGACCGAAGTCGTCTGCGCCCGGTTGGGCACAGTGATCGGCCCGTGGGAGCGCAACACCGGCGTGCGCGACAGCTACGGCACGCATACTCAGCTTGCCGCGCTCGCGGTGGCGGGCCGGACCGCAGTTCTGACGCAGCGCGAGGTGCGGCGCGACTGGATATACAGCCGCGATGTTGCCGCCGGGTTGCTCGCGCTGCTCGACGCTCGTGCGCCGCGGCATCCGGTTTACAACCTGTCCTCCGGGATGGAATGGAAAGGCGCGATCCGCGGCTGGTGCGAAGCGCTCAAATCGGAATTCCCGGATTTCGACTATCGCACCGCTGCTGATGACGAGCAGGCCAACATCTGGTACACGGACAAGGATCGCGCGCTGATGGACGTCGGCCGCATCGCGCAGGACATCGGTTTCGTGCCGCGCTTCGGCCCGCGCGAAGCTTACGCGGATTATCTCGAATGGCTCAAGGCGACCCCGGATTTCTGGCGGTAGGTTGGGGTGAGCGCGCCAACAGCCCCGGCGAAGCCTGCCCCGGTATGTTTTAAGCCGGGGGCCGGGGGAACCCCAACACCCGGCAATGAGGTAAAGGAGCGTCATAAGCAATGCAGGAACTTCATAAACTCACCGCAACCGAGACGGTTGCACTGCTCAAGCGCCGCGAAGTCACGCCGCGGGAACTGGTCGACGTGGCGGCAGCCCGCATTGAGGCGACCAATCCCCGGATCAATGCCATCGTGACGCTTTGCCTGGACCGTGCCTACCAGCACGCGCGGCTACTCGAAAGCAAACCGGCAGACAATGCGCCGGCGCATTTTCTGCACGGCCTGCCGATCGCGGTGAAGGACAACCTGGATGTGGCCGGCGTGCGCACGACCTCCGGCTCGCGCATCTACGCCGATCGCGTGCCGGAGGACTCCGACATCGTCATCCAGCGGCTCGAAGCGAACGGCGCCGTCGTCATTGGCAAGACCAACCTGCCCGAGTTCGCCGCCGGCGGCAACACGTTCAACGACGTGTTCGGCGCGACACCGAATCCATGGGATACCCGCATGACGGCCGGCGGTTCCTCCGGGGGTTCGGCGGCGGCGCTCGCCGCCGGCCAGGTGTGGCTTGCGACAGGAAACGACTTCGGCGGCAGCATCCGGCAGCCGGCGAGTTTCTGCTCGGTGACGGGGTTGCGGCCCAGTCCCGGCATGGTGCCGCGCGTGCAGAAACAACCGTTCAATGCCCTTTCAGTCGAAGGCCCGATGGCGCGCACCGTCGCCGATTGCGCGCTCATGTTCGACGCCGAGGTGGGCTTTCACCCGCTTGATCCGTTGTCACAGGCCGGTCCGCATTCGAGCTTCCTTGCGGCGGCGTCGAAGCCGCGGCGACCGCACCGTGTGGCTTTCAGCGCAGACCTTGGGATTGCACCGGTGATCGACCACGAAGTGCGCGCGCTCTGCACAGCCGCCGCCGAGCGGCTCGCGCAGGATGGCGTCGCCATAGAGGAGACGCATCCGAATCTGAGCGACGCCGGGAAGAACTTCCTCACGCTGCGCGGCGCGGTCTTTATCGCGCGCCACGCTCAACTCATCGAGAAATACCACCACCTGTACAAGCCGGAAATCATCAAGAACACCGAATTCGGGTTGAGCCTCAAGCCCGCGGAGCTCGTCGCAGCCGAAGTCGCGCAAGGCGAGATTGTGCGCCGCGTCGCGCAGTTCTTCGAAACCTACGAGCTGCTGCTCTGCCCGACGGTGCTGTGCCCGCCGTTCGACGTGAATCAGCGCTACCCGGAAGAACTGAACGGCGTGCGCTTCGAGGGCTACATGGGTTGGCTCGTCCTGACCTATGCCGTCACCATGACGGCGTGTCCCGTGATGGCGCTGCCGTGTGGGTTCACACGCGCCGGGCTGCCGGTGGGCTTGCAGGTGATCGGCAGGCCGCGGGGAGAGGCTGCGCTTTTTTCCGCGGCGGCCTACATCGAAACACTCCTGGGCATAGCAGACCGCACGCCTATTGAGCCTCGGTGCGCACCATGAGGGCGTGAACAGGAATTCTTTTGGGGGGCCTCCGTTCCCGCTTTTTTGGGGGGCTTTCGTTCCCGCCTTTTGCTTTTTTTGGGGGGCCTCCGTTCCCGCTTTTTCGGTACAAAAAAACCCCCGGCTTGGGCCGGGGGAAAACAGGGGAGGGATGGAACCCTGCTTGGAGGAAATTTACAGCGTGCCGCTGAATCCTTTGCAATTTCGCCTGCGCGAATATCGCGTCCTTGCCCGTCATGTAGCACTTGCCGTGCCAACCCAAAAATGTCAAATAACTTCATGCCGTTATGACATTCGTCTATGCCTCCAGCAAGCTTGAACTGTCGTCCCTGGGCGACAGGGCTGCCGGTATCACGGGTATCCCGCTGAGCAGGTTGGCTTTTTTGTGTCGCCCAGCGGCGACATGCGTTGGGTGACGGCGCGGCTTTCGCAAGACGGCGCCCACCAGGATGGCACTGGCATTTTGCATGCCCGTGGACCGGGTGTTGCCGTATGCCGACGGCATCACCCGGCGCCCCCGAAACGATGGCAACGGCATACCGGGCCGGCCTTGACGACGCTCAGTAGTGCGTGAACCAGCGCCGCCCCTTCTTTTCGATGCGGCCGACGAGTTCCGCCAGCGCCACGCCGTTCAGCAGCGCAACGGGCTTGCCGGCCGCGAACTGGCGCGCGCCGTCCGAAAACTCGCCGGCGGCAACGCACACGCAGTTGAACGCTTCGTGTTGGTCCAGGGCCTCATACAGGTCCCGCACCGGTCCGACGCCGACCTGGTTCACTTTCCAGCGCCGGCATTGGACCAGCGTGATCTGGCCCTTTTTGCTGATGAGCTTGAAGTCGAATGCGCCGCTGCGGGAGTCCTCGACCGTATAACCGCGCCGGCGATAAGCCTCGCTGATGACGAGTGCGAACTCCTCCCAGGGCATTGCGCGCACCGCGGCAAGCCGCGCTTCCACTGTGGCGGGCGAGATGCTGCGCCACTGTTGCCACGCGAAATAGACCGCGATCGCGACAAAGGGCAGCGCAACGAACGGCGCCAGCGGCGGCAGTATGAATTGCACGCCGGCGAACAGCGCCATGGCGACGAGGAGGGAGACCCACCACGGCTGCTCCGACAGAATCGAAAATAACGAACGCTTGGCCATTGTTCAAATCGGATTCTATACTCACGTCCTCGCTGCCAAATCGTTTCTGTTTATCGCCATGACGCAATCCCAGCCACTGCAAGGCATCAGGGTCATCGAACTCGGCACCCTCATCGCCGGACCGTTTTGCGCGCGCCTGCTCGCCGAGTTCGGGGCGGAGGTGATCAAGATCGAAGCGCCCGATGACGGCGACCCGCTCCGCAAATGGCGCAAGCTCTATCAGGGCACATCGCTGTGGTGGTACATCCAGGCGCGCAACAAGAAATCCCTCACGCTCAATCTTCGAATGCCGGAAGCGCAGGAAATCGTGCGTCAGCTCGTCAAGGACGCGGACATCGTCGTCGAGAACTTCCGTCCTGGCGCAATGGAGAAATGGGGGCTCGGCTGGGAGGCGCTTTCGGCCATCAACCCCGGGCTCGTCATGGTGCGGCTGTCGGGATTCGGCCAGACCGGACCGTACCGCGACCGCCCCGGATTCGGTGCCATCGGCGAATCGATGGGCGGGCTGCGTTACGTCACCGGCTACCCCGACCGGCCGCCGGTGCGCGTGGGCGTTTCGATCGGCGATTCGATCGCCGCGCTGCACGGCGTGATCGGCGCGCTGATGGCGCTCCATCACCGCAATATGAACGGCGGGCGCGGCCAGTACATCGATGTCGCGCTCTACGAAGCGGTGTTCAACATGATGGAAAGCGTGCTGCCGGAATACGACATGTACGGTTTCATCCGCGAACGGAGCGGCGCGTCGCTCCCCGGCATCGTGCCGTCGAACACGTACATCACGCGCGACCACAAGTATGTCGTGATCGGCGCCAATGCCGACAGCATCTTCAAGCGCATGATGCGCGCGATCGGGCGCGCGGACCTGGCGGAGGATCCGGCGCTGGCGCACAACGACGGGCGGGTCGCGCGCACCGGGGAGATCGAGCAGGTAATCAGCGACTGGGTCGGCGGGCACGATCTCGAGCACGTGCTCGACGTGCTCGACAAGGCGGAAGTGCCGAGCGGCAAGATCTACGACGTCGCCGACATCGCGGCCGACGCGCACTACCGCGCGCGCGAGATGATCCGGGAGTTCCGTTTGAAGGACGGCACGCCGCTCAAGCTTCCCGCCATCGTGCCCAGGCTGTCGGAAACACCCGGTGAAACGAAATGGCTCGGCCCCGAACTGGGCGAACACACCGCGGAGATCCTGGGCGCACTGGGTTATAGTGCGGAGCAGCAGGAGGAGCTCAGGAGTCGCGGCGTGATCTAGCCGTCCAGCCGGGTGGGCCGCAATGGCCAAGCGTATTGCGCCGGATTGCGTGGGATTAAACGTAGAGGAGATGGTGATGTTCATTAAGTTGATCGGGGTCGTGGTTGCGTTGGCGGTAAATCTGGCGGTAACGCCGGAGGCGCCCGCACAGGCACTGGAGAAAAAGCAGGTCACACTCGCCGTCGGCGGCAAGAACCTCTTCTACTACCTGCCGCTCACGATCGCCGAGCGCAAAGGCTACTTCAAGGATGAGGGGCTCGAGGTGCAGGTCGTCGATTTCCCCGGCGGCGCCAAGGCGCTGCAGGCGATGGTGGGCGGCAGCGCCGACATCGTTTCGGGCGCCTACGAGCACACCATCAATATGCAGGCGAAGGGGCAGTCGATCGTGGCCGTGGCGTTACAGGGGCGTTACAACGGCATCGTGCTCGCCGTCCACAAGTCGAAGGCGGCACAGTACAAGTCGCCGAAGGACCTCAAGGGATGGAAGATCGGCGTCACCGCGCCGGGCTCGAGCACTCACATGGCCGTGCAGAACCTGCTGGTCAAGAATGGGCTGAAGCCCGATGACATCGCGGCGATCGGGGTGGGCGCCTCGGCCGGCGCGGTGGCGGCCATGAAGAGAGGCTCGGTCGAAGCGATTTCCAATCTCGATCCGGTGATCACCAAGCTCGAAACCGACGGCGACGTCGTGGTGACGGTCGACACCCGCACCGCCAAGGGCATGCAGGAAGTCTACGGCGGCGCCTATCACGCCGGCTGCATCTACGCCCCGGTGGAATGGGTGAAAAAGCATCCGAACACCACGCAGGCGGTGGCCAATGCGATGGTGCGGGCGGTGCTGTGGCTGCGCACCGCCAGCGTCGATGAAATCGTCGCCACCGTGCCCAAGGAGTACTACGGGGACGATCTCAATCTCTACAAGATCGGGCTGCAGAAGAACAAGGAAGGCTTTTCTCCCGACGGGCGCTTCTCGATGCAGGGCGCGCAGAACGTTTACAAGGTGCTCGATGCCTTCGTGCCCGAGGTGCAGAAGGCAAAGATCGATCTCGCCAGGACGTTCGACAACAGCTTCGTCGACAAGGCGCTCGCCAAGTACGGCAAGAAGTAAGGTGTAGCAGGAAAAGTATTTTTCCGTGACTGATCACTCGGCGCTTGCGCTCGAAAACATTAGCGTGACATTCGCCGCGCGCAGCGCCGGGGCCACGGCGTATACGGCGGTGCGCGATACGACGCTCGTCGTCGAGCGCGGCGAATTCGTGGCGGTGGTGGGACCCACCGGCTGCGGCAAGTCGACACTGCTCAACGTCGCAGCAGGCCTGCTTCTGCCCTCACAGGGGCGGGTGACGGTATTCGGAACGGGCCTCTCGGGATTGAATCGACACGCCGGCTATTTGTTCCAGGCCGATGCGCTGTTGCCCTGGCTCAACGCGCTCGACAATGTCGCGATCGGACTGCGCTATGGCGGCAGCCCGAAGCGGGACGCGCACGACAGGGCACGCGAATGGCTCGCGCGCGTCGGACTTGCGCACCACGGCCACCGCTACCCGCACCAGCTCTCCGGCGGCATGAAAAAACGCGTGGCGCTCGCTCAGACGCTCATTCTGGATCCGGATATCCTGCTCATGGATGAGCCGTTTTCGGCGCTCGACGTGCAGACCCGCCAGCTGATGGAAAACGAGTTGCTCG
Source organism: Betaproteobacteria bacterium (assembly GCA_016202565.1). Lineage (GTDB taxonomy): Bacteria > Pseudomonadota > Gammaproteobacteria > Burkholderiales > SG8-41 > DSOT01. The sequence goes on along the minus strand of JACQOK010000429.1, from coordinate 1,718 downwards.
AGCTGTGGTCGGCTGACCGCAAGTCGGTCGTATTCATTACCCACGACCTGGAGGAAGCGATCGCGCTTTCCGACCGTGTCGTCGTGCTTGCGGCGGGCCCGGAAACTCATCCCATCGGGGAATACCCGATCGACCTGCCGCGGCCGCGCGATGTCGCCGAGATCCGGCTCACCCCGGGTTTCGTGGAACTGCATCGCGACATCTGGCACACCATGCGGGATGAGGTGATGAAGGGATATGTTCAAAGCCAGGCGCAATAGTAAGGATTGAGGATCGAGGACTGAGGATCGAGAGAACAAGGACAATGATCGATATGCAACGCGCATCGTGGCATCTGCTCAATCCTCAATCCTGAATCCTCGATCCTTCCCGATATGAAACCGGACCAGCAAAATCTGTGGATTTACCAACTCCTGCTGCTGATCGCGGTGTTCGTGATATGGCACGCGCTCACCGCAACGGGCATCCTGCCGCCGTTCTTCTTCGGCCGCCCGCTCATCGTGCTCCAGAAAATCTGGGAGTGGTTCGCCTCCGGCAAGATCTACATGCATCTCGCCATCACACTGGTCGAAACCGTGCTTGCATTCGTTGCCGGCACCGTGCTCGGCCTGGGAATCGGCCTGTGGCTGGCGTTGAGCCCGACCGCGTCCGCGCTTTTCGATCCGTACATCAAGGCCGTCAACTCGATGCCGCGGGTCATCCTCGCACCGATCTTCGCGGTATGGTTCGGGCTCGGGATCTGGTCGAAAGTCGCGCTGGGCGTGACGCTGGTGTTCTTCATCGTGTTTTTCAACGTCTATCAGGGCGTGAAGGAAGTGAGCCCGGTCGTACTCAACAATGCGCGCATGCTCGGCGCAACCTCGCGGCAGTTGCTGCGTAGCGTGTATCTGCCGTCGGCCACGAGCTGGGTGTTCTCGAGCCTGCACACCGCGGTCGGCATGGCCTTCGTGGGGGCGGTGGTGGGGGAATACCTGGGCTCGGCGGCGGGCGTGGGCTATCTCATCCTGCAGGCCGAATCGGTATTCGACATCAACACGGTGTTCGCCGGAATCCTGGTGCTGACCGGGTTTGCGCTGGCGCTCGACGGGCTGGTCACGCTCGCCGAAAAAAGGCTGCTGGTGTGGCGGCCGGCGCAGAGCGAGACCGAGCCGCTGTAGAACCGCGAGGCGGCGTGCGTCGCTAACGCGTCCCCAACAAGCCCAGTATGCCGATGATGATCAGGTATAGAGCCACGATGAAATTCAGCAACCGGGGCATGATCAGGATGAGAATACCCGCGATAAGAGCGATCAACGGTCCTACGCTTAGCGTGATGTTCATGCGGATTTCCTGTCGTTCTACGAAGTGAAGTCAGGAGCGCCCGGCTTCCCGGAAGCTGCGATGTCGTTGGAATGCCAACGCCTGGTTCGACACCCGGTTTATCGGCGAGTTCTGAAGTGGTGCGCCGGTGGCGGCATTCGGTTAAGATGGATAAGAGTCCCTAACATAATGAAGCACGTGTGCGTTGCGAGCCAGAATTGGGGATGACGCGAAGGGCGGCGCAGCTCATATCGCGAATATGAGCAAGCCGACCGACAAAGTCAGCCTCGATTGTGGCCGCAACCCTTCGGGCTGGCACGAATTTTGGCCCATGGCTTTGTCGCTCACCTTGCCAATATTCGCGATATTGGCTGCGGCTCGCTTCGCGCCCTGAGCCAAAATCGTGACAGCGCATCACG
>JACQOK010000045.1 GCA_016202565.1 Betaproteobacteria bacterium | reverse complement strand
GCTCCAGAACGAGTGGGCCGGCGCCCAGGCCTTTTCCTCGTTCGACACGTACATGGCGCCGTTCATCCGCCAGGACAGCCTGTCGTATCGTGAAGTGAAGCAGTCCATCCAGGAACTCGTTTACAACCTCAACGTGCCCTCGCGCTGGGGCACGCAGACGCCCTTCACCAACCTCACCTTCGACTGGACCTGCCCGGAGGATCTGCGCGACCAGATTCCGGTCATCGGCGGCGAAGAAATGCCGTTTGCCTACGGTGAGCTGCAAGCGGAAATGGACATGGTGAATCGCGCCTACATCGAAGTGATGATGGCGGGCGACGCCAAAGGCCGCGTGTTCACGTTCCCGATTCCCACTTACAACATGACGCCCGACTTCGCCTGGGACCATCCCAACAGCACGCTGCTGTTCGAGATGACGGCGAAATACGGCCTGCCCTACTTCCAGAACTTCATCAACTCCGACCTGAAGCCGAACATGGTCCGTTCGATGTGCTGCCGGCTGCAGCTCGATCTGCGCGAGCTGCTCAAACGCGGCAACGGACTGTTCGGCTCGGCGGAGCAGACCGGCTCCCTGGGTGTGGTGACGCTCAACTGCGCGCGGCTCGGTTATCTGCATCGGGGCGACGAAGCTGCGCTGCTCAAGCGCGTCGATGCGCTGCTGGAAATCGCCCGCAACAGCCTCGAAATCAAGCGCAAGGTGATCCAGCGTCACATGGACAACGGGCTTTTCCCCTACACCAAACGCTATCTCGGCACCCTGCGCAACCACTTCTCGACGATCGGGGTCAATGGCCTGAACGAGATGATCCGCAATTTCAGCGGGGACGCGCACGACATCACAAGCCACGAGGGTCACCGTTTCGCCTGCCGGCTGCTCGACCACGTGCGCCAGCGCATCCGCGAATTTCAGGAGGAATCCGGCCACATGTACAACCTGGAGGCGACGCCGGCCGAAGGCACGACCTACCGCTTCGCGAAGGAGGATCGCAAGCGCTATCCGGACATTCTCCAGGCCGGCACGCCGGACATGCCCTACTACACCAACTCCTCGCAGTTGCCGGTCGGTTTCACCGACGACCCGTTCGAGGCACTGGAGCGGCAGGAAGAGTTGCAGCGCAAGTACACCGGCGGCACGGTACTCCACCTCTACATGAGCGAGCGCTTGAGTTCGGTGGAAGCCTGCAAGCGCCTGGTGCGGCGCGCGCTGGAGCGCTTTTCGCTGCCCTATGTGACCGTGACGCCGACCTTCTCGATTTGCCCGAGACACGGCTATCTCTCCGGCGAGCACCGATTCTGCCCGCGCTGCGACGAGGAATTGATCGCGCGCAAGCGCGCTGCATCACCCGTCACTCATCACCCATCACTCGTCACCGAAGGAGAACGCAATGAATGACATGACGCGAACCGACTTTCTTGAACAAACCGTAACCTTGAGCGACGAGGAGCGCCAGCGCTGCGAAATTTGGACTCGCGTGATGGGCTACCACCGGCCGGTGTCGTCTTTCAACATCGGCAAGAAGGGCGAGTTCCACGAGCGTAAGTTCTTCGAGGAGTACCGTGCCCCGCTCGCTGATTGAGCCCGTAAGTTGGAAGCATGTATAGGTTGGGGTAAGCAAAGCGCACCCCAACGATCATGCGCACCGCAACACGCCCTATCGTTGGGGTTCACCCGGTTCACCCCAACCCACGCGCTGGGAACTGGGCGTGAGTAACCATCCGGAGGCGACGCTGCGTGTCGGGGGGCTCGTTCCCCTTTCGACCACGGATTACCCCAACCACCTATGCGCGGTCGTGTTCTGCCAGGGCTGCCCGTGGCGCTGCGCCTACTGCCACAACCCCCACCTGCTGCCGCGCCGCGGCCGCGCGGAAATCCCGTGGGCGGAGGTGCTCGCGTTTCTCGAACGGCGGCGCGGGCTGCTCGATGCCGTCGTGTTCAGCGGCGGCGAACCGACGCTCCAGCCTGCATTGCCCGACGCCATGCGCGCGGTGAAAGCGATGGGATTCGGGATCGGCCTGCACACCGCCGGCATCCACCCGGCGCGCCTGGCACAGGTGCTGCCGCTCGTCGACTGGGTCGGCATGGATATCAAGACGGAGTTTCACCGCTACGCGGCGCTCACCGGCGTTCCCGGCAGCGGCGAGCGCGCGCGATGCAGCATGAAGTTGATCCTCGCCAGCGGCGTTGCGCACGAATTCCGCACCACCGTCCATCCACAGCTCTTGCCGGCGGAGACATTGCAAGACCTGACGAATTCGCTTGCCGAATACGGCGTGCGGCATTACGCCTTGCAGGAATTCCGACGTGAAGGATGCCTTGATGCAGGGCCGGCATCTACGGCGTCATACCTCAGCAGCGGGTTCTGCGCGTCAATCGCGCCGCGTTTCACCACCTTCACCGTCCGCCGATCGGAGCGCGCTCTGTAAGAAAGCGCCGCTCGTCCGCCGGAAATCAACCGCCCGCGGCGTCCGGCATCGCGTTACCGCCGCGATGGGCGATCGCCTTGCGGTAAAATGGGCCTTGCTTTGGGCACGGATATTGCGAGACATCGAGCCCGAAGGACCCTGGTCAGCGGGACTGGAGTCGAGTCAGAGCGAGAAACGAAGGACGAGACATGAACCAGCACGCGGCAGGGACTGGGCGGCGAGGCGACAAGGCGGCTGCCGCGGACCGTGCCGATGCCGGTGGATTCCGTCTCGTTCGCTATTTCACGGTTACCGGCCTGACGGCATTCTTGGTTGTCGGGGCCGTGCTTTACTTCCTCGAACTCAAGGAAAGCGAGTACTTCAGGGGGGTCCAGCACGAGCAGAGCATGTTCGTTGCGCAGGTGCAGAAGGATTCCGCCCGCCAGCAGGATGAGCGCGCGCGCCGGGACCTCCTGCTCATGCACGAAGCTGAGCACATCAACCTGACCCGGCTGCTGGCGAACGCGCTGTGGGACTCGCACTTCGCGCCGTTCGTTGCGCAGGCCAAAGAGATTCCGATCGATCATTGCCGGGCCATTGCCGAGGACGACGGCGAGAAGGATGCCGCCGCCGGATCGAGCGCGAAGGATGCGTGCTACCGCGAGGCGGGAAAACGAATCATGGCCATCGCCCCGTTCGCGGCGCTCGATGCCAGGGTGGGGGAGACGCTGAAAAAGAGCACCGTGTTCAAGATCAAGGTATACGACCTGCGCGGCGTCACCGTCTATTCCTCGGAGTACGACCAGATCGGAGAGGACAAGCGCGACAACGAGGGCTGGCGGAGCGCGGTCGGCGGCCGGGCCGCCAGCGAGCTCGTTCATCGCGACCGCTTCAGCGCCTTCGAGGGCGTGGTGGAAAACCGAGATCTCATCCAGAGCTACGTTCCGGTGTTCGCTCCACAGGGCACCGAGGTTATCGGCGTCTTCGAAATCTATTCGGACGTCACGCCGTTCCTGGAGAAGATCAAGGACGCGTCTCGCGAGGTCGCGGAGCTGTTGGCAGCCAACCACGCGAAGCTCGAGCAGGTGGCCGCCGAGAACCAGCGGAAGGTCGACGCGAGCTCGTACGTGCTTGTTGCAATCGTGGGGGGGCTCCTGGCGCTGCTGTATTTCGCACTCCTGCTGATCGTCCGTTACGCCCAGCACATCATCGACGCTCAGGCGCGGGCACGGGAGCAATCGATCAGACGCGAGGAACAATGGCACCGGGAAAAAATGGCTGCGCTTGCCACCATGGCCTCCACGGTCGCCCACGAGATCGGTAACCCGCTGGCGACGATCACGGCGATTGCCGAGGACATCGCAGACCGGCAAAGGAAGGGTGAATGCCGCGACTGCAAGACGGAAGTCATCCTGGAGCAGACCCAGCGCATTGCCGCCAGAACGCGGCAAATCGCCGACTTCGCGGCGGCGCGCAGCGAGACCCTCGAGCCGGTTGACGTCAACCAGATGGTCAAGGCGGTCTGCGATTTCCTGAGCTTCGATCGCCGCTTTCGGAGGACGGCCATAGACTTTCAGCCCGGTGCCGGGCTGCCCGCACGAGCCATCGTCCCGGACCACCTGACGGAGACACTCATGAATCTGCTGCAGGCACACGTGGAAAACGACGGAGAGCTGGGAGAAGCGCCGAAGCGTATTTCGGTCGAGACTCAGGTACGCGGCCCGGACGTGGTGATCCGCATTACCTGCGACGCACCCCCCGCCGCCCGACTCTTGGCCGACGCGGGTGCGGATCCACGGATAGAGTCGACGCGCCGCCGGGTGGCGAACATGGGCGGGCAGCTCACGACGGTCGGCGAAGCAATCGAGATCCTACTGCCACCGCCCGAACCGGAGCCCGCAAGAACGTAGTGCAGGCCCCGGGGCGCGTTGTGCTTCGCGCTGTCGTAGCGGCACGTGCACGCGGCGAATCAGCGCAAGTACGGACGCCGGAAAAGACGCACGGGGAATCAGATTTACGTGCCGGCGGTCTCCGCCGGCGGTGAGGTGCACTGTTTGTCCTGGTGTGCACGACCCCGGCTCGAATTGATACTCACCGAATCGGGCCGCTAATACCCCAGTCGTCCGACCTCATCGGCCCGAACAGGTAGTAGAGCGCCGGCGCGCCGCGTAGCGGTTGTCCAATCCCCAGGTCGTATCGCAATCTCAGCGTGCGGATGAAACGCAGAACCTCCCGTAGCTCGGCCAGCGAGAGTTTGTCATCCCAGTTCGGCATCTCTCCCTTGCCATTCAGCAGGCTGCGCATGAGTTCCTCATCGCTCTTTTCAAGTCTCTGGCCCAGTGCGAACGACGGTGAATATACATATGCAGCAATACCGTTCAGTCCATGGCAGCCCGCGCAGAACCTCGCATACAACTCTTCACCCTGAAGCCGACCGCGGAGAAATGCACCGTCCGATTCTCTCTCGGGTAGTGGGTCAAGTACCGCCGAGCCCATCGAATACATGAAGGCGAGGTTGCGCTGAGCCCTCGCGTTGCCCTGCTCGGCCGCCAGCCAGAACCACATCTCCGCGCCAACGCGGTCCACGCCCACGCCCTCACCGTGGAACAACATGACCCCGACGACGTTCTGGCTTTCCGCTTCGCCGGCTTCCGCCAGCGCGAGAAACTTCTCATAGGTCGTGCCACCGACGCCAGCCTCACGCCAGCTGTCGATAGGCAGGCCGCAGGCGGACAGCTGCAGCATAAGGAAGATGCCGAGGGAAAGACCGGTGAACCGTGCGGCGCCCGCTCGCAACACGGCTGCTGTACATTTCATGTCGCCCGCCGCCACCAAGCAAACGCACCCCTGCACGGGGACCTATGTCATCGCGGGCATGTCTGGCGCACGAGTACGCACGGCGCTCCTCGCGCGCAGCAGCATGGCCTTATCGCGCTGCCAACCGCTCGTACAGGCCGGTAATGACCTCCATGCTGTTGAGTATGGACTCGCTCGCGTGGACAACGATAAGACCGTAGGAGGCCGCGCCTTCGAACCCAAGGGCGGTCTGGAACCATTCCCACTGCATGGCAACCGCGTCCAGTTCCTTCTTGATCTCGGGTGTGTTTTCGGGCGCCGAACGCAGCGTTGCCAGGGCGCCGTCAAACTCAGTACGTGCCGAACCGATTTCATTGCTGATCGACGGCGATTCCATTCCCCAGGCGCGCAGCAGGTAATACTTCGCCAAGCGCTGGGAAAGCATGCGCTGCCGCCCGGAGACGTTGACCAAACCTCCCGCGGCGGACAAGGAGCGATTCTGCAGATCAAGTGTCAGTGCATGCGCGGCGTTGACCAGTTCGTCATCCATGGCCAGCAAGCGCTCGGCGCCACCGCGAGTGACCGCACCCGTCGCGACGGCTTTGAACGGCTGCCACAGATTTTCCAGCCGCGCGACGGACTGGCGGCTGCGCTTATCCGCAGCGATGTCGCTCAACTGCCTGAGCTGCGCGTCGAAGAGCAGCACCGCATCGTCGAGCTGCTGCCTCGAGAGTTGCGGGGTGATCCCCAGCCCGACTTGTACATAGGCCTTGACGATGCGCTGCGCAAGCATGCGTTGGCGACCCGACTTGTTGATTGCCTGTGCCGGCGTGATGTCCGCGGCACCAAGGAAATCAAGCCCAACGGCGAAAACGCCGGCAAACCCCAGCACCGCGATCAAAGGGATCCGGTACTGCTTCATGAGCATTACGAGCGGTCCGTCAAAGTTCAAATGCGCAGATGGCGAGTGGACGCGCTAATTGATTGGAGGCCGCTGAATGTGAGCAACCCCCCCAAAGCCGCCAACCCACAAGGCACCATCCTCCGTGGTCGTCACCGACAAAACGTTCTCGGCCAATAAACCGTGCGCCATCGTCACGACCTCGAATTTTTCATCCTTGAACACGGCAAGTCCGTTCTTGGTACCAACCCACAGTCGTCCATTCCGGTCGAAATTCAATGTAGAGACCTGATTGCTCGGGAGACCTTCCGCCACGGTATAGTTCTTCCATGTGTTGCCATCGAAGCGCGCAAGCCCCCCACCCCGGCTTCCCGCCCAAATCTTACCGTCTTCACCTATTTCCAGCGCCGCGATGTGATTGGGGTTCGAATCTGCTTTGGCGTCTCCACCCCGCGCTCCCTGCGCCTGCCCCGCATGCTGTGACGGCGAGTGCGACGGATCACTCATAGGCGTTGACTCGCGCGACCTTTCTTTGTACGACGCGCCGAGACCCGCAGCATGTATCCAGTTTTTCCATCTGCCGTTCTGGAAGTTCGCAAGCCCGCCCCGGGTCGCAAGCCAGATACTGCCGTCCTTGCCTTCCGCGAGGCGGTAAACCCTGTCGTTCGGCAACCCGCCGCCGGTGTTCGCGACGGTATAGAGGTCCCAATTCGCGCGTTCATCCAGGGCACCACCCCGCACCCGGTTTACCCCAGAGCCGGTGGCGATCCATACGTCCTTGCTTGAAGCCTCCAGCACATCGTAGACAAAAGCGTCGCCCAAGCCCTCGGCAATACCATAGTGCTCCCACTTTGGCGCGTCCTGGTCAAACAGCGACAAACCGCCGCCATGGGTGCCTACCGAGATCTTCCCTTGCAGCTTTCCTAGATAGAGGATGCCGTTGGCGCGCGGCCCGTCATGCGCATCGTACTTCCTGAACTCGCGGGTAACCGTGTCAAAGCGCACTATCCCCGCGGAGGTGCCCAACCACATGACGTTTCCATCGCCATAGATCGCGATCACACTGTTGTTGCCGACGCGGAAGTGAGTATAGGGGCGCGCCGGATCCACTTGTACCCGGCCTGCGCGCGCGTCTGCTCCAGGAGGAGCCACAGCGACCGGGGGATGCGAGGGTGGAAGCGCAGGATGGGAAGCCGGGATGGCGGCCTGCCGCACAGGCGCTGCTTTCGGCGTCGAAGCAACGTCGCCAACGCGCTTGTCTTCCTTTCCATCGAGCACGTAGGCGCCGGCTACGATCGCGCCGGCAGCGATCACAAGCAGTCCTGCCACTTTCGCGTTTCGCCTCACGCTGTCGGCCGCTTCATGGCGCTGCAATACGAAAGGCCACCTAACGCAGCAGTGCGGGATCTGCCCTTGAAACCGATCGCCGGCTCACCGGCGCAGGGTACGGCTGTAGGCGATGACGTCAAGGATTTCTCGGTCCGTAAGAATGCCGACATAAGCGGGCATTGCGTTCTTGCCCGCCTTGAACGAGGCAAGCAGCGACAAGTCAGATTGCATCAGCCGTTCACCGCGCGCGAGATGGGGCGCTCCGGGCATGACGCTGATGCCGTTTGGTCCGTGGCACGCGGCGCAATGTTTGGCGTAGATCTGCGATCCCTTGATCACATCGGCGGCGAACGCCGGCGCGATGGTGACGAACATCATGAACCCCGCCAAGGCCGCAAGACCCAGGCAGCGCCCCGCGCTGCCACCCCTGGCAGCGCGCACGTTCGGATTCTCCTGGCACCTCGGACGCGCCGTCCAGAGGCGGTCTGGCCCGCTCGGCATCATGGTCACTTTCTTCCCTTCTTTTTCGCCGCACCCTTTTCGGGGAGACCCCGCGCCACCCGCACCTTCGCCTCCAGCGCCTGCGCCTGCTGCACATCAACGGCAAGCCCATACGCCCCTTTGCGGTAGGCAAGCGCCAGATGCTCCATTGCCGGCAGATGCCCGGAATCGGCGGCGCGGCGCACCCAGCGCAACGTCTCGGTGTCGTTGCGTTGCGTCACCTCTATACCGAGACCGCCATTGACGTAGGCCGTTGCGAGCGCGCTGATCGCCCCGGCGTGCCCCTTTTCGGCGGCGCGCGTAATCCATCTGCGTGCTTCGGCGGAATCACGCTTCACGCCATCGCCGGCGGCATACATCGAGCCGAGACCAAATTCTCCCTCCGCGTCGCCCTGTGCCGCTGCCTTACGGTAGTAGGCGAGGGCCTCGTCGTTGAATTCGGCCTTGTCGAGGATATAAGCGAGCAGCGACTGCGACGGCGCGTGGCCGGCGTCCGCGGATTTCCTGAGCGAGGCCATTGCCTGCACGACGTCTCCGGCTTGGTAGGCCCGCGAGCCGGCGCGAAACTCGTCTTCCGGCGCAGCCCACACGGCCCAGGCTTGCCCCACGAACAGCACCACAAGAATCCTGATTGCGAGCGTTCCCATGCGTCCAAATTGCTTCATCATCGTAGTGAGAACCCCATCATGCTGCGGATTGCAGCCACCACGCCCCTAACGCTCGGCGAGCGGCGAATTTGGAACCATGCCCGACAGGAGTCCCTCTCGTTCCGATTCCTCAAGCTTCCGATACAAGCTGGATAACCCTATGCCCAGGCGCTGGGCGGCCAGCCGGCGGTCACCACCCGCCTCCTCAACCGCACACCGCACGGCATCGGCCTCGAACTTCCGCAACCGATCGCGCAGGTAACCTGACTCAGCAATTCGCGTGCCAACCCCACCGTCCAGCGCGACGCTGCGGGTAATCTCGAGGGGCAAGTCACCCAAGGCAATGACGTCGCCCTCCGCGAGAATAAGCGCGCGACTGATCACGTTTTCAACCTGGCGCACGTTACCCGGCCAGGCGTAGCCGAGCAAAGCCTCTTCGACGCCGGGGTCCAAGCTCACGGGGCGGGACCGGTCGCCGGCGTTGCGCGCCTTGTCGAGCAGATGGCCGATCAGGCCGCGGATGTCCCCCTGGCGTTCGCGCAGCGGCGGCACATCGATGTTAAACACGCTCAGCCGGAAAAAGAGGTCTTCCCGGAACTTGCCGCTTGTCACCATCCCTTGCAGATCGCGATTGGTGGCCGCTACGATCCGGGTATCAACGCGCCGCGCCTGCTCGCTGCCTATGGGGCGCACGATCTTGTCCTCGATCACATGCAGCAACTTGGTCTGCATATGCAGGGGCAGCTCGCCGATCTCGTCCAGAAACAGCGTTCCCCTGTCGGCCTGCAGGAAGAGGCCTTTACGCGCGCGGTCCGCGCTCGTGAACGCGCCTTTGGTGTGTCCGAAAAACTCGCTCTCGAGCAGATGCTCGGGAATCGCGCTGCAGTTCACCACGACAAACAGACCGTCGCGACGCGCGCTTTGCTCGTGAATCGTCCGGGCAACCACGCCTTTTCCCGTGCCGCTTTCACCAGTGATCAGCACCGTGCTGTCGGTCGGCGCAACCCTGCTCACCATGCGCTCTAACTCGCGCATACGCGGAGAATCCCAGGGATAAAGCTTGACCGAATGCGTGTTTACGGCTTTCCGCAGCTCCCGGTTTTCCTCGCGCAGTCCGCGCACCGCGGCGATCTGAGCCAGGCGGTGCAGGACCTCTTCGCTGCGGACCGGCTTGACGATGTAATCGGAAGCGCCCGCGCGCAGCGCCTCAACCGCGGTCTCCATCGAACCATAAGCCGTCACCATGACAAAAGCGGTATCGATGCCGGAAGCAAGGGCGTCACGCACGAGGTCGATGCCGCTACCATCGGGCAGCTTGATGTCACACAAGGCAACGTCCACATCGCCGCGCGCGAGCTTGCCCGCCGCCTCCTTCACGCTCCCCGCGAGATCCACCGAGTAGCCGGCTTTCACGACAGTCGCGCCGAGAATCTCGCGCAGCGCGAGTTCATCGTCGAGCACCAGCACATGCATCGATGGCATCGCCCTCATCCTTGCGCCGCAGAACGCGGCAAACGGACAGTCGCCCGCGCGCCGCGCCCGGGCGCCGATTCAAGTTCGATGCGCCCACCTTCCGCCTCGATGAGCGACCGGCACATGAAGAGGCCAAGCCCGCTGCCCTTTCCGGGCGGCTTGGTGGTAAATCCCTCGTCGAACGCCCGCGCCAGCGTTTGCTCATCCATGCCGCCGCCGTTGTCCGCCACCTCGAGCACGACTTCGCCGCCGCTCAATCCCGTTTGTACGCTAATCGATGGTTTGCGGTCGACGATAAGCTCGGCAGCGTCGGCTGCGTTGATGAGCAGGTTCATCAGCACCTGCGTCAGATGATCGGCAACGGCATGAACCGCCGGCAACTGCGGATCGAGGCCGAGGTCGAATTCGATGTTGCGAAAGCGCCTGTCGTAGCGCACGAAACCGCAGGTGCCGCGCACCAGGGCGTTGAGATCAATGAGTTGCGCCTCGGGTGAGTAGGGAGAAGTCATTTCCGCGAGTTGGCGCGTAATCTGGCTGATCCGGCGTGTTTGCTCCAGGATGAGTTCCGGCCGGCAGCGCCCATTGCCACATGCTGCCGTATTCTGGGTGTCGTGGATCGCTTCCGCAACACCGGTAATCGCCGCGATCGGATTGTTGACCTCGTGCGCAATTGCCGCAGCCAGTGATCCGATTGCCGCCATCTTTTCGTGGTGGAAGTGCTGCTGGCGCGCAATCTCCAGTTGCCTTTCACGCTCTCGCAGTTCCGATTGCATGCGGTTGACGGACTGCATCAACGATCCGAGCTCGTCGTGGCGCGCGACCTCGATCGGGCCGCCTCGATAGCCCTTGACTACTTCCATCGCTCGCGCCTGCAGCTTCCGAATGTCCCAAACCAGGCGCGAAAAGAACAGCATCACGACGCTCCCGAAGATTACGACCCCGATCAGCCCCATGACCAGCGAGGTGAGCGTGATCGAGTCATAAACGATCCGAAAATTCTCCGACAGCGCGTGCTGGCGGTCGCGAACTTCGGTCGTCACCGCGTCAAGTTGCACCACCAGTTGATGAAGGTTCTCGCGCAGGCCGGCCAGGCTGCCGCTACCCCAATCGGTCCTGACCCTGGCGAGGCTGCGGCCAAGCCGGGAAATCCACGGCTGCATCACGGGGTAGCGTTCACTGAATCCCTCCAGACCGGCCTGAACCGCTTCGACATCGAGCGCGATAGTATCCGGGGTCGTGCGCGAATTAGCTGTGGCATAGGCATCGTGCACGTTGAGGATTGCGTAGGCGACGGCGGAGTTCACGCGCGCCAGCGCTTCCTCTACGGCGTACATGCTGCGCTGCTGCTCGACTATCGTCCCGAGCGTGGCGCGCTGCTGTGCGACCACGAAGCCGGTCAGCACGACATACAGCACGAGGATGACGAACGCAACGATGCCCTTGGTACGCAGCGATACCCGCGCGAAGCCCCCCTTCCACGCGCTCTTGCCACCATAGTGCACCGCGCCAATGAGCCGTTCCAATTGAGTCATGTTCTCCCCGTGCCCCGTCTGGCAGACCACGCCGGTAAGCATTATGCCCAGCCTCGTGAAGCACCTCTTGATCTATATCAGGAAAGGGAGTCATTGTGCCCAGCCTCGTGAAACACCCCTTGATCTACATCAGGAAAGGGAGTCATTGTGCCCAGCGTCTTGGAACCCCCTTTTAATCTACATCAGATAAGATCTTTTCCCGGGTGCGACACGTGCAACGCGCTGGAATCGAGCCATTAACGCCCGGGCGCGAGCCGCAGGTTGAACGCATGTTCCAGCACCCGGGCACCCTCAGCGCCGTCCCAGTCGCGCTCGCCCAAGATGCGCGCGACGATCCGGCCTTCAGCGGAAACCAGCACCGTTTCCGGCAAGGCCACCACCCGCAGCCCGGATTGGAGAGCCTTCCTGTCCCCATCCACGTAAATGGGAAACGTGAGCTTATGAGTGCGCACGAATTCACGCGCAAGGTTAAGGTCGTGATCCACCGCGACGCCGATCACGCGCACCCCGTGCGCGGCAAGCCGGTGCGACAAACGCTCGAAGCTCGGCATTTCCCTGCGGCAGGGATCGCACCAGGTGGCCCAGAAGGTGATAACGAGCGCAGTGCTATGCAGCGCCTCGGTGGAGGTGGGCGTTGGATCTGTCAGGCCGGTCAGCATAACTGTCGGCAGCGGCGTGCCTATCCCTGGCTGAATGCTTCCGGAATCCGCGCCGCACGCCCCCAGCAACAGCAGGACCGTGAGCCATGCGGAACGCCACCGTAGCAGTTTAGGCACGAATCGTTCTCCGCTTATCGCTGAACGTTGATCCGTTTTCTCAAATCCGGGAAAAATCATTCCCGTATTACCACCAATGGGAATCCTCGCGGGCACTACGGCACCCGCATCTTCCCTTCTTCCCATTCCCACAGCGCAGCCTGCGCCTTACGCAGGTAGGGATCGTCCGGCCTGCTCAGGTGAACGAAGGTACGCATGGCGCCGATCGCACCCGCCCGGTCGCCCATACCGTCGAGCGCGACCGCCAGTCCGTAGTAGGCATTGACCTGATCCTTGCGTAACGTCATGGCGCTCTCGAAGAAGTCGCGGGCGGCGCTATAACGTTCCAGCCCGATGAGCGCGAACCCCATGTTGACATGGGCTTCGGGCAACGCCGGATCGAGTTCGAGCACGCGATGAAAGGCGGTCATTGCGTGCTCGTGCTGTTTCGCGTGCAACATGATCACCCCCTGCTGGAATCGCTGGTGGATTTCCTGCCGCGCCGGATCGATTGTGGGGGCCTGACCGCCCGGGGGCGCGCTGGCAGTCGAGAAAAGCCGGCTGAATGCACCGTCATCGGGCACGGCGGCAATGACAATGCCCCCGGCCGCGATAACGATGGCCGTCAGCACCAGCGTGCGCCAGCGCGCATCCCGCGGGCCTCGTGATCGCGGCGCCTGCCGGGCCGTCACACCGCCCCCTTGTGCGGCGCAGTCGCGACAAACGGCACGCCGAAAAACGTCAGGAACGCCAGCACGAACACCGCCACGATCGCCGCCGCGCTGTACAGCGGCCGAAGCTTGAAGGTGATGCGCAGGTGAACGAACAACGCGAGCGCGAGCCAGGTCGTAAACGCCCATGACTCCAGCGGATCCCACGCCCAGTAGCGGCCCCACGCGTCCTGCGCCCAGATCGCGCCGGCAATCAGCATCAGCGTCTCGAAGATGAATCCGAGCATCATGAACCGGAACGCGAGGTTCTCCAGCCGCACGTCGTCGGGAAGCTGCGCCAGGCGCGCGACGCCGAACCGGGCGTGGCGCAGCAGGATGACGCCCGCGACGCCGACCGCGACCAGCACCGAGCCTAAAAAAACCTTTCCGAAAAGGACGTGAATGTAGAGCCAGATCGTGCGATAAGTGGGCGGGTAGTGTCCTGCGGCGGGACTGGTGACGAGCAACCACGCCATCATCAAAAACAGAACCGGCATGACGACCGCCGCCGCCGGCCGCACCGCCGGCACGCGCCAGTACGCAACCCCGAATATCAGCAGCAGGCTCCACACATTGCTCGACAGGATCTCGAACATCGTGATGAACGGCCCGTGACCCACCCGTTCCCAGCGCAACCCGAGCGAGAGGGCGTGAACGAAAAGCCCGATCAGGATGATCGCCAGTATGACCCGCTCGGGCCGCTTCGCCAGCACCGTGGCGCCGATCGCGGTCGATCCCGCCAGCGTATAGAGCGTCAATGCCAACCACAACAGTTGTAGCTCAGTCGCCATGCGTCATCGGTCCCACGGCTGCACCGCAAATTTCTTCCAGAAGTGCCAGGCGAGGCTCGCTACTGCAAGCAAGCACGCAACAAACAGCCACGGCAGGGTCCAGTCATAGAAAACGGTATAGCCCATCCACGTGCTCAGGCGCTCGTACACCAGAATTCCCGCCGGCAACACCATCCGCTCGCCGGGAACGAGTTCCTGCCGCGCATCGCCAATACGGACCACCAGAGTATGCCGGGTGGGCAACCGGAATTGCGATACCCGATCCGAATCGAGCAGCACCTCGTCGAATTGCAGCATGGTCCAGAGCTTTATCTGCGTGCCGGGCAAGGTCCATTCGAGCGCCTGGCCGTATTCGTGGATCGGGTAGGATGGCAGGTTGATGCTCCCCCGCTGCGGGGGGCCGCCCGCGGGATGCCAGATGAACACCGGCGCAAAGCCTTTATTGAAGCTGGTGTAGAACCGGTAACCATGACGCACCAGCGGCTCGTTGTCGCCGATCACGCCTTTCTGCTCGCGTCCGGTGTCGTCCAGCCAGCGCACCGTGTTGCGCGTCTCGGCGCGGCGCACGCCCTTTTCGTATCGAATGGTAAAGCCATCGTTGACGAACCGCGCGCGCTCAAGGAGCGAGCGGTGCCACGGCCCGCTTTCGCTGCGCGCGAGCTCACCCTTGAAGACCTCGCCTTCGGCAAGTTCGAGCTGACCGTTGAGGTAGGTGAGTCTCCCCGCTGCCACCAGCACCACGATCGCCAGCAGCGCAACGTGAAACATGAGCAACGCGGTTTGCTGACGGAATACGGGATGGGTCAGCACCGCCGCGCTCAGATTAACGGCGCCCAGGAGGAGCGGCACGGCCACCAGCCACGCCGCACCGCCTGTCACAGGATCGTGCCCGATCACGCCTGCGCCGAGCAGGAGGAGCAGCACCAGCGTGAGCTTGAGCGATGCAAGACGCTTGAGCCCGGCGGCGGCAATCCAACCGCCCGGCGCAGCGGCAGTGCTGACCCTGGCGTCACTCATTCCCATTGAAAACGCTCTCGCGACGGCAGGTCATTGATCAAGGCGGATTGGCGCAGTTCTCATTGCTGTCGCGCATCCAGTTTTTCCCGCTCTGTCCGTTGCCCGGCGCGCCGGCGGAGCCGCAATCGGCTTCGCGCCACAGGCCGCTGCGCGCGAAATTGCGGATCTTCAGAACCGAATTCATATAGTAGGGCTCTCGATTGTAGGCAGCGGTGGTGTTGTTGCGCACCTGGGTGCCCGCTGCGAACCCTCCCTCCGGCCCGACGTCGTTCAGGTTGACCAGCAATGCCTTGTTCTTCCAGCCGTGCGGCACGGCGACGTGACACCAGTTGCAGCGCATGCGACCGATCTTGTCGGCGTGAAACGAATGCAGGTCGCCGCGGCCCCGGTCCCCGGGGTCATTGAAGAAACCCGTCCGCTGGCCGGAATTCGTGGCGTAACTCGCGTAATTGTGACATTTGAAACACAGGCCGTTTGCCTGCTGGCCGGTGCCGGTGGAGGAATCCCATGCGCCCTTGAGGATGAAGTTGTTGGTCGATCCGTGCGGTCCCCACGGATTGCCATTCTCACCGCCATCCGGAATGACCGAGGTGGCCGACGCCGCATTGGAGCCGTGGCAGTCGCTGCAATACATGCTCTGCGTGCCCACCGCGTTGCTCCACGGCACTCGCCAGCGTGCGCTGATGTCGCTGCCGTTGCCGCGAATAGTGCCTGTGCGTCCGGTTGAGTCGATCACCGGATGCCACGAGCGGTGATTGTTGGTCGAATACGCAACAGCAGCGCCGGAGTCATTGGTGGTCACCTCGCCGCTGTGCGCGAGCGGCGCCTGAAACTCTTTCGCCTGGTTGGTGTATTGCGTGAGGTTGTTGGTGCTGGCAGGCGTGCCGCCGGGGTATCCGAGGCTGGGACGGTTGCCGGTCGGGTAGGCGTTATTGTCGCTGTAGCCATAGTCCGAGTGACACTTGAGGCAAATCTGATACTCGCGCGTGACATAGGTCGCGCTTGCACTGGTGTCGGCACTCGCGCCCGGATCGCCCCGCTTGACGAGATAACTGGACGGCAGGCTGTGAAACGAGGCGCTGCCGTAGACCGGCTGAACGCCCCACGCTCCGCGCAGGACACCCGAGGCGATATTGGTGTGGGTGTAGCCGGTCGTATCCGTGTGTCTATGTGTGCCCGCCGCATCCGGCGTACCGGATAGGCTGCCGGGCGGATTGCCGCGAAAATCGCGGAACTTCACCACTCGGTGCGGATTGTGGCAATCCGTGCACTCGGCATGGCGGTTATTGACGTTCCCGACCCCGAGCTTGGCGCGCGATTCCAGGAAATCCGCGCCGCACCGGTTCGAAGCAGTGCTGCAGTCCACAAATACGCCGTCGCTGAAGTTGCCGCCGATATCGTGTGCTTCGCTCCCGGCGGGCTGATCGCTCGAAGCGATGGGCATGCGCCGCGGGAGCTGGAAATCGCTCCTGATATTGGGCACCGTGGTGCTCGGCGTAATGACGCTGGATGCGCTGTCGGTGTGGCACTGGTAGCAGGTCTGCTCGAGCGCCGCGCTGCCGCCGGACTTCGGGATGGTCACGCTGTCGGTGCCTTCGCGCAGCAAGCGGCGCGCGCCCTGCACCGTATGCGTATCGTGGCAGTTCAGACACGCTGCCTTCCACACCGGCAGATTCGACGGAAATTCGCGTTGCGCTGCCGGCGTTGCCTGGTAGGTTTGCGTCGCCACCAGGGGATTCGCATGCGCCGAGTACGCCCAGGCGCCGCTCCCCAGATTCTTGTCGTGGCAGGCAAGGCAAATGATGTCGTTTGCCACATCGAAGGTGTTGGTCGGTATCGCCTCCTGGAAGCGATTCTGGCGCAGAAATTTTTGGTTGCCCCGCGCCGGATCGGTCTCGCGCACATGCGGATCATGGCACGAGGCGCACTGCAACTGGCCCACGCCGCCAGCGCCGGTCGCCTCCAGCGGCACGGCCGGTCGATAACCGGGCGCACGGATGCCGACGACCGCGCCGCTGCCCGGCGGCCACTTCTGGCTGGCATCCACCGGGCGCAACTCCCCGTCGCGCGTGGCGAGCGCGCTCGTGTAGTTGAGCGAAATCGGATGGTCGTTGGTGAGGTCCACGCCAATGTTGCGGGTGAATCCGGTCGCCGTGCCTGCGCCCTCCGGCATCACGCCACCCGGACCGGTGCCGGTCATGGGTATGGATACGGTACCCGGAGTGGTGGAGCCCTGTCCGCTCAGCACGTTGACGTTGCCGATCGCCAGCGTGCCGTCGTGGCACGACAAACACAGCTTGGAACTGCCGCCGGGCTGGTCCAGCGAGCCCTGAATCGCGTTGGCATCGAGCGAGGAGGAGGTGTAGACAGCATAGGTTGCGTTCGAAAGGGCGCGGTTCCACAACGGAGTGACGCCGGAAGTCGCGGCGTGCGGTGTATGGCAAAACACGCACACTTGCGTCTCGGAAACCGCCTTCACCGTCCCAGGACCGCTCGCCGAAAGATTGTGCTTGGTGTTGCGCACGTCGGGAACGGGCGCCGCGGACGCCACGCCCACCGCCATGATGGCAATCAACGCCGGTACCCCGATCATCGAGCGTGCATTACCCGCCATTTCCGCTCGTCTCCAGATATTGGAACATCACTACGCGTCCATTGAACATGTCGGCAACGAATATGCGGTTACGATTGTCGACCCACGCGCCGGCGGGTAGATAGAACTTGCCGGTCTCCTGCCCCAGCCCGCCGATTGCCATCAGAAACTCGCCGTTCCGATTGAACACGAGCAGGTGGTCATGATAGGACTCCACGACATAGATGTTGCCGTCGCTGTCCACCGCCACCCCCTTGGGCCGCACCAGGTTGCCGACATACAGCCCGCGCCGGCCGAAATTCAGACGCAGCCGATCGCCACCATCCGCGAATACCTGGACGCGGCTGTTCATGGCGTCGGTGACATAGAGTTCACCCCGCGCGAACGCGAGAAAGGTCGGGAAGTTGAACTCGCCCGCGCCTTCACCATGGCGACCAATCGTCTTCAGCAGCCGCCCTTCGTCGTCGAACACCTTGATGTCATGCATATGGGTGTCGGCGACAAAAATGCGCCGGCGCCCCGGATCATAGGCCAGACCGGTCGGCCGCTTGAGCACGCCGCGTCCGATCGCCCGGCCGGGATTCCCCCGCGCATCGAGCCGGGCAACGATACCGAGTTCGGCGTCGGCAACCAGGATCTGGCCGTCCGGACCAGTCGCGATGCCGATCGGGGCAATGAAATTGGCGAGCCCCTCCGCCTTGTCCCACACCAGCAGTTCCCCAGCCACCGGGTCGAACACGAAGACCGCCTGGCGGCTCGCATCCGTAACGAGAATTCGCCCCGCCCCGTCAACCGTCCCGGACTGCGGCCGTTGCAGCACCGTTGGCGGCTTTTCGCCGATAATGAACTCCGCAAGCCGCCGGAGGAGCCCGCCCATGCCGGCCGTTTCATGTGGCGCCTTCCTGAAATTAGCCTCGCCTACAAGCTGCCCGGCGTACATGAAACGCGGAATCTCCGGCACCTGGGGCCACATCAGACGCTTGCCTTCCGGCGCATCTTCCATGCCGAAATGCAGCACGCGCGGACCGGTTGTTGTGCAGGCGCCCGATAGAACACAAAGCACGAGCACGAAATGCGGAATACGCCGTATACCCTCCCGTTTCATGACGCGGCGGAGCATTACCATCGGCCGGGTCCCAGCGTCTCGTGCCCACCGTAAACGCGGCTTTTCAGGCCGGTTTTCCCCGAGTGGCACAGGTCGCAGCGCTCCGCACCCCACGCGATCCGACCGTTGTGGCACATGCCGCAGAACTTGCCGTTGACGATATCCGCCATGCGCACGTCGTTGGCGCCGGCACGCATCTCGAAACCCAGTTCGTCATGGCAGACTTTGCAGCGAAAGCGGACGCGGTGAAACCAGTGCGGAAAGATCACGGGGCGTACGCCCTCTTTTTCCGAACGCTTGTTGAGCACCACATCGGCATACTCGGCCGCGGCCGGCGCTGTTACCAGCGCCACGCCGAGCACAACGGGTATTATGAGCCGCGTGAGCATGTCGTCCCCCGTGCTCTATGAACCCCGCACCGCGGCGGCGGGCGGCGGCTTATTGCGCGGCGTATTGTGGCACCGCTCGCATGCCGTCAACGGAAACGAAACGGCGCCATGGCAAACGCCGCATTGCTCCCCCTTCAGAATACGCTCCATGCTGAACTTGTTTGCCCCGGCCTTGGACTTGAACAGGTGCTCGTGGCAGTTGCTGCAATCCAGCCACAATGTGTGCTGCCGGTGCGGAAAGCGGACGATCGGCGTGCCGCCGCGGAGGTTGAGCAGAATATCCAGATCGATCATGCGCACCCGGCTCTCCGGGAGAATATTCGTGCGCGGATTGATATGCCCCCCCTCCAGCGCAGCGACCCAGTTCACCTGGTTTCCCACCCGATCCGAGGGGAGGCGCGACAGCGCCACGCTCGGTTCCTGCAGCAGCCTGAGCGCCGGATTTGCCGGATCGTGCAGGCCGTCCTGTGCCAGTGGCAGCCAGCGCCGGACCGTTTCAGCGGCGATCGGCGCCTCCGCAATCAACACCATCGCCGCTACCAGCACCCCTATACGCCAATACCGTCGAGTATTCCGATCGCTGGACATCAGCGGGCTTAACCTGGAATGAACACGCCGGCGCTGCGGATGGCGCGGATCAGTTCGCGCGTCGATTCCTCCAGCAGCTTGACGGCTGCCACGTGATCGCGGCCGGCCGCGGCGGCTTCGGCCGAAGCACGCAACTGCAACGCCTTGTCGATCAGGCTTTGCTGTCCGGCGGTGCGCGGCTTCCCCTCCAGCAGCACCTTGACGAGCATCTGGTGCGTATCGTTGCGGTCGACTTCGTAGCGGTACTCCTCTTCCCGGTTGGCAAAGTGCAGCGAGCGCACCAGGGTGTCGCCACTGCGAAGCGAACTCACCGCAGCCTTGGTGAGGAGATAGGCGCGGTCGAGCGCGGACCGCGCCGCTTCGAGCTTGCCTGCGCCCGCCAGCCGCTCCGAATCACGGATCAGTTTCTCGATGTTGCCGCTGGTTTCGGCCACGCCGGCGGCGTTCGGTTTTTCCGCGGCCACGCGCTGATACGCGGCGTGCAGCGCATTGACACTGCTGAGGCGGGCCTGATAGTCAGTGCGTGCCTTGGGGGCCGTGACTTCTTCCGGCGCCGAGAGGCGCACCGCCTCGAACATCTGCACGGTGGCTTCCGGCAGCAACTTCGAGGCGCGTTCATACTGCCCCGCCTGGAATGCAGCGCGCGCCTGGCGATAAATTTCGCGCGCTTTCTCGCGTCTTTGCCGGGCGGCCGCGTCACCGCTCGTTTCCACTTGGCGCGCCGCAGAGGATTTTTCCAGCAGCGTCTCTACCGCAACCAACCGCTGTTCCAGCCGTACGCGATCCACCGGTGCATCGGCCGCCGCCTGCTGCGCGTGCGTTCCAGTCGCGACCGCCCCCGTGGTCAGCGCGAAAAAGGCCATACAGACTCGTACCAGCTTCATGATCGCTCCGTCATCCCTGAAATCATCTTGGTTCCGGATCCGGTGGCACGCGCAGCCCCGCCGCCGCCAGCGCGCTCTGCAGGTGGGCCGTCCCGCCGCGCAGCGCCGTCAGCGCGGCGCGATGGTCCTTCTCCGCCGCGTGCTGTTGCGCCTGTTCGCGCAGTTGGCGATTGGTATCGACGAAATACCGTACCTCGCGGACCGCCTCTCCGCCGGGCTTGAACTCGGCAAGCGCGATCGGGATCAGGTCCGCGTAGCTGCGGTTGCGCTCCAGTTCGTAGTCATACTCTTCGGCCAGCGTCCCGAAACGCTGCGCATACATAATGGTCTTGGTGCCCAGCACCTGGGTTAAGCCCGTCATCAGCGCCCGTTCCGCCTTGCCCAGCACCTCGTTGGCCTGCGCGAGTTGCTCCGAATTCGCGAGACGCTTGGCCGTAGCGACGAGTTGCGCGACCTTGACGAGCCGCGCGTCGTCTGCAGCCATGCCCGGCGACCGCCCCTTTACGCGCTGCAGATGCCGCTGATAGGAAATCCGCAGCGACTCGACCGATCCCAGTATTTGCGCGTAACGCATCCGCTGCTCGACGTTGCGCGCAAGCGGGTCCGGCACGAGTTGGCGTGCCTTGCCGATCAACCACGTCGCATCGTTGAGCTGCCGGTCCGCGCCGGTGATATCGTTATTCCTGATCGAAAGTACGGCTTTGGCGTGACTCTCCCGTGCGCCAACCAGATACTTGCCGGCTGCGGCGTTGTTGCTCGCCTCGATGCGCCTGACCGCCGGGGAATCGGACAGCACGCGTTTCACAAAGGCTTCCTTCTGCTCCACGAGCTGGCGTGAAACCTTGGCTGCCGGGCTCGGAACCCTGGATTCGCTTTGGGCCGCATGCGCCGCGGTGTACGCGCAAGCCGTCACTGTGAGCACTATCCACCGCAGCATGCGTGTCATTGCCTGCCTCCTCCCGCGGGCGGTGCTTCCGCCGCTCGCGCCCCGACGCTCTTCTGCCGCGCATGGCAAAGGCGGCATTCGGAAACCGGAAACGCGACTTTTCCATGACAGACCCCGCATTTCTGGCCGAGCATGATGGCGGCCATGCTGATCTGGTTTGCCCCCTTTTGCGGCGTAAAGATTGCCGGATGGCAGTTCGAGCAGTCGAGCCACTCAGTGTGCTGCTTGTGCGGGAACACGACGTCGGGCATCGAGCCCTTGACTTCGCGCACGATGTTCAGATCCATGACGGTGGGCTCGGCCGCAGTGTCGCGGGTATCCCACCGTGGCTGAATCTGCTTCTTGCCGAGCGCCGCCACCCAGTTCACGTAGTTGCCGTGGTTCGCGCGCGGCAGCAATTGAAATGACAGCAGCGGAGCCTGCAACAGGGCGGTACCCGGGCTCGCCGGATCGTGGATGCTGTCCTCGGCCGGCGGCAAGTTGCGTCTCCCCGGCGCCACCATCAGCCGATTAAACGCATTGGGATCCGAGGACTCGTATACCGCAGGCCCCGGCGCAACCGTGACCGGAACGCTCGCTGCAGGCGTGACGGTTACCGCTGGTGCTGGCACCGGCGATACTGCCGATTTCGGCGCCGCTGCGCCGGTCGCCGGAAGCGCAGTTCCGCTTTGCACTTGCGCAAGCATGAACTCGACCGCGGCGCGCACGTCAGCGTCGGGGAGCGACGCGTTACCGCCTTTCGGCGGCATAGCGCCCTTGCCCTTGATGGCGCTGTCGAACATCGGCCTCGTTCCCGCGCTGATGCGTGATGCCCAGGCCGCGCCATCTCCGAGCTTCGGCGCCCCGGCCAGTCCGGAGGTGTGACAGGCTGCGCAAACCGCCTGATACACCAACTTGCCCTTGGTGCCGTCCGCGACGACACGCACGCCACCCTTCGCAGGGTCAAGCGCTTTGCTGCTTCCTTGCGCGGGTTTCGACGCCGCGTTGGGTACGGTGGTCAAACCGACGATATGATTCACCGCCGCCATGACTTGTGCATCGGTGAGCGACGCGTTGCCCCCCTTCGGCGGCATCGCCCGCTTGCCCTTGATCGCACTGGCATAGAGCGCGTTGATTCCGACGCCGATCCGGGCCGACCATGCTTGCGCATCACCCGTGCGCGGCGCACCGCCAATGCCCGTCGCGTGACACACAGCGCAGTTGGCGTCATACACCGCCCTGGCATTCGGCAGTTCCTGGGCGTGCGCCAACGCGACCCCCAACACCGAAAGTGCGATACCACCAGCGATCGGTAGCAGCTTCATCGCGGGCTCCTATTTCTTCCCCGTGGCCGACGCCCTGCCACCGCCAGGGCTCGTCGCGGCAGCGCCGGCCGGCCCCGCTTCAGCCCCGCCCAACAGGTTGATGGTGCTTTCGTGGACCTGCGTCGGCGTGCCGGGCTTGGCGGAATGGCAGAGATCGCAGTTCTCCACGGACCACGCCACCGAACCGTTGTGGCAGGCGCCGCAGAACTGTCCGTCGATGATCTTCAACATGTTGATCTCGTTGCCGCCGGCCTTGAACTTGAACCCGAGATCGGAATGGCACACCTTGCAGCGGAACCGCACGCGGTGAAACCAGTGCGGGAACACCGCCGGACGCATGCCGGCGGCATCCGAATAGTTGTTCATGACCACGTCGCCATACTCGGCGCGCGCCTCGCCCAATCCGTCGGACAGCGCCAATACGCCGGCGCTCAGCACTGCGGCGATAGCGACCGCTTTCCAGCCTGTGCTCATCGCTCCGCTCCCATCACTTGATCCTTGCCCAACATCAAAAACCTCCGAAGTCCCGAGCCATCCGGAAGAAAACCAGGGCATCCCGCCGCCCTTCGATCTCGGCGATGCGCATCGACAGCCGAAACGCCACGCGCCCGAGGTTGTAGTCCAGCCGCTGCTCGAACGACTGGGTCACGCGCTCACGCGGGGCGTTCACGTCCCCCTGCAGTCGTGTCGTGAACTGCGTGTCGTTGATGCTGTAGAGCGCGGTATAGCGAAGCCGCGGGACGTCGAATGCGCGCAGATGAAAATAGCTCAGGTTGCCGCTGGAGTTGAAATTGAAACCTGCTTTCGGCGTGCTGGGTGTGCTTTGGCGCACGCCCTGCACCGTCAGATTGGCTGCGGCAGAGGAATTGCGGCTGAATTGCACTTGGCCGCTCGCCTGGAAATTGACCAGTTGAAACTGGTTTTCATTGGTTCCGCTGGTACGCGAGTCGGCGCCGAGCACGCTCACGAAGGCGCTGGTGGCGGCGTCCCGGGTGAGGCGCCAGGATGCGCTCCCGTTGTGACTCAACGTCTGCGAGCGCGCGGTCACCGTGTCGAAGTTGGTGCCGAGACTCTGGCCGAGGCTGAAGTTGACGTGCGAGCCTTCCCCCAGCATCAGGCTGCGCGTGACGCCATGCCCGAACTGGCCACCCAGGTTTTGCCGGTTGCCTTCGGGAAGGCCGGTTTGATTGGCGACGTTTGCCCCGGCGGTCCAGGTGTAAGTCACCCCCAGAACCCCGACGGGATCGCCAATGTGCGTTACGTTTGCATTCTGCGCGGTCAACAGCGCGTTTATCGTATCCGACATCAATTGCGTGATGGTCGCGCTGCCCGATACGCTGGTCTGGCGGCTGAGCGCGTAAGTCGCGGCACCGTTTCCGCTCAATGTGAGCGCCTCGGTTTCCCCTGCATTGCTTGCGATCATGGAGCGGAACATCCGGCCACCCCCGGTCACGAAGAGCGGCGAGCCCTCCTCGGGACGCCAGTTCGCGAAAGTGCTGGCCTGCGCGAACTGCGAGCGATTGGCGGTTGGCACTCCAGCCGAGAGCAGATGAAAGTCGCTGCTGCTCGCGCTGGCGAGGCTTTCGACCGACAGCTCCGGTTCCGGCCGGTAGCTGTGGCGCGCGGTGAGTTGCGAAAGCGCGGTGCTCTCCCGGGTTTTGCTGCGCGTGTTGCGGGTGTGGCTGCCGGAGGCGTCGAACGCATGAGGGCCGACGTTGCGATTCATGCTTGCTGCCAGCGCGTTTACGGTATCCCGTCCGAACGCCGCCGACTCCAGCGTGCTGCGATTGAAGCTCGCCCCGTAGTTGGCGTTACCTTCAGGCGGCTGATACGTCTGGCGCACGCCGAAGCGGGTGCTGCTGATATCGCTCGTGCTCAGTTCGCCATTCGCGCGGCTGTCGCTCACGTCGAAGTATGCGTTGAACGGAAAGCGACTGACCGGAAACAGCGTCACTTCGCCGTTGCCTGTCACGGCATTCGAACTCGCTTCAGGCGTCTGATTGTCCGCGAGCCCCGCGCCGTCGCTTCTGCGCTCCTTGCTCGATAGAAATCCCAGGCCGCCGCTCACCAGGCCAAACCACGGCTGCCAGATGTAGCTGGAACCCTTGATGTTGGCGATTTCGTTCTGCTGCAGGCGCCGCGGTTGATCCGCTGACTTGTCCACGCGCACTTCGCTGATAATCGAGCCGCCCCAGCGCAGCGGTGCAAGGCCCCAACCGAACCAGCCCGGGGTTGCAGCAGCGGCTGCCTCATTCGCCGCATCCGGAACGACGGGCGGCAGCCGTGTGGCGGCATCTGCCGGAACATCGGTTGTCGTTTCCCCTCCGGCGCCCTGCGCGAGCAGGATGGGTGTCGCTGCAAGCTGTGCGCCCACGCTACCGGCGTGCATGATCAACCCCGCGCAGGAGGCGGCGAAAATCGCTGCGCGCCAATCGTGCATTTCCGGGCCCTACACATCGCCCCTCTCGTCGGTCGCGCCGCGCCGAGCGCTCAACGCGCCGTTTGGCGGCGGAGATTCGCTTCATCGACGGCGGAGGCGGGAAGGCGGTCACCACCGATCCTGATCTCGGCGCCGGCCCGCAAGCGGGCAATCAACTCGCGCCACTGCGCTTCCCCCTGCTCGCGCGCCCACAACTCGGCGACATTGCGCCGTATGTCCTCCAGTCTCCGGCGCTGCGCCGGCTTGCGCTCCGCGAGCCTGAATACCGCGATCCCCTCCAGCAAGCGGAACGGTGCGGATACCGCGCCGGGCGCCATGCCGTCGATTTCGCTTTCCACGCCCGCCGGCAACATGCCGCGATGCTTGTATCCCAGGTCGCCGCCATCGCGCGCCGAATCGTCGCCCGAGTTGAGCCGCGCCAGTGCAGCAAAGTCCGCTCCCTTCCTCAGTTGCTTGACGATGTCCTGCGCCTGTTCCAGCGCCTGCTCCCATGCGGCGGCCGGAGCAGACGGATCAACCTTGAGCAGGATCATCGACAGGCGCACGCGCTCCGGCTCGGTGAATGACTCGGGATGCCTGCCGTAGTAGGCACGCAGCCCGGCTTCGGTGGGCGGCGGCGCAACCCGGGTCGCAACCTCCAGCTGCGCGATAATGTTTTGTTCCTGCAAGCCCCGGGTAAGGGCGGGCAGGACGTGCACGCGGCTCTCCTGCCATTGCGGCCGGTCGCGATAGCGCTTTTCGTACGCCGCGATGTCTGAGCGCACCTTTTCCTCGTCCGGACGAATGCCGCGGCGCTGCGCTTCTTTCAACAGCAGCACCCGGTTCACCAGGCGATCGGTAACCTCCTGCCGCAGTGCGGCGAGCTGGTCATCTGGCGGCCGCCGGTGATAGAACTTCTGCCGCACCGCGACCGCGAGCGCTCCTTTGAACTCCTGCTCGCTGATCGCCGTGCCTTCGACCACGGCAAAAACCGCGCTCGGCGGGTCGCCGGGCGGACCGGTGGCGGCCCAGCATGCCGGCGCAAGCAGCCCCGCCGCGACGGCAAGGCCGGCCAACGTCCGTTTGGATGGAATCATGGTCATGCGCCTTAAAAAAAAACGGGTCAGACCTGCCGCCTGACCCGTCGCTGCTGGAATCGCGACTACTTCACGTGGCAGGAGAGGCACAGATTGCTGGTGTTATTCGCAATCCGCAGGAACGTCGGATTGGTGTAGTTGTGCGGATCGTGGCAACTGCCGCACTCGACCGATGGGCCTTCGCCATCGGTAAAGGTGCTGCGCCGGTAGAGAATCATGTCGGTCTTCTCGCGTGTGCCGGCGGTGCCGCCAGAGGTATCAACCCAGAACGCAAGAGGACCACCACCGGGCGTTCCATTCTGCGGCGCGACAAAGTCCGGATCCTTGCAAGCGGTTCCAGGGCTGGCGAGTGTCGGCCCGCCGCCGCAATACTGCACGCCGATCGGATGGTCGTTGCGCAGATCGGCACCGAGGTTGGTGATACCAGCCGGCATTAAGCCGTCAGCTCCTGCCCCCGTCCAGGTATAGCCCGCCGGCCTGGCACCGCCCGCGTTGTAACCACCTGAACCCGGCGCGTTGATCATGTTGTCCATTGCCTGGGTGCCATCGTGGCAGGAGAGACACGCTTGCGAAACCGAGCCCACCGCCAGCACCTGGCCGTCGAGGGTCGCTGACTCGCCTCCCGTCGATCCGTAGAGTTGGTAGACGGTAGCGGGAAGATTCTTGTTCCACAACGGTGCGGTCCCGATCTGACCGCCGTGCGGCGTGTGGCAGAAGACGCACACCTCATCGGTTCCCGCAGTCAGGTGGACAGTCCCCGTGCCGGTGGTGCCCAGGTTATGCTTGGTGTCTTTGATACTCGTCGCCGCCAGCGCGCTGTCGGCCACCATCGCTGCGAACACGGCGAAGCCTGCCGCCGCAATCCAGACGCCCATTCTTTCGAGCTTGCCCAACCTGTCCATGACGCGCTCCTTTATGTTTATTCCCTGTTTCACTCGGTCCGTTCTCGCTGCATGCGGCCCGCGGTGGATGCTCTGCATCTTCCGTGCCAACAGGCGCATCCGACAATCAGGAAATAGAGGCAGCGCTGTTCCGAACGTACTCGGGTCCCAGCGCAGGACGCGTCGGCAAGGTCGAAACGCGCATTTGAATCAATGCGTTGTGGATTCTTAAAGCGGCGGAAATTTGTGCCGGCTCATCAGGCGGGACGTGTTCAATCCGGTAGGCCGGACCTGCGGTGAGCAACCGTTCAAAAGCGTGGCGATTGAGATCGATTTCCCAAGTGAGGGAAATCCGATTCTCGGAAACGGGAACCCCAGACAGGTTGCCGGGCTCGCAGAACTGCTGCTTCGCGGCTCAAAGGCTCTTTATTTGGATGCCGCCTTGGCGCCGGGCCGCTGGCCAAGGTAGCCAGCGTCGGCTTTCAGGTGATGCGGCCGGAAAATATCAACCTTCCTGAACCACTGGTCCACCATATAGATGCGGCCATCTTCGTCGACATAGATCCCGGCTGGCAGCACGTAGCGCGCAGGGCCATCCTGTTCCGCGCGGCTGCCCACAAACATCAGCAGTTCCCCCTCGGCATCAAAGATCTGGAAATTGCCAAAGCCGGTGTCCACGACATAAATATTGCCTGCGCGATCGGCGGCAATCTCTTTGGGGCGCGAGAACTGCCCCAACTGCCGGCCAATATTGCCGAAACTTTTCAGGAACTTGCCGTTGCGGTCGAAGACCTGCACCCGGAAATTGCCGGAGTCGACGACATAGAGCCGGCCTTCCTTGCCCACCGTTAGATCGCGCGGGAAGTTGAAGTCACCCGGGTCCTTGCCGCGCTTGCCGAAATCAAACAGAAGTTCGCCGCTGGCCACATCCACCACCCGCACCCGGTGTTGCTGCGAACCGACGCCGCCGATGTCGACCAGATAGAGGCGGTCGCCTTTGGGATCGACGGTAACGTTCGCCAGGCGGTCGAACCACTTGGCATTGCCGATGCGGCGCATGAACTTGCCGTCCTTATCGTAGACCATGATCGCCTTGGCGATGCTGTCAGCGACGAACAGGTTGCCGTTACGATCGACATCGATGCCGAGCGGCTTTCCGAGTTTGCCGGGATCGTCGGCACCGATCTTGAAGTGGCGCCCGTTTGGCACATCGAACACACGGACCACGGCCTCTACCGAATCGGAAAGAAAGATGCGACCCCGAAATACCGCGATCGTGTTGGGCTTGTTGAGCGCCTCGCCCCGGATCCCTTCTCCCGTCAGCATACTGCGGAGCTTGGCTTCACTGGTCTGTGGCATGATGTCGGCGCTGCCATAGATCGTGCGTTCATAGACAAAGCGCGGCTCGTCGGGCGGCGCCGGAAATACGAGCGGACCGGTAGCCGCCGTCGGCTTCGCCGGAGGCAGCGGCGCGCATGCGGACAGCAGCATCAAGGCCGTGCAGAAGAGCAAACCCGCAACGGAATCTGCCGCGAATCTGGATGCAGGGTTTCTCATCTATGTCCTTCGCGATGCATATGAAACGACATTGCTGACAGCCCAGTACTATTTGATCTGTTGCAGGATATAGTTAATCGCCGCTTTGGCTTCCGCATCCGATAGCGAGGCATTACCGCCCTTTGGCGGCATGGCACCCTTCCCCTTCAGGACCGCTGCCAGCATGGCCTCGCGCCCCGATGCAATCCGCGCCGCCCACGCCCCCTTGTCGCTCGTCTTGGGCGCACCCGCCACTCCCGCGGCGTGGCACTGCGCACACACTTGCGAGTAAACAGCTTTTCCGTCGGCTGCCAATGCGGCCGATGGCACTATCAGCGCACATCCGGCCGCCAGTACCACAGTCGTTGTTCCTTTCATACTCTCACCTTTTGCAAAATTAGGGTGCTTTACCCACATTGAAGGCTGCGGCCGGTCAACTTCCCAGCCGACTTCCAACCACCGCAGGCCGCACCCGCGATACGCGGTGAACTCGCGAAAGCAATCGCCATGCC
Source organism: Betaproteobacteria bacterium (assembly GCA_016202565.1). Lineage (GTDB taxonomy): Bacteria > Pseudomonadota > Gammaproteobacteria > Burkholderiales > SG8-41 > DSOT01. Next base: position 11,043 of record JACQOK010000045.1, on the reverse strand, counting down.
AATAAGGCGCGTTAGCGAAACGTCGAGCCCCGCACGTGAACAGCTTTCTTGATCCTTATCAAAGTTCATAAGACTGCTGCCGGGCATGATGACAACCGATCGGCACGCCATGGCGGCGCGAGGATTTCCATTTCTTCATGACCCATTCGCCCACACGCATTGAACTCGTCTGCCCGGCTGGAAGCCTGCCCGCCTTGCAGGCGGCGGTGGACAGCGGCGCCGACCATGTTTACATCGGGTTGCGCGACAACACGAACGCGCGGAATTTTGCCGGCCTCAATTTCGACGCCGAAGCCGCCCGGCAGGGCGTGCGCTACGCGCATGATCGCGGCGTCAAGGTGCTGCTGGCGATCAATACCTACCCCCAACCCGGGGCTTGGGAACGCTGGACCGGAGCCGTCGATACGGCGGCGCGGCTCGGCATCGATGCCATCATCGTCGCCGACCCCGGATTGATGCGCTACGTCAGCCGCACCCACCCCCGCCTGGACCTGCATCTGTCGGTTCAGGGCTCGGCGACCAATTACGAAGCGATCAACTTTTACCGCCGTCACTTCAATATCCGGCGCGCCGTGTTGCCGCGCGTGCTGTCGGTGGCGCAGATCGCGGACGTGATCCGCAATACCCCCGTCGAGATCGAAGCGTTCGGCTTCGGCAGTCTCTGCGTGATGGTCGAAGGGCGCTGCGCCTTGTCCTCGTACGTGACCGGAGAGTCGCCCAACATGACCGGCGCCTGTTCTCCCGCCGCCGCCGTGCGCTGGGAACAGAAACCGGACGGGCTGGAATCGCGGTTGAACGGCATCCTGGTCAACAAGTATCACGACGACGAGCAGGCCGCCTATCCGACGCTGTGCAAGGGACGCTTCGAAGTGGGCGGCGCCAGCTACTATGCGATCGAGGAGCCGGCGAGCCTCAACGCGCTCGAACTGCTGCCGGAACTCGCGCGCATCGGTGTCAAGGCGATCAAGATCGAGGGGCGGCAGCGCAGCCCGGCGTATGTCGCCGCGGTAACCAGGGTGTGGCGGCGCGCGCTCGAGGCCTGCACGCACTACGGCAGCGGCTTTACCCCCAACCCGGCATGGCTGGCGGACTTGCGCGCCGTGTCCGAGGGCCGGCAGCAAACCCTCGGCGCCTATTACCGCCCATGGAAATGAAACCGCGCGCGACCAAGCTCGCACTGGGGCCGCTCCTCTACTACTGGGCGCGGGAGCAGGTCTTCGATTTTTATCGCGCTGTCGCGGGCTCCGCGGCGGACATCGTCTATCTGGGCGAGGTGGTCTGTTCGCGCCGGCATGAATTGCGCGCACCGGACTGGCTCGCGATCGCCCGCGCGCTTGCCGCCGCGGGCAAGGAAGTCGTGCTCTCGACGCAGGCGCTCATCGAATCCGAATCCGATTTGAAAGCACTGCGCCGGCTCGTCGCCAACGGAGAATTCATCGTGGAGGCGAACGACGTGGGCGCGGTGCACCTGCTGGCGGGGACCGCGCCATTCATCGCCGGACCGCATCTCAACATTTACAACTCAGCCACGCTCGAATTGTTCCGCGAACTCGGTGCGCAGCGCTGGGTGCCCCCGCTCGAGATGCCGCGCGCGATGTTGAGCGCACTGTTGCAGGAGACAACCGCGCCGCCCGCAACCGAAGTGTTCGCGTACGGCAGAATGCCGCTCGCGTTTTCGGCGCGATGCTTCACGGCGCGGCGCTTCAACCTGCAAAAGGACGGCTGCGAATTTCGTTGCCTCGAGTATCCCGACGGCATGCTCCTCAGCACGGGCGAAGGACGTCCCTTCCTGGTGCTGAACGGCATCCAGACCCACTCGGCCGCAGTGTGCAATCTTCTGCCGTTCCTGCCCGAGCTGCGGGAACTGGGCGTGCAAGTGCTGCGCGTCTCGCCGCAGGCGCAGCACACGATCGAGATCCTGGACGAATTCCGGACCTGCATCGAGGATGCGACGCGGGCTGCGAGCGCGATGCAGCGCCTCGCGCCGCTCATGCCGGGCGCGGCGTGCGACGGCTACTGGCGCGCGCGTCCCGGCATCGAAGCCGCTGGGACTGCATCATGACGTGCCTTTCGAAGCCTACCAGAGGGCCCGCACGTATGCGCGTCCCGATTTGTCGAAGGCGCGAGTGATGGAATTGCCCGCCCCGCCTCTTCCTCTGCGCAATCTGCTCGCGAGGTTGCCGCAGTATCCGCCGGCGGCGATCATCGCGCTCGCATTGAACGCCGTGCTCGGAGAGAGCCTGAACGCGAAAAACTTGCCGCAGGCGCGCGGTAAAGTGGTCACCATCGACGTGCGCGACATCGGACTCAAGCTCGCGTTCGCAGTCGAAGACGAAGGGCTCGTTGCGCGCGGCAACGTTCGCCCCGATGCGACCATCAGTGCGGATGCCCGGGATTTTCTCGCGCTCGCGCGGCGCGAACAGGATCCGGACACGCTTTTCTTCAATCGCCGCCTGGTCATGCAGGGCGACACCGAGCTTGCCCTGCTCATCAAGAACACGCTCGATGCCATCGACTTTCGGGCGCTCAAGCTGCCACCGCCCTCGCGCGTGCTGGGCGCCGTCGCGCTCCAGTTGCGCGCGTGGCTATGAGAGTCCCGGATTACGCTCCGCTCCATCCGGGCTACGCTAATGGACTGTAGGTTGGGGTGAACGGAGTGAACCCCAACAGTTGAGGAGGAGAAGACCATGGGTCCGCGGCTGCTGCTGGTGAATCCCCGGTTCGTGGAAAGTTTCTGGAGCTTCAGGTGGGCGCTGCGCGAGGTGCTTCGCGGAAAGCGCGCAGTGAATCCGCCGCTCGGGCTGGCGACACTTGCCGCACTCTGTCCACCGCACTGGCAAGTCGAGATCGTCGACGAGAACGTCGAGCCCGTGCCGCTGCGGCCGCGGGCGGACCTGATCGGCGTATGCGGCATGGGGGTGCAATTCAAGCGCCAGGCGGAACTGCTCTCGCACTACCGCAAGCTCGGCTATCGCGTGGTCGCGGGCGGCAGCTACGCTTCGCTCTGCCCGGAACTCTACGCGCCGCTTGCCGACAGCGTCATCGCCGGCGAGGCGGAATACATCTGGCCGGAGTTCTGCCGGGACTTCGAGCGCGGGCAGCCGCGCCCGCTCTATCGCGAAACGGGAACGGTCGCGCTCGCCGATTCACCCACCCCACGTTTTGATCTGTTGAAGCTCGACAGATACACCACCGCGACGCTGCAGTTCTCCCGCGGCTGCCCGTTCCGCTGCGAGTTTTGCGACATCATCGTCATGTTCGGGCGCCGGCCGCGTTACAAGACGCTCGCGCAAGTCGAAACCGAGCTCGACGCGTTGCGCGCGCAGCAGGTGCGGAACGTGTTCTTCGTCGACGACAATCTGATCGGACACAAGTCAGCCGCCAAGGAGTTGTTGCGCTTTCTGCGCGCCTACCAGGAGCAGCACGATTACTGGTTCCAGTTCGGCACCGAGGCCTCGCTCAACATGGCGCAGGACCCTGAGCTGCTGCAGCTGTTCCGCGGCGCCAATTTCACGTGGGTCTTCATCGGCATCGAGTCGCCCGATGCGGAGACGCTGCGGAAGACCTCCAAAACCCAGAACCTGCACGAGGATACGCTCACGGCAGTGCGGCGCATTTACTCCTACGGCATCGACATCCTGGCCGGATTCATCATCGGCTTCGATAACGACACGCCGGCGACCTTCGATCTTCAGTTTCGCTTCATTCGCGACTCCGGCATCCAGGCCGCGATGGTGGGATTGCTGACGGCGCTGCCGAAAACGCCGCTGCATGCGCGTTTGCGGCGCGAAGGCCGCCTGCTGGCCGAGGCGGACCACACCGACAACACAGGTGTCGGCACCAATATCATCCCGAAAAACATGTCCTATCGGGACATGGTGCGCGGCTACCTCGCGCTTTACCGACGCCTGCTTTCCGACCGCATCATCGGCGTGCGCGTGCGCAACAAGATGCGATTCCTGAAAAATCCCGTGTACCACGGCGAGTACTCCTGGCGCGAGCAGATGCGGATCGTCGCCCGGCTGATCGCGAGAGGCGTCCTCAAAGGCGGGACACAGCGTCTTTTCCACTTCCTGCGCAGTCTGCCGTGGTCTGCGCCGAGCAAGTTTCCGCTGGCGATCGTCGACTGGATCGCGGCCCTGGCGATGCGCGACTATGTGGAACGCCGCTTCGCGGCGCCCGCCACCCGCGACAACGCCCTGCTCGGCCGGTGGTATGCATCGGCGACACGGGCTGTGCGCCGTTACCTCGAGGACGGCCGCGCCAGTATCGAGTTGAGACTGTTGAGCCAGACGATGCCGCGGTTATACGTGCGCTTCGCGGGCGAACTCGATCGGGCGTTTTTCGCGCGCTGCACGCGGCGACTTGAAACGGTGCTGAAGCGCACGAGCGCCACCGTTACCCTCATGATCGACGAGATCGAACGCCCGCAACTGCCGCATCTCGAGCGCCTGCTGCGGCGCCTCGCGCGTTACGGTGACCGTGTCGCCATCCGGGTGAGCGATCGGCTGCGCGACGTGGTGAAAATCGACTCCTCGATATTCCACCTGCTTCTCGACTATCCACCGGAGGCCACCCCGCCGGGGCGCTGAAGAGACGGCGCCGCGTACGGCATTCCTGCAAGACCATGGAGGAATCTTGGTCACGATCCCGTATTGATCCACATCAAGGTGCCTGCCTCCCTCACCTGCGCATAATTCGTCACCGCCGCCAGTCGCGGCATGCGCCATGAATCGAACCGTCGAAATGTCCGTTCCGCTCCTTTCGCGCTGGACGCTGAAAAGCCGTTCGCTGCTCCCCATCGTGCAGGGCGGCATGGGCGTGGGAATTTCCGCGCACCGGCTGGCGGGGACTGTAGCCCGGCTGGGCGCGCTGGGCACCATCTCCAGCGTCGACCTGCGCCACCATCATGCCGACCTGATGGAACAGGCGCAGGGCTGCACCGACAAGGATGCGCTGGACAAGCTCAATCTGATCGCGCTCGACCGCGAAATCCGCATGGCGGTGGAACTCGCTGGCGGCCGCGGCGCGATCGCCATCAACGTCATGAAAGCGGTCGCCGAGCATGCCGCCTATGTCCGGCAGTCATGCGAAAGCGGCGCGCACGCGATCGTGATGGGCGCGGGGCTTCCGCTCGATCTGCCCGATCTCACGCGGGAATATCCGGAAGTCGCGCTGATTCCGATTCTCTCGGACGTGCGCGGCGTGGCGATCGTGCTCAAGAAATGGCTGCGCAAGAACCGCGTGCCGGACGCCATCGTCATCGAGCACCCGCGCTACGCCGGCGGGCATCTCGGCGCCACCCGCGCCGAAGAAATCGGCGATCCGCGTTTCGACTTTGCACCGGTGCTCGACGGCGTGTTCGCGCTTCTGCGCGAGCTCGGTATCGAGCGCGAACGGCTTCCATTGATTCCGGCCGGCGGCATCAACAGCCACGAAAAGGTGCGCGCGCTGCTCGCGATGGGCGCGGCTGGGGTGCAGATCGGCACGCCTTTTGCCGTGACTCAGGAAGGCGATGCGCACCCCAACTTCAAGCAGGTGCTCGCCGAAGCAAAGCCCGAGGACATCGTCACTTTCATGAGCGTCGCCGGACTGCCGGCGCGCGCGGTGCTCACGCCCTGGCTCCGCAACTATCTGCGGCGCGAAAAGGCGCTCCAGTCCCACGCCAAGGCTGATCCGCGGCGCTGCGTGCCGGGTCTCAATTGTCTTACGGTGTGCGGACTGCGCGACGGCATTGCGGCGATGGGCCAGTTTTGCATCGACACGCGCCTCGCGTTTGCGCTCAAGGGCGATGTCAAGAAGGGACTGTTCTTCCGCGGCTCGGAAAGCCTGCCATTCGGCGCGGTCATCCGGCCGGTGGCCGAGCTGCTCGACTACTTCCTCACGGGCAACATGCCCGCCTTGGTCTGAGAGTTCCGATGATTCCGCTCGGTCGAGTCATCTCAAATTGAGTTGTCGAGCCACGCGCGCGGCTGCATCGCGCGTGCGAAACGTTCGCGTCTTCCCGTCGGTCCCCAGAAGGGCTTTTCTGCCTCGCTTCACAGCAAATCGCACTCCCACCCGTGCGACGTGCCATAAAATCTTGGTTCGTTTTGTCTTGCCGGACACTGCGGCTTTGGCCATATCCCTCCTCCGTTAATCACCTCTAAGTCCAAACCTGTCACCTCGCTTTGGAAGGATGGTGCAGCAGATGGACGACTACGCCGTCGCCGCAGTAGCCGTCGCCCACCGTCTCGCGTAGCTTGGTGTTCTCCTCGGGCGATGCCATCTCCACGATCGCAAACGACCGTCCTTCATCGGTGGAGATCGGAAACAGTTTCACGGACACGCTCGACACGGTTCCGTATTGAGAACACCTCGTCCTGACAAATTCGCTTATCTGTTGAAGAGTCAGGTGATAAAGATCCAGCTCCAGGACCATGGAAGTTCGCTTCCCCCGTTTGGTCCTCCCCTCGATAACAACTTGGTTTTGGCATTGGCATATGCGAGGCGATGGAACCGCAGTCTAGACCGCTCGCCGGGAAGCCGCAACGCCCGGACGCGTGGTGCCCGCAGGCCGTAGTCCATCTGGACCATGGCGATTGAGCGACTTTTCAGGGGCGGTTTTTCCAGTTTGGCTGCCGATCCGTTCGGATCATTCCGGCGCTTTCGCGCAATGAACGAGTCCAAAATCCTCAGGAGCAATGTGGATCGCGATACGTGTGCGTAAAGGCATCATGCCTCGTGGCGCGGACAAGGACGCGAACGCGGCCAGTTCTTTGGCCTGACCGAGCTGGCTTCAATGAGGCCGAGGCACTCGTGCCTCGGAAAACCCGTTACCCCTTGGTGGAGATCAAATGGGATGACGCCGCTTCAATGAGGCCGAGGCACTCGTGCCTCGGAAAACAGCTCTCGCGCAACTCTTTGATTGGCGTAGTCCGAAACGCGCGCGGCGACTGCACGTAAAGCGGCAGCGCGTCCTGCAGCGCCGGAAAGAGCGGCCGCGGCTCGACGGAAGAACGCGTGAGAAACCGCACCTCGTCCGGCAGGCAGATGCCGACGAGCGAGCAGCGCGGACACTTGGGGCTGTCTTCCAGCGGCGGCGGGATGTGACCGGCGAACGCGATGCCGCGCAAACCGGTGATCGCGGCGAGCGTCATTTCAATCAAGGCATCGTCGAACGGCACCCGGACACGCTCGCGCGAGGCGGCGAAATAGATGACGCCGCTGTCGCATTCGAAGCCGTGCTCGCGCAGCAGCAATCCCTGCGCACAGAGCTGCACCCGCTCGGGATCGTAGGCGCCGGCGGCGACATGCGGACGGGCACCCCGTTTATAGTCCACGGGCGTGACGTAACTGCCCTCTCCTTCCACGAGGTCAAGCTTCGCGGTGATCCCGAGGCGCGTCGAACTCAGCGCGACCGAGCGCGCATGGACACGCTCCCCCTCCTCCGGTTGCTCCGGCAGCTCGCCGCTGCGCTCGTCCACTCGCTTGTGCTTGATCTTGCCATCAATGGTGTCGGCGCTGTGCGCGAATTCCGCTTGCACCCACTCGAGGTACGCGAGCCGCGGGCAGTACACATACTCGTTGATCATGCGTACCGGGATCAGCGGAGCTTCGGCCGAAAGCTCCGGGAAAGTCAACGGCAGTTCGCGCTGCTCCGACATGCGGTGATACCCTCCTCCACGCACGCCGCCGGATACTGCAGACTGGGATGAGGCCTGTTTTTCTTCTAAGGGTCGGTCTCGCGTCCCTCTAATCTACCAGCAGCGGCGCGCTTCGAGAAACTCGGCTTCAGCCTCGGGCCGGAAGACGAGCCGGAGCGTCACGTCTTGGTCGTGAGCTTGCGGCAAACTTCGTCCCAGGAGACGGCGCTGCCCGGGTCCGCCAAGTGGTCGGCAAGCCGTCGGTCGAGCTCCGCCGCCTGATCAGGCGTCAGAGCCAGTTCAGCTTCACGCTGGGCGTCGTCAAGACTTTCCCATAGCGCCATCGCCAGTTCCGCCCGTTCACCGGGTGAGAGCTTGAGAAGTTCGGTTAGCGTACCAAGGGCCATCAAAAACTCTTGCCACGGTTGGCCATTTCCAACAAGACGCGCATCAAGCTGGCGGACTTCGGCTTACTCATTCGAGGCGGGGACAAACAAGTCGAAGCCGAAGTGGCGCGCGGATATGGTATCGGAGCCATAGCTATGCAGTGCGTCTAGGTGAGTTTCGCGCCGGCCGCCTTACTACAACCGGCCTTCCGCGATCAGATCGGCAATCTTGAATCCACGTTTTACCTTGAGTTTCTTGCGCAGCGCTTCCGCCTCATCGAGCACCGCCGAGCGATCCCACTCCGGTACCTTTGCCGGCACAATCCTTGCCACTACGCGCCCGCGCTTGGTAATCACGTCTTGGCGGGCGCGGTTCAGTTTTGGCTTACGCATCATCAGTGGGGGCGAACAGATCGAGGTTGAAATGGCTGGCCGAAGCCGAGCGCTGTGAGATCAGTCCTAAGCTACGCCACGCGTCGCGCGTGAGTGATCTCGCGGTGCTCGACCGGCCGGACCTGTGTGCTCTCCAGCGTCACGACGGCGACAGTCTCGCCGTCCAGCGCGACGAACTCCACCTCGAAAGCTTGTCCGCCGCGATACACATGCACGACGGTGCCCACGTCTCCGGCGGCGAGCTTTTCGGCAGGCAGATCAGCCGTCAGCACGACACGATCATGTTCTTTAAACGAATGCATTTTCGAATCCTACAATGGGTGCGCGGTTACAAGTCGCGGGACAGCCCCGGCGGGCTCCGCGATCCATACTGTACGCACTTTCGGAGCGCGTCCATCCGGGGTGGGCAGCGGGCCATCGACAGTGTAGCGTACCCCATTCGGAGACTGCACGACTGACAGCGACTACCGGATTCCCGGCCCCAACTGCGCGCAAGGCTTCGGCAAGTACCTGCCATTCCGTTGCCTTGAACCCGAAGCGTGTAAAGAATTCCGCTTTGCTGCGGCCATCCGGATGAGTCGGCGAAAGCAGGTAATCCACGATTTTCGTCTGATCGACACGAGCTTGGCCGCTACCGGGAAGCATCATGAACGTCTCTTGCCTCTTAGAACTCGTTACCCATCGCGACCCTGTAGCGCCAGTCGTCAACGGCCTGCTGGGTTTCGCGGCTAGCCTTCAGCACTTCCAGCTGAGACAGTGGCACGCCGAGTTGTCGTCCGGCAAAGCGGGTGAGCACGAACATCTCGCGCACGCGGTTAAGGCTTGGCTTGCGCATACCGGTTCAGGCCTTAGCGACGTAGCGCACGCCTTCCAGGTCTTCGAAGTCGCTGTCCTGCGTCCATACCGTCGCGCATCAGGCCGCGCCGAACGTCTGCATCGTGCGGGTGAGGGCCGGAAAGATCTTGAGCAGACGCCGGTCCTCGGTGACGCAGACGGTCTGAAGCTGGCGCGCCAGCGCGATGTACTGCGCGTCGTACGCGCTGACCCGGTTTTCTGCGGCCATGACAAGAGCCGACCCCATATCCACGCTCTGCTCCCGGGGGCCGAATAATTCAATGCTCCGCCGCCAAAGCGCTTGTGCTTCGGCGATCGTGGCGCCGCCCTCACGCGCGAAAGTCGCGAGAACGTTCAGGTATTCATGACGCCACAGGGCGGGCAGCCGCCAGTCCGGATCACGCTGCAACAGCTCCCGCGCCGCCGCGGTCTTTTCGCCCTCGACCAGGAAATAAGCGACGACGTTGACGTCAACGACGATCACTCGCGTCCTTCGCGCCTGGCCCGGGCGATGAATTTATCCGTCAGCGCGAAGCGCCCCTTGAACGGGGGAGGGGCTTCCTGCGGCGGGGCGTCTTCGCTCAGCGCCCGTTCGAGCACGACGAGCACCTCCTTGGTCATGCTGCGGTGGTGCCGCGCCGCTCGTTCCTTCAACTTACGGTGCAATTTCGCCGGTAAATCCTTGATGACCAGTCCGGGCATTGCCGTGTCTCCATATGCTAGTAAATAACTAGCATAATACTAGCACACGGACGAGCATCGCGGAACCGCGCCACTATGCCCATCCATCAGAACTCATGGCCCATCGCCACCCAATAGCGCCAGTCCGCCACCGCCTCGCGCGTGGCTTTGTCGGACTTCACCGGGTCGAGCTGAGCGAGCGGCACGCCGAGCCTGCGGCCGGCGAAACCGACGATCACAAACATCTCCTTCATGCAATCGTCCCCCGGCGTCATGCCGACCACCTCGACTTCTTCGCCTTTCTTCAGCGGTGAGACCGAGCGGACATCGACGCACCGCGCCCTGAACGGAAACTCGAGCTTCTCTTCGAGGTAGTAATACCAGCCCATCGCCCGCTCTTCCGGCCCGTAGGCATCAACGATGATCTCATCGGTGATGCGCTTTTCGCGGGCGCGGTTAAGGTTTGGTCTACGCATAACAATCGTCATACGATATCGATATCGATCACAAGATCGTAAAACTACGCCACAGATCCCTTCGACTCAACCCGCATGTGCGGAGGCGTTGGGCCGCGCATCCGCAGTGGGAGCAAACAGCCCGAAGGTGCATCGTGAAACCGCGCCAAGACGCTCATCATCGGTACGGCAATAGTGACTGTTCCGAAGCTGGTGCGCGTAGCGGGAAACGCGATCGAGGTCGAATTCAAGTCTGACCCCGCGGGTCACGTGTGTATCCGGAGCAAAATGGCTATAATAGCCAGATGAAGAGCGCCTCGATTTCGGAAGCGAAGAACCGGCTCTCGGCCTACATCGACCGCGTGCGCCGGGGTGAGACCGTGGTCATCACGGACCGCGGCAAGCCGGTGGCGCGGCTTGCGCCGCTCGAGCCGGGCAGCAAGGTGCACGAGGAGGCGCATCTCGCCGAGTTCGCCAGGCTCGGCATCATCCGCCTGCCGCTCAAGCCGCCGCCCAAGCGCCTGCCCCGGCCGGTCAAGCTGAAGCGCGAGATCGATGTCGTGCGCCTGATCGCCGAGGACCGCGAGGGCCGCTGATGCGGTTCTGGGACGCTTCGGCGCTCGTGCCGCTTCTTGTCCAGCAATCCGCCACGGATTCGGTCCAAGCGAT
>JACQOK010000446.1 GCA_016202565.1 Betaproteobacteria bacterium | reverse complement strand
GAGTACAACCCCCAACGTACATGGCTACCTCGTGTAGCACCTACACCGCCGCCAAGCCGCTGAACCGCCTCAGCTTTTACTCGTCAACCGTGCCCGAATTACGGGGAACTTCAGTCTAAGCAATGTGCGCGGGCGAGGAACTTTCGTCCTTCAGTGCGACGCCGGTGACGCCGCGGGCGAGCGCTGCGCCGACGAGCCAGTCGAGCCGCTTTGCGGCCTCTTCGTATCCCAGTCCCCTTCCGTGGATGTTGGAGATGCAGTTGCGCTCGGCGTCGGTGCGGCCGACGCGCGGCGCATAAGTGATGTAGAGCCCGAGGCTGTCCGGAGATGAAAGGCCCGGGCGCTCGCCGATCATGACGACGACGAGCCGCGCGTTCAGCCGCTCGCCGATCTCATCACCGAGGGCGACGCGCCCGCGCAGCGCAATGACGACCGCCGCGCGCGACCAGCGCTCGGCGCGGAGCCGCCCGAGTTCCCCGAGCAGTGGCACGGCATGGTTTTGCACGGCGATCGCGGAAAGACCGTCTTCGATCGCAACGACGAGTCCTGCCGAGCCCGCGAGCCGCGCTTTGCTTTCCTCGTCGAGGCGGCGCCCGAGGTCCGGGCGCGTGAGGTAGGTGGCGTGGTCGGGGGCTTGGCTCGACACGCGGATTGGCGCGTATCCCGCCGTCTTCAATTCCCGCTCGAGCTTGTCCACGTCGAGTGTGGTTTGCACCGCGTCGCGGGCGCGCGCGTGGGCAAGGCCGAATTCGAGGACTTCCTTCGTGGGCAAGGCGGGGCCGGCGCGGCCCAAGGCGATGCGCGCGGGGGTGTGGCGGCGGAGGGTGTGCCAGGGATTGGCGATTACGAGAGGCTGTTTTGAGTCGCTCATTAGAAAACCACCCCCACCCTAGCCCTCCCCCTGAGAGGGAGGGAAACTATTTTTGCGATGCGCTTTAGTTTCATATGGATGTTGCGGCGGCGAGCAACCGGCTGTCGGGGCGCGTCGGGAGCAGCATGCCGTCGCGGTCGATCAACTGCATTTTCTCGAGCCAGGCCTCGAATTCCGGAGCGCGCTTGAGTCCCAGGACGTTGCGCAGGTAGAGCGCGTCGTGGTACGAGGTGCTCTGGTAGTTGAGCATCACGTCGTCGGCACCGGGCACGCCCATGATGTAGGTCACGCCCGCCGCGCCGAGCAACGTCAGGAGCGTGTCCATGTCGTCCTGGTCGGCTTCGGCGTGGTTGGTGTAGCAGACGTCCACCCCGAGCGGCACGCCGAGGAGCTTCCCGCAGAAGTGGTCTTCGAGACCGGCGCGGATGATCTGCTTGCCGTCGTAGAGATACTCCGGGCCGATGAAGCCGACCACGCTGTTGGTGAGCAGCGGCTTAAAGTGCCGGGCGACGCCGTAGGCGCGGGCTTCGAGCGTCTGCTGGTCGACGCCGTGATGCGCGCCGGCCGAAAGCGCGCTCCCCTGCCCCGTTTCGAAATACATCACGTTGTCGCCGAGGGTTCCGCGCTTGAGCACGAGCGCAGCCGAACGCGCTTCCGCCAGCAGCGAGAGTGAGATGCCGAAACTCTCGTTCGCCTTCTGCGTGCCGGCGACCGACTGGAACACGAGATCGACCGGCACGCCGGCCTCGATCGCGCGGATCTGATTCGTGACATGCGTCAGCACGCACGATTGCGTCGGGATCTCGAGCCGGTGGATGAGTTCGTCGAGTGCGCGCCACAGCCGCGTGAACACCGGCAAGCCGTCGCCCGCCGGGTTGATGCCGATCACCGCATCGCCGCAGCCGTAGAAGAGGCCGTCGAAAATGGAGGCCGCAATGCCGCGCGGGTCGTCGGTGGGGTGGTTGGGCTGGATGCGCACCGAGAGGCGCCCGGGGAGGCCGATCGTGTTGCGGAAACGCGTCACCACCCGGCACTTGCGCGCGACCAGTATCAAGTCCTGGTTGCGCATGAGCTTCGAGACCGCCGCCGCCATTTCCGGCGTGATGCCCGGCGCGACGGCGGCGAGCGTGTCGGTGGTCGTCGTATCGGCAAGCAGCCAATTGCGGAAATCGCCGACGGTGAGATCAGCGACAGGCGTGAACGCCTCCTCGTCGTGCGTGTCGGCGATGAGGCGCGTGACCTCGTCCTCCTCGTACGGCACAACGGCTTCCTCCAGGAAGCGCTTGAGCGGCAGGTCGGCGAGCGCCATCCGCGCCGCCATGCGCTGCTCAGCCGTGGCGGCGGCGATTCCGGCGAGCACGTCGCCCGAGCGCAGCGGCGTCGCCTTGGCCAGAAGGTCTTTCAGGTCGGCGAAGCGGTAGACGGTCCCGCCGAGAGTGTGCTCGTAGCCCACGTCAAACTCGTCCGTCGTGCGGTGCTGGTCTTAAATGGTCGCGCGTTTTCCTTGCACCTGCAACTCTGCTACGCTCGTGAGGACCTGCCGCAGTCCCGGCGCCGCGCGAGAATCAACCCGAAAAGGAAAGCATCATGTCCACCACCCAAAAGACGCCCGATCGCGATCTGAAACCCGAGGCCGTGCTGGCCGAGGCGACCTCCGCTCGAGGCGACATCTTTCCCGAGTGGAAGGTACTCGCTTACGCCTCTCCGCAAACCTACCATCTCGTTACCCGCACCGGCGGTTATTTTCACAAGTATCGCGGTGAAGGTTCCGACGAACAGCAGCTCTCGGTCCAGATGCGCGAACTCATTGCCACCCCTGCGCTGTGCTCGAAGAACGATCTGCGCCACTCGCCGAACCACATCCGGCGCATGTACCGGATGGGAATGACGAACGCCGTCATCATGGAAGGCGCGGTCGCATTTTCGGTCGCCGGCGGCTGGGCGACCATCGCCAACGTGGGATACGCGATCATGGAGGCGAACAATCCCGCCTACCCGTTTGGGGAACTGCCGGCGGGCGGCGAGCCGCACGAGCTGACGCCGTTTCCCGAGCTCGCGCTGGGACGCAAGCGTGCCGGGGGCTCGGACGGGGAAAGCATGCTCGACACGCCGGAATGGCGTTACGCCGCAGAGATCGATCCCGAATTCGCGCGCCGTGCCGCAGCCTGGGTGGACCACTGCCTGCTCGCCGAAGGCGCCCGCGAAGAATTGCTCGGCCCCGGTCCGAGAGAACTCATCGTAATCGCCGCGTTGTGCACGCGCGGCGAGGTCGATCTGGCCGCACGGCATATCCGTCGCGCCTACGACTACGGAATGACGCGCCGCCAGGTGCTCGAAGCGATTTCGTCCATCGTGCCGATGACCGGAATGATTTCCGCTGAACTCGGGCTGCGCGCCATGCAGGCGGCGGAGTCGGCCAAAGCATAGATAAGCGCTCCTGACGCATTCGCGAAATTCATGCGCGCTGAACGCGACAAATGGGTCAAGGTGGCGCGGGAGGCCGGAATTCCTGCAGGCGGGTGACGCGAATATTTCCGAATAGATCGAGGTAGAACATGCACGGGAGTATCGCGTCAAATCCGGGTCCCGACAAATCCGGCTCGATTTCTTCCCCAAGCCGTCCGCACGATACGCCCAGTTCAGTCTGCCCGGATGTATACTTCCAACCCACGCCGGGCAAACAGGGAGGAGAAAATGAAATCGGTCGTGGCAATGTGTCTGGCAGCGCTGCTCGCGGCTGCAGGCAACGGTTATGCGGCGCAGGGCAGCGCGGCCAGCGATCTCGCTGCAGGCTATCCCGCGCGGCCGGTGCGGCTCATCGTGCCGTTTCCGCCCGGCGGCAGCAACGACTTCATGGCGCGTTCCTTCGCCCACTATCTCACCGAGCGCCTGGGCCGGCAGGTGGTGGTGGACAATCGCGCCGGCGCCGATGCCATCATTGGAACCGAGATCGCGGCGCGCTCGCAGCCCGACGGGTACACGCTGCTCGTCGCATCGGCCGCGTACGCCGTGAATGGCGCGACACGCAAGGTGTCCTACGATCCGCTCAAGTCGTTTGCCTGGATCGGGACGCTGGGATTCGGCCCGAGCGTGCTCACGGTCGGCCCTGCGCTCAAGGTCAATTCGGCGAAGGAACTGATCGCGCACGGCAGGGCCAACCCGGGCAAGCTGACGATGGCCAGTTCCGGCGGCTACGCCCATTTTGCGAGCGAGCTGTTCAACCATCTCTCGGGAATGAAGATGCTCGTCGTACTCTACAAGGGCGGTTTTCCCGCATTGGTGGATGTCATGGGCGGACAGGCGCATGTCAATCTCGGCTCGCTGATCCAGACGCTGCCGCACCTGAAGTCCGGCCGGCTCAAAGCCCTTGCCACCAGCGGATCCAAACGCGCCGCAGCAGCGCCTGATCTTCCTACCATCGCCGAATCCGGCGTGGCGGGCTACGAAGCGAACAACTGGTGGGCGATCGCGGCGCCCGCCGGCACGCCCGCCGGCGTGATCGCGAAGTTGAGCGCGGAGATGACGCGCTATCTCAAGCTGCCGGAAACGCTCAAGCGCTTCGAGGCGGAGGGCGTCGAGGCGGAAATCCGCACGCCTGCCGAAGTTCACAAGATGGTGCCGGGCGAGATTGCGAAGTGGAAGAACGTCGCGAAGGTGGCGAACATCCGCACGGAGTGACGCGGCGTTCTTCGCTATCCAACGCGGGGGTTGGGTGCTACCAGACTGTTTGAACGCGTGCCGATTGCTGAAGGCGGGTATCCGCTGTCACGAGTTTCGCCTTCAGCTCGATCGCCGTGGCGACGATGATCCGGTCCGCGGGATCCCCGGGCAGCGCCGGCTCCAGCGTGCCGGCAAGTTGCGCGATATCCGCGGTTACAGGTTCCAGGCGAAGATCTGGAAGGATTCGCAAATCTCGCAGCCATTGGTCCAGTGATACCTGCAACTTCAGGCGTTCACGGCGCACCGCGGTGGCGATCTCGAATATGCTGATGGCGGACGCGACGGCCGGTCCCCGCCGCACCGCTGTCTGAATCACGCGCCTCGCGCGCGCAGACAAGTCCCGCGCGTCCGTCACCCACCAGACCAGAGCGTGGGTGTCGAGAACGATCACTTGTTGACATCCCACTCGCCGGGATCGATCACCGGCTCGGTCGGCTTGTCGTACTTGAGCACGCTGCCGCGCAAACGGGTGCGCGCCGCTTCTACTTCCTCCTTGGAGGCGGAGGGAGGAGTAAGCTCCGCGACCACCTTGCCCCGCGAAGTCACTCGCACGCGCTGACCCCGCTTCACCTTGGCGAGGTATTCGGGCAGGTTCTGCCTGAGCTCGGTGACTTTGACTTCTTCCATTGCCGTTTTCCCATGCGTACAGAAGAAGTGTACACATTGAGTCAGCGCCGTCAAGCCCCTGCGGGAATCTCGCGGCGCGACGATCGCTGCCGTCATTATTCGACCGCACAAGCCAGCTCAGTTCCGTCTGCTCCGATGTATACTTCCCGACGACCCGCCACCATGCAGGAGGAAGCCATGCCCGAGCTGCCAAAGTGGGAACTGAGCCATATCGGTCTGTTCGTGACCGACATGGACCGGATGCGCGAGTTCTACACCCGGCTCCTCGGCTTCAAGGTGATGGATGCCGGTGAGGTGAGGAGCGGCGTTCGTCTCACGTTCCTCAGCAAGGACCCGAAGGACCATCATCAAATCGTGCTCGTCACCGGGCGCGAGAAGG
>JACQOK010000424.1 GCA_016202565.1 Betaproteobacteria bacterium | reverse complement strand
GGTCCGAAGATCGAGCTCATGATGGACGCGAACAAGGGGGCGACCTTCGCGCAGGCGCTCAAGCTCGCCAAGCTGTGCGAGCCGTACAACCTCACGTGGTTCGAGGATCCGGTGCTGCAGGGCGATCCGCGCTTGATGGCGCGATTGCGCGCGCAGACCACCATCCCGATTGCCGCCGGCAGCACGGCCACCTCGGACCTCATGTTCCTGCGCGAGTATCTCGTGCACGAGGCGGTGGACTACCTGCAGCCCAACGTTCGCGACATCGGCGGCTACACGCAGGGACTGAAGGCGGCCGGCATTGCGCAGGCGTTCAACGTGCCGCTCGCGATGGGCGGCAACTACCCGCACATGAACATGCACCTGCACGGCGGCGTGCCGAACGGCGGGCGGGTCGAGTTTCACTGGCAGGGATGGAAGTGCGTGGAGGCGCTGTTCGACGGTGCGCCCGGCCCGGTGAACGGGACAGTGACGCTGCCGGAAGCGCCTGGGCTGGGCTTCACGCCGAAGACGGGGATACTCGAGCTCGCGGTCGATTAGGAGCGCGCGTGATGCGCGATGAGCGGCGGCGTAGCACGCGCCGCTAGTTGCGCCGCAATCCCAGCGTGGCAGCAAGCCAGGAGGACACGATCTCCGCCAGAGTGTTTTCGCGCCCGTTGTAGAAATGGTCGCAGTTCGGGACGATCTCCACCGTGCAGGGGCCGCCTGCGGCGCGCTGGAATTCCTCGGCGGGATAACGGTCCACGTCTTCCTTGTCGCCGCGGATGCAGAGCACCGGACACCGGATCTTCGGCGCGAGCGCGATCGTGTCCGGCACCGTCTTGATGCGGTCGAGAAAACTTTCCGCGCTGATCACGTACCACCATCCCGGCATGAACATGAGCTCGCGGCCGCGCCCGGCGTCCACCAACTCGCGCGCCCGGGCGGTAAGTTCCTCGAGGCGATCGACGGCGAAGAGGCGCTCGGTGCCGCTCGCGACTCCCGCGCGCTCGCCGCCGCGTCCGGCCGAGAGCAGCACGAGCGCCGGCGTTCGCGGGTGATCGACCACGTGCCGCACGCCGAGCATGCCGCCGTTGCTGTGCCCGATCACGACCGGAGCGGGAAATCCGCGCGCCGCGAGCCATTCGGCGGCGCGCCGGTTATCGGCGATCGCTTCGCGCGTGAACTGAAATGCGCCGCCTTCGGCAGCGCGGCTGCTGCGCGTGGTGAGGATATCGTGCCCGCGGCGGTTGAAAGCAAGGCAGGCAAAGCCGAGGCGCGTGAGGACCGGCGGCATGAAGCGCGGCGCGCCGACGTAAAAATTCATCGTGTTGCCGTGGAACAGGAGCACGGCGCCGGCAGTGGCGCCGCCGTCGGGCTCGTAGAACGCCCCGTCGAGCGGGATCGTGTCGGTGGGGATGGAGATCAGTTCCGTGCGCATGGGAACCGGCGCTGACTGCGCGTGGTGGTGCGTCTTGCCGTCAGTTCCCGTCGCCGGCGCCGCCTTTGACCAGCCTTGGTCTGACCCGCCGGATTATCGTTGGCGCACGCGAGGTTTCGCCCTTGGCTTTCGCGCCGGCTTTCGAAGGGCCCGCCTCCAGCGGCTGGATCGTGGATACGGCGTGCTTGTACACCTTATCCGTCATCGTCCCCTTCATCAGGATCACGTACTGGTCGAACGAGACAATTTCCCCTTCGAGCTTGACGCCGCTCGCCAGGAATACCGCGACCCTCCTGTGTTCTTCGATCATCTGTCTCAGGAAGCGATCCTGAGCCGATTGTGCCGGAGCAACGCTGTCCTTCACTGGTTTTTTTGATGACGTCTTTTTCCTGATCGGCTTCAGCAGCCCGGCACCCATGTCAAGAACTCCGGCGAGCGACGCATGTCGCGTAAGAAGAATCATTATATCCCCAGCGGCTCTTTCCCGCGACTGACGGAAGGAGCGGCTCTCTGGTGCCGACAACGGTCGCCCTGCTGAGAATATCTTGATGGAGCATAACGGATTGACTTCGTAAGCCCTGAGCGGCCTCGAAATAGGCTATCCTTGCGGGCACGATTTTCACCAGGGAGGTCGGCGATATGACGACAACAAACACCGGCGCGTCCGGATCGCGCGCAGAACTCGCGGGAAAGGTGGCGCTGGTAACCGGGGCTTCGCGCAATATCGGGCGCGCCATCGCGCTCGCGCTCGCCGCGGGCGGGACTGCGGTGGCGGTCAACGCGCGGACCTCCCGTGAAGATGCCGAGAAGGTCGTGGGCGAGATTCTCGCGGCAGGGGGCGAAGCCGAAGCTTTCATG
Organism: Betaproteobacteria bacterium; assembly: GCA_016202565.1. Classification (GTDB taxonomy): domain Bacteria; phylum Pseudomonadota; class Gammaproteobacteria; order Burkholderiales; family SG8-41; genus DSOT01. The sequence continues at coordinate 797 of JACQOK010000424.1, read as the reverse complement.
GCCGACATTTCGGATGGGAACGCCGTGAACGCGATGGTCGAAGGCGTGCTCCGGCGGTTCGGCCGAATGGACTTTCTGGTGCTGAACGCGTCGGTGCGCAAGGAAACGCCGTTCATCGAAATGAGCTACGAGGAATGGCGCAGGCTGCTCGCAACCACGCTCGACGGCGCATTCCACTGCACCAAGGCCTGCCTGCCCGCCATGATCAAGGCCGGCGGCGGTGCGATCGTCACGATCGGGGGCATGACGGCGCTTTCCGGCGCGAAAGGCCGGGTCCATGGCTCGGTCGGGAAACACGGGCTCTACGGCATGACGCGCGCGCTCGCGCGAGAGCTCGGTGAACACGGCATTCGCGTCAACTGCATCGCGCCCGGACAGATGAACACCGCACGGGCGGCAGGCCGCACGGCGCGTCCGGAAGCGTCCCTCGTGCCGCTCGGACGCCGCGTGGAACCGGAGGAAATCGCGGCGATGGTGCGCTTTCTGTGCAGCCCCGGCGCGAGCATGGTGAGCGGCCAGTTGATCTATGTCGACGGCGGCCAGATGATGTTCTGAGCCGCAAGACAGGCACCGGCGGGAACCAGTCCTGCAGGGCGTGCTGCAGCAGGCAGCCCGCGACGAGTGCGATCGGGCGGATATAATCCATGCGGTTTCCGCCCATGGCTCTCGTCCTCGTTCTCGTACTCTCGACCACGGTCTTCGTCAGCCTGAAGGGGAGTCGTGTGCTCGCGACGCTCTTCGCGGTCGACCTCGGCGCGGGGCCGCTTGAAACCGGTCTGCTCTTCGCGCTTCACGGC
>JACQOK010000433.1 GCA_016202565.1 Betaproteobacteria bacterium | reverse complement strand
GCAGATCGGGAGGCAGAACCGCTCGCCGTTGCCGGCGAGGGCGGGGCCGCGGGAGTCATGAGGATCCCGATTCCACGGCGCGGCATTTACCATGGGATCGAGGGCCTGGCCGCCGATCAGTCGGTACCTGGCGTCACCGGGGTGACGATTACGGCGGAGCCCGGCCAGATCATTGCGCCGCCTCCCGACGGGGCGAGCTACCTGGGGTTCATCTTCGCCCGGGCGGCGAGCCCCGCGGATACGGAAACGGCGCTGCGCATCGCCCATCGCCGGCTGCACTTCGATATCCGTCCCGAGTATCCGGCGATGGAAGCGCCCGCCGCCGCGAGGACATCTACGGAAAGTTTACCGGATCAGAACTTGGTGTGTGATTTCGGTCAGCACCGGGCCGACGCTTAATCCAGCACCAGCGATACCAGTCCGTCGGCGAGCTTGGGCTCGAACCAGGTGGATTTGGGCGGCATGATGCGCCCCGCGTCGGCGACCGCCATCAGGTCCTGCATGCTGGTCGGGTGCATGAAAAACGCCGCGGCCATCCCGCCTGCAACGCGTCGCTCCAGTTCTTCCGGCCCGCGGATTCCACCGACGAATTCGATGCGCGGATCGGTGCGCGGGTCACCGATTGCCAGCACCGGCCCAAGCAGATGCTCGGCGAGGAGGCTCACGTCCAGGCGAGCGGTGGGATCGGCGGCCGGAATCCTGGCCGGGTCGATCTCCAGGCGGTACCACTGGCCAGGCAGGCATAGGCCAAATACGCCGCGTTGTTCCGGTATGACCTTGCGCGCGCTCCGCGTCACGTTGAAGCGGGCAGCAACGCGGCGCAGGAATTCCTCGCGATCGAGTCCGTTCAGGTCGCGCACCGCACGGTTGTAAGGAAGGATGCGTAATTGGTGGTGCGGAAACGCCACGCCGAGAAAGCGCTCGTAGCTCGCCTCCGCAGACCCTTGCGGCGTGGCGGCGCGGCGTGAGGCGGCCACGCGCGAGGCAGCCGCGGTGCGATGGTGCCCGTCGCCAATGTAGAGCGCTGACATCGCGTCAAACGCCGCGGTCAGGCGGGCGAGGCGATCCTCCTCGCGGATCACCCACAGCATGTGCCGCACGCCGCTGCTGGCGGTCACATCGAATTCGGGCGCTGCGCTCGAGGCATCGCCGAGAATTGCATCAACCTCCGGCGCGGTCGGATAGGCGAGCAGCACCGGTCCCGTCTGGGCATTGAGCGCCTCGATCTGCCGGACGCGGTCGTCTTCCTTGTCGGGGCGCGTGAGCTCGTGTCGCCGGATGCGTTGCGCGTCATAGTCGGCGACCGAACACGCGGCCACCAGCCCGGTCTGCACAAGGCCGTTCATCACCATCCGGTAGGCGTAGTAGCAGGACTTGCCGTCGCGTTTCAGCACGCCGCGGTCCAGCATGCGCCGCATATTCTCAGCCGCCCTGGCATAAACCTGAGGGGAATAGGGATCGGTGCCCTCTGGCAGGTCGATTTCCGGCTTGGAGATATGCAGGAAACTGCACGGCTTGCCCTGCGCCTGGACGCGTGCCTCCTCGGTGGACAGCACGTCGTAAGGCGGCGCGGCCACCTGCGAGGCATATTCGGGGGTCGGCCGCAGGGCCGCGAAAGGTCGAATCATGTGCAAGATTGCCTCCGTCACGTGGTACTTTCGGGATACCCGCATCGCAAGCCGCGGCAGGTTCGTTTGCAACCGCGCCCGTTTCGCGGGGGCGGTCTCCGGCGATTGGCGCCGAACATTACGAGATCTGCGAATTCTAGCGCAACGGGTCGTTCATTACTCTTACCTGGGGTATCATGCCGCGCCATGGACACGTTGACGCATGCACTATCCGGCGCGCTGATCGCGCGGGCGACCGCGCCCAAAGCAGGAGCGCCCGGAACGCTGCCACTCGGCCGGCGGATCGGGATCGGCTTTCTCGCCGCGGCGTTTCCGGATCTCGACATCGTTACCTCCTGGGTTTCACCGCTTTCCTACCTCTACTACCATCGCGGCGTCACGCATTCTCTCATCGTGCTGCCGGCGTGGGCGCTCATGCTGGCGCTGCTGTGCGCGCTCGTCTGGCGCAAGGGTCCGGGCTGGCGCGCATACTTTGGCGTGATCGCGTGGGGAATCGGGATTCACATCGCCGGCGACTGGATCACGTCGTTCGGCACCATGATCTTCGCGCCCCTCACCGACGCGCGCTACGGGATATCGACCACGTTCATCATCGATCCCTGGTTTACGGCCATCATTCTCGCCGCGCTGCTGGCAGCGTTCGCACGGCGACGACGCTCGCGCGCGCCGGCCATAGCCGGCCTTGTAGTGCTTGTCGGTTACGTTTCAATGCAGTATGTGCTGCAGCAGCGGGCGGTGGACTTTGGCGCAGCCTACGCGCAGGCGGCCGGGTTCCAGCGGCCGCGCATCACGGCGGAGCCGCGCCCGGTGTCCCCGTTCAACTGGATGGTGATCGTGAGCGAGGGCGACCAATACGACTATAGTCTCATCAATCTGTGGCGGCGCGAGCCGGTACGGCTGGCGCCGGACGCCGGTTTCATCGCGCGGCTGCGTGCGCCCTACCTGCCGGTGGAGCAAGCGGTATGGATGCGGGTTCCGCGCTACGGCGCAGCGCCGGCCGAGGTCGCGCTGGCGAAAGAGGCCTGGCAGCAGCCGCAGTTGGCGTTTTTCCGCTGGTTCGCACAGTACCCGGTGCTCCATAAGGTCGAATCAGGCAATCCCGAAACTTGTGTCTGGTTCCACGATCTGCGCTTTTTTACGCCGGGCCGCGCGACGTGGCCGTTCCGTTATGGCTTGTGCCGGGAAGCGGGCGGGGCGTGGGCGCCGTTTCAGCTCGTGGACGAGCTGCGATTACCGGTTTATTGACGCCGTCAAGAGAGTTTCGGTATGGATGCGGGTCAGTCGAACAAGTTGAGCACGCCGTCAAGTCCGACATAATCGAGGGCGTGCGTCGCCGCGCTCCGGACGATCGGTTTCGCGTGATAGGCGACGCTGACACCGGCCTCGGCCATGAACCTGAGGTCGTTGGCGCCGTCGCCGATGGCGATGATCTGCCCGCGCTGGATGCCCGATGCGTCCCGCACGCGGACCAGCTCATCGCGCTTGGCATCGGCGTTGACGGTGCGTCCGAGCAGGCGGCCGGTGAGCTTGCCGCCGTCCACCTCCAGTGTATTGGCGTGCGTGTGGTCGAGACCGAGCCGTGCCTGAAGCCGCTCGGTGATGCGCGTGAAACCGCCGGAGATGAGCAGTATCCTGATGCCGGCGCGCCGGGCCGTTGCCAGCAGCCGCTCCGCGCCCGGACTTAATTTCAGACGTTCGTCGTAGACGCGGTCGAGGGCGCCCTCGTCGAGTCCTTCGAGCAGCGCAACCCGGCGCTCGAGGCTTTCGTCGTACTCGATTTCCCCACGCATTGCCTGTGCCGTGATCGCGGCAACCTCGGGCTTGAACCCCACCATGTCGGCGAGTTCGTCCACGGTCTCGATCGTGATCAGCGTCGAATCCATGTCCATCGCGAGCAGCCGGAAATCGGCCAGCCGGCGCGTTTCCGGCACGAAGGCATAATCGAGTCGTGCCCGTTCGCAGCTTGCGGCGATGTCGTCGGAGGCATGCGCGTCACACAGGCGGAAGGCTTCGGGCGTAATGCGCTCGATGCGGCTCGCCCCGGAAAGCTTCGCGAGATGCTTGAGGTCGCGCGTCGCGATGTCGCCGCCCTGGATGATGAGATGCATGCTTTGCGGAGAAGGATCGGGAAACAGAAGCGCGATTATAGCGGAAGGCCGATCCCGTCGATCACCGCGCTCAGCCCCAGAAGATGTGCGTGGGATCGCGATCGACCTCGGCAAGGAGGCGTTCGAAGTTTCTCGCCGGCGCACACTGTTCGTACAGATGCCATCTCCGGTTGTGGTCGCGCCAATGGAGCGACCACAAACCGCTCGCGGAATTCAGGCGAAATTGCGCAATCGGTGACCGGGTCCGTTCGGTAGGATCGTCGAACCGTCGACGCAATTCAACGAGTGTGACCGAGTTGCCCCGAATGATGTGACTGAGCCGGATGTTGTGTTGAAAATGGGCGAGCACGCGGCGATCGTAAAACTGCAACAGCAGACGCTCGACGCGACGTTGTTCGAATTCGGGCAGCATGGGACTGCGAAGGCCGCTCTCGACCGTATTTTTCGAATCCACAGGACCAAAGACGGGGGGCCTGTTTCCAGCGCATCGGCACCGCTAGCGGTACTTCTCAGCGCACCGGTGGACCTCGAGGTTCGTGGCGAGCTGGAGGCAGTGCCGGGCGTCTTCCGTGGCCCGCGACCGGCCGCGCTTGCGTGAGGCGGGTTGGGCGTCGTTCTTCATTGCAGGATCCTTTTCCGCGCTCATCGACGCTGCCGGAGCGCCGGCTGCGGGCTTCCTCCCGCCCCCTGTCTGGCCGAGCACGGGCGCAGACGCCAGCGCCGCGACGATAGCGATGATTGGTGTGACTGCAGCGATGGGTTTCATGCGGCATCTCCTTTCGTTTCGGGAAAGCTTACCACCGGTGCGCGGTAAACGGCGACAGGAGGTGGTCCATCGATCACCGGCACACGGCTACAACAGCGACAGGACTTCACGGATGTCGCCGAGCACCCGGTAGGCGCCGGTAAACGGACGGCCGGCGGTGAGCCGGCTGGGCACGATCACGCACTTGAGGCCCGCCGCCCTCGCCGCAGCAAGCCCGCGCTCGGAGTCCTCGATCACGATGCAGGCGTCCTTGGCGACGCCGGCGCGTTCGACGGCCTTGAGGTAGGGGGCGGGATGGGGCTTGGGATGACTGTAGTCGCCCGCGGCGAGGACGAAGTCGAAATACCTGAGCAGCCCGCTCGCGGCGTGAATGATATCGAAATGCTCGCGCTGCGAACTGGTGACGATGCCCATCGTGTAGCGGCCGTGGAGCGTCGCGAGCACTTCTTCCACGCCGTTGATGACGCGCGCGTTCTCACGCAGCAGCGCGCTGTAGAGCGCGCTTCGCTCGCGGCGTATCAACTGGAATTCATCTTCCGTCCAGCCGTGTTCCTCGGCGAAATGCAGGATGCCCCGGCTTTGTTGGAGAAAGAGCTCCAGGTATTGCGCTTCGCTCAGCTCGATGCCGCGTGTCGCGAGGACATCGCGGGTGGCGACGAAATAGAGATGTTCGGTATCGACGAGCACGCCGTCATTGTCCCAAAGCACCGCTTTCAGCATCGGAAACCCGGTCTCAATTGAGCGCGTTGAACGCCTCGCGGATCGCGGCGATGCGGGCCTTGACGTCCGGCAGCCTGCCCTCGATGCGAAGCCGGTCCTGCCCCGCGAAACGGTAGTTGCGTCGGGTCTGAACGAGATTGAGCACCTTGATCGGCTCGATCGGCGGCCTGGGCACGAACTGGAGCTGCACGGCGGCGTCAGTAGCGTCGATACGTGCGATGCCCAGCGGCTTCCCAAGGATGCGCAGTCGATGGCTGTCCACGAGCGTGCGCGCCGCATCGGGCAGGGGCCCGAAGCGGTCGATCAATTCCTCGCGCAGGGCATTGAGTGCGGTTTCGTCTTCGCAGTTGGCAAGCCGCTTGTAAAGCACGAGGCGCTCGTGCACGTCGATTACGTAATCGGCGGGAAGCAGCGCGGGCACGTGCAGGTTGATTTCGGTGGTGACGCCGAGCGGGGCGGTAAGGTCGGGCTCCTTGCCCTGCTTCAAGGATCTCACCGCTGCATCCAGCATCGCGCAATAGAGATTGAAGCCGACTTCCTGCATTTCGCCGCTTTGCGATTCGCCCAGCACTTCGCCCGCGCCGCGAATTTCAAGGTCATGCATGGCGAGGAAGAAGCCGGAGCCGAGTTCCTCCATCATCTGGATCGCGTCCAGCCGTTTTCTGGCCTGTGCGGTGATGTTGCCCTCGTCCGGCAGCAGGAGATAGGCATAGGCCTGATGGTGCGAGCGCCCCACTCGGCCCCGCAATTGGTGCAATTGGGCCAGCCCGAACTTGTCGGCGCGGTTGATGATGACGGTGTTGGCGCTCGGCACGTCGATGCCGGTCTCGATGATGGTGGTGCAGAGGAGCACGTTGAAGCGCTGCTGGTAGAAGTCCCGCATCACGTGCTCGAGGTCGCGCTCGCGCATCTGACCGTGGGCGACGCGGATGCGCGCTTCCGGCAAGAGTTTCGTCAACGCTTCCTCGACGTGGTGGATGGTATCGATGTCGTTGTGCAGGACGTAGGTCTGGCCGCCGCGCTTGAGTTCCCGCATCACCGCCTCGCGGATCAGCGGCCGGCTGTGGCGGGCGACGAAAGTCTTGATCGCGAGCCGGCGCTGCGGCGCGGTCGCGATCACCGAGAAATCGCGCAGTCCTTCGAGCGACATGGCGAGCGTGCGCGGAATCGGCGTCGCGGTGAGCGTCAGCACGTCCACTTCGGCACGCAGGGCTTTCAGCCGCTCCTTCTGGCGCACGCCGAAGCGGTGTTCTTCGTCGATGATGACGAGTCCCAGGTTCTTGAGCGCGACATCCCGCGCCAGCAGTTTGTGCGTGCCGATGGCAATATCGACGCGGCCGTCGGCCAGCCCCCTGAGCGATTCCGCGGATTCCCTGGCGCTGCGGAAGCGCGAGAGCTCCGCGATTTTCACCGGCCAGTCGGCGAAGCGGTCGGTGAAGGTATTGAAGTGCTGCTCGACGAGCAGCGTGGTCGGCACCAGCACCACCACCTGCTTGCCGTCGGCCACTGCGACGAACGCCGCGCGCAGCGCGACCTCGGTCTTGCCGAAGCCGACGTCGCCGCAGATCAAGCGGTCCATCGGCTTGCCGCTGCAAAGATCTTCGAGCGCGGCGGTGATCGCCGCAGCCTGGTCCGGCGTTTCCTCGAAGGGAAAACCTTCGCAGAAGGCTTCATAGTCGTGCTGCTTGACCTGAAACGCGTGGCCCTGGCGCGCCGCGCGCTGGGCGTACAGGTTCAGCAGTTCCGCCGCGGTGTCGCGCACCTGCGCCGCGGCTTTTTTCCTGGCCTTGTCCCATTGGCCGCTGCCGAGTTGATGCAGGGGAGCGACCTCGGGCGCCGCGCCGCTGTAGCGGCTGATGAGGTGAAGGCCCGAGACCGGCACGTAAAGCTTGTCGCCGCCCGCGTATTCCAGCGTCAGGAATTCGGTCTCGCCTTCACCCAGGTCCATGGTCTTGAGGCCCAGATAGCGGCCGATGCCGTGCTGCTCGTGCACGACGGGGTCGCCAATCTTCACCTCCGACAGGTCGCGCAGCATGCCTTCGGTGGTGGCGCGCCGTCCTTCGCGTTCCCGGCGCGTGCGCGCCTGGGCTGCATAGAGCTCGTTTTCGGTGATGACAGCGAACCCGCCGGCGGAAAAGGTAAATCCGGCGTGGAGCGGTCCCGTGCCGAGCATCACGCGCTCGGTGGCGGATTGAAACTGTGCAAAGTCGTTGCAGACCGCAGGCTTGAAGCCGTACTCGGAGAAATACTCGAGCATGGTCTCGCGCCGGCCGTGGCCTTCCGCGAGGATCAGCGTGCGCCCGGGGAAGCCGGCGACGAAATCCTGGAGTCTGTGCAGCGGGTTGGCGGCACGGCGCTCGACCGCCAGCGGCGGCAGCGGACTGGTCGCCGTTTCCGCCGGCGAGAGAGGCGAGAGGGGAGAGGGGAGAGGCGCCACAGCGTCCTTATTCCCTTCCCCCGACACGAATTCGACGCGCGCGAACGGTTTCACCACGCCGAAAAACTCGTCGGTCGTGAGGAACAACTCGTGCGGTGGCAGCACGGGGTTGGCGCGGTCGCCGCGCAGCATGGCATGGCGCGCCTGGGTGTCGCTCCAGAACTGTCCGACCGCCTGCGCAAGGTTCCCATGCAGGCACACCAGCGTGCCCTGCGGGAGGTAATCGGTGACGAGGGCGGTCTTATCGAAGAAGAGCGGCAGATAATATTCGACGCCCGCGGTGGGAATGCCTTTGCTCACGTCCTTGTAGACATGGCTCTTCGACGGATCGCCTTCGAAGCGGTCGCGAAAATTGCGTCGAAAGCGCGTCTGTCCCGCTTCGTCCATCGGGAATTCGCGCGCCGGCAGCAGCCGCACTTCAGGCACTTTGTAGATGCTTCTCTGGGTGTCGACGTCGAAACTGCGGATGCTTTCGATCTCATCGTCCAGCAGGTCGATGCGGTAGGGCAGGGCGCTGCCCATCGGGAAGAGATCGATCAACCCGCCCCGATAGCAGTATTCGCCGGGAGCGAGCACCTGCGTGACGTGGGTGTAGCCCGCCAGCGTGAGCTGGCGCCGCAGCTCGGCGGCCGCGAGCTTCTCACCCTGTTTGAAGAAAAAAGTGTGAGCGGCAAGATACTCGACCGGCGTCAGGCGGTAGAGTGCGGTGGTCACCGGCACGATCGCCACGTCGAATTCGCCGTGCATCATCTGGTAGAGCGTCGCGAGCCGTTCGGACACCAGGTCGTGATGCGGCGAGAAGTGATCGTAGGGGAGCGTCTCCCAATCGGGGAAGAGATGGATCTTGAGCTGCGGCGCGAAGAACGGGATTTCCTCGACCAGGCGCTGCGCGTGCCAGGCGTTTTCGGTGATGACGAGCAGCGGCCGCGAGCGCAGCGCGAGTTCGGCTATCCCGAGCGCATCGCTCGAACCGTGAATGGACGGCGTATAAGTCCGCTGCCCGGGCGGCGGGACGGTGAGATCCAGCATGGTCGGAAAAACAAGGAATTATACAGGGCCTTGCGCCCTTGCCGGCACCCGGCAGGTGGGGCGATTGCCGGTCGCGATGCGCCGACAGGCGTGATCCGGCCGCGCGGCGTGCCGGCTTTTCAGGCGGGCGTGTGGATCCCCACCGGAATGCGGCGCGGGCCGAACTGGCCGCGGAAGCGCTCGTAATGCCCAGGGACCGCTTTCCCGCAGCGGGGACAGCGGCCGTCGGGGGTCACGTTGTAGCTCTTGATGTTGTACCAGTCGCGCACGATGAGCGGCGCGCGGCATGACTCGCAATAGGTGGTCCCGCCCTCGCTGTCGTGCACGTTGCCGGTGTAGACGTGGTGCAGCCCTTCGCTCAAGCCGATGGCGCGCGCCCGGGTTAACGTCGCCGGCGGCGTGTGCGGCGTATCCGTCATCTTGTAGTCGGGATGAAATGCCGTGAAGTGCAGCGGCACGTCAGGACCGAGTTCGCGCATGATCCATTGGCACTCCGCGCGGATCTCTTCGTCGGAGTCATTCTTTCCGGGAATGAGCAGCGTCGTGATCTCGAACCACACGCTGGTTTCGTGCTTGAGATAGACCAGGGTGTCCAGCACCGGCTGCAGGCGTGCGGCGCACAGCTTCAGGTAGAACGCGTCGGTGAATCCTTTCAAGTCGACGTTGGCGGCGTCCATCTTGGCGTAGAACTCGCGCCGCGCCTGATCGTGCATGTACCCCGCCGTGACGGCGACCGCCATGATACCGCGCTCGTGACAGGCATCGGCGATGTCCATCGCATATTCGGCGAAGATCACCGGGTCGTTATAGGTGAATGCGACACTCTTGCAGCCCCGGGCGGCCGCGGCCCGTGCGATGGCCTCGGGTGAAGCCTCGTCGGCGAGGGTGTCCATCTCGCGCGACTTGGAGATGTCCCAGTTCTGGCAGAACTTGCACGCGAGATTGCAGCCCGCGGTCCCGAACGAGAGAATGCTCGAGCCCGGGTAGAAGTGGTTGAGGGGTTTCTTCTCGACGGGGTCGATGCAGAAGCCCGAGGACCGGCCATAGGTGGTAAGCACCATCTGGTCGTTCACCCGTTGGCGCACGAAACAGGCGCCCCGCTGGCCTTCGTGGAGACGGCAGTCGCGCGGACACAGGTCGCACTGCATGCGCCCGTCGCCCAGCATGTGCCAGTAGCGGCCGCGATAGTCCTGTGCACTCATAAGGTCTTCTCACCCAGTTCCGACTCGCGCCATTTCGTCACGGTATAACGCGAAAGCTTGACTTCGTGGTCCCAGAAATCCGGCGGCAGCCCCGCCTTGTACTTGAGGTGGGCCATGAACTCCACCGGCTGCCTGTAGTCTTCCCAAACCTGGGGCAGGAACGTGCTCCGGTGGTGCCCATACTGGAACACGACACCGTCGATCCCGACACGCAGTTGCTTCAATGCATCCGCCTCGTCGGCAAAATTCACGGGCTCCAACAGCGACAACAGCGAGATTTGGACTTCGATCGCTTCGAACTCGTCCGCCGTCAGGGGCTTGAAACGCGGGTCGCGGAACGCAGCGGCCACGGCGTTCGCCTTCACGTCTTCTCCCAGCGGACGGTGCGCCCGCAGCGTACCGATGCACCCGCGCAGCCTGCCCTCATGAGTTAGAGTGATGAAACAGGCCCCGAGTTCGCGCAGCCATGCCGCCTCCTCGGGAGCCGGCCGGTGTCTGCCGATCTCGCGCGCGATCGCGGCGCGCGCGAGCGGCAGCAGCACGAATCCGGCGTCCTGCGGCG
>JACQOK010000422.1 GCA_016202565.1 Betaproteobacteria bacterium | reverse complement strand
GCTGGATCGTCGCCGACCACGTCCAGGGGCCGCCCGGGAAGTTCGCGCAGGTATAGCTGCCGCTCGCCTGGTCCTTGTTCAGGCCGCCGGTGTACGTGCTGCGCTCAGCCGCCCGCCACCCGCAGGTGCCCGCGTTGTTCTCCCGCCCGCGTCGGATGGATGCGGATCTCAACGTCCCGACCAAGAGCGTTCAGCAACCGCGTAAGCCGTTCGATCGAGTAACCGGAAAGCCGGCCGCGCATCAGATTCGAGATGTCGGGCTGCGCGACGCCCAGCAGGTCCGCCGCCTCGGCCTGAGTCAGCCCGCGCGACTCGATCTCCCGCGCAATCGCAATTGCCAGGTCGGCTTTTGCCAGACGCTCTTCGGCATTGGGCAGCCCAAGGTCGGCGAAGACGTTGCCGCTGCTCTCCTCGACCAGAATCTTCTCGCCCTTTCTTTTGACGGTCATATTCGTGCCCTCCACTTCAAATAGTGCTCCTCAGCGGCTTTCGGCCGCGCGCGAATGAGCTTCAGATCCGCCTGCGGCGTGGCGATCCCGCGCTTCGATTTCTTCTGAAACGCGTGCAGCACGTAGACCACTCCCTCGAACCGGACTGTATACACTGCGCGGAAAGTATTCCCGTCGAAATTCTCGATCACGTCGAACACGCCCGCTCCTCTGAATCCCTTCAGCACCTGCACGTTCATCCGCTGCCCGCCGAACTGGGCATCACGGAGGGCATAGCCCATCTCGTCCTGCACCTCCGCCGGGAAGCTCTTCAGGTCCTTACGGCTGGAGCCCGTCCAGAACAGCGGCTTCAGCCGCCGTCGAGGTTCCATGCCGGCGCATTATAATAGATCTGCTATTGAAACGGAAGAGCCTGAGCTCCCGACTGCCCGCTGGACGGGAGCTTCACGCGCTGACAATCGCCATGGGGGTGCGCGATGACGCCGCTGCGATCCTGGTGACGTCGGACGCAACCTTGCATTTCTTCCACGACGTGGAAGATTTGCGAGGCGCTCGGGCCCCGGGATCCCTGCCGAGACGTTGCGTTGACTCTGGACGATGCTGGCGTACGAGCAGGGCGGTCTTCAGCGCCATCCGTGTCGAGGGGATTCCTGATCGGGTGCGATGACGTCAATGCGACGCGGCGTCTTGTCATCTATTCCGGCCAGGGAGCATTCTCGCTCGGGCACGGCGTGGAGGCGATGGGGCTGCTCGACGCCGTGAAGCTGCTCAGGACCGAGGAGCCACGCTAGCGTCGCGAGGACGTGGTGATCGAGAATTACGATTGAATTCGTAACCGAAGGATCGCCATGACGATTCCGACCAAAAGCCGCTGCCCCACCCGGGCGAGATTCTGCAGGAGGAGTTCCTGGCGAAGTTCTTTGGCACCACGCCCGATCTATGGCTCAACCTCCAGCACGCCTGCGACCCGTGGAACGTGATGCACGGCAGGGCCCGCCATGAGATCGAGCGCATCCGTCCGCTGAAACGCCCATCCTGAGTGCGGGCTACGGTAGCCTCAGGTAGGTTGAATCAGCGCGAGCCGTTCAACAGGCCGTACTGCGTTCAGCGGCTCGGCGCCGGTTCGTCCCTCGCCCACTGGAGTACGCCGCATGCCCTTCGCGTGGATTGCACCGTTGGCCGGCTTTTCCAGGGCAGCCAAGCTGAGCAGGACCCGATCGGAGAACTCGTCGATTTGCTTCGGCGCTCTCGGTCGGCCGAGTCGCTGGTGGCGCGCGCATTCGATCCGGAGCCGGTGCACGACGCAGTATGGCCCTCGCTGGCGCGTTTACTCTGTTCCTGTACGCAGCCGCTCCAGTCGCTCGGCGATCCAAACTTTGACCAGCGACTGCCGAGGCACGCCGAGCCGGGCCGCCTCACGATCGAGGGATTCGATCATCCATACCGGGAAATCCACATTGACCCGCCGCTGCTCCAGCCCGGGCCTATGCGCCTTCAACACGTCCAGATACCGAGAGATGTCCTTCCCCTCGTCGAACTCCCGGTCGAACTCACTCGCCTTGACCTTCATACAACTTCACCTCCTCAGGTCGGGACCGCCGCACGGAAACGATCCGAATCTTCTCCCCGCGATGAGTGATGACCGCGGACCAGTGTTTGCCGGCGATTTTTCCGATTACCAGGAATCGAGGCTCATCGGTCGTCCGGGCGGGGATCTCGACGCGGTTCCCATCTTCCCACAGCCTCATGGCCTCGTTGAAGTCGATCCCGTGCTTCGCTTTGTCGGCCTCGCTCTTGGCCGGATCGAACTCGAACATCCTGCTATGGCCTTGCCCCACCGTCACCTGCACGATTGCGAGGGAGCGCGCTCCGGCCTAGCTTTGGCCAGACAAAGGAGGCGACGATGGCCACTCCATCGGCCCGGCGCTGGAGCTACTCCGAGTTCGCGCGGCTGCCGGACGACGGCAATCGCTACGAGGTGATCGGCGGGGAGCTCTACGTGACGCCCGCGCCCGGAACCCGACACCAACTCCTGGTCACGCGTCTTGGTCATATCCTGTCCGGCTTCGTCGAGGAACACCGGCTCGGTTGGGTCATTGTCTCCCCGGTGGACGTATTGTTCGCGGAAGGGGACTACGTCGAGCCGGACCTGGTGTTCGTCCGGCGTGAGCGAAAGGGCATCATCAGCGATCGGGGGATCGAAGCCGCGCCCGACCTGGTGGTCGAAGTATTATCGGAATCCACGTCGAAGACGGACCGCGGGGTGAAGCGGGAGCGCTACACCCATTTCGGCGTGCCCCAGTACTGGATCGTCGATCCCGAGGAAAGAACCGTAGAGATCTACCAGCTCACGCAGGACCCCGTGCGGTCGAGCGTCGCACGAGAAACGATGACGGCGCACCTGATCCCCGGTGGACCGGCGTTGACGATCGACCTCGCCGAATTGTTCAAGGGATTCGATTAGGCCGGCGGCAGAGCGCGAGCGCCTTGCCCGTGCCGTTGGCTCGCGCCGCGGGCCGTGAGCGAGGCGCGCCCCAAGCGCTCCTTCGTGTGGAAGGCGACGGCGCCCGCGGTCGCGAAGTCCCCGTCGCGCGCGTCTACGGACCCTTGCGCACCTCCATCCGCTTGATCAGCTCCACAATTAGGAAGTGCAGGACCGCGTACCCCTGCCCATGCGCGTGCGACACCAGGTTGACCGGCGCGCCGTCCGGTGATCGCCACGTCGGTGCCGTGGTCCGCGTTGAACCCGCGCAGGGAGATC
>JACQOK010000432.1 GCA_016202565.1 Betaproteobacteria bacterium | reverse complement strand
TCCCGCTCGATTTTCCGACCCCGATGCACAGCCTGGCGATCGAACCCAAGCGCCGCGGCGACGAGCAGCGCATCTCGGAGGCGCTGCATAAGCTCTCGGCCGAGGATCCCACGTTCAAGGTCGAGCACCACGCCACGTCCAACGAAACCGTGATCAGCGGCCTGGGCGATTTGCACATGCGCTACATTCTCGATCGCATGGCCGGCCAGTACCACGTGGAAGTCTCGACCAAACCGCCACGTATCCCGTACCGCGAAACGATTACGGCCAGGGCCGAGGGCCATCACCGCCACAAGAAGCAGACGGGGGGCGCGGGACAGTTTGGCGAAGTCTTTCTGCGCGTGGAGCCTCTGAAACGCGGGTCAGGTTTCGAGTTCGTCGACCAGGTGAAGGGTGGAACGATCCCGACACAGTTCATTCCCGCGGTCGAGAAGGGTGTGCGCCAGGTGCTGGAGGCCGGTCCGGTGGCGGGCTTCCCGGTGCACGACGTGCGCGTCATCATCTACGACGGCAAGCATCATCCGGTCGACTCCAAGGAGGTCGCCTTCATCTCGGCGGGCAAGCGCGCGTTCATGGATGCCATCAGCAAGGCCCGTCCGATCATCCTCGAACCCATCGTCAATATCGACATCACCGCTCCCGACGCCAACATGGGCGACATCGCCGGCGACATCTCGTCCAAGCGCGGACAGATCAGCGGCACCGATTCGATTCAGGCCGGAACGCTGTCGATCAGGGGACAGGCGCCGCTTGCGGAACTCAATAACTACCAGGCGCGGCTGAAATCGGTCACCGCCGGGCAGGGCTCTTTCTCGCTCGAGCTCTCCCACTACGAGCCGGTGCCGCCGAACGTCCAGAAGGATCTCGCCGCCCAACACGCGAAGATCGCGCACGCCGAAGAGCAGTGAATCGTGAATGGTGAAAGGTGGATTCGCCCCTCACTCCTCACCCGTCACCATCGCCCGCCACCGTCACCCAACACCCGTCACTTACGCATTTACCGCTGGTTCACTACATGGACGAGATCGTATTGCGCGGCATGGCCAGTTGGCCGAACGTGCCGGCGCGCCGCGGACTCGTTAGCCGCAGGCCCGTTTGCGGGAAGCGGCGCATGGACCGCCGGCCGGATATGGATTGAATGCCGTGGATGAGATCGTGCTGCGCGGCATGGCCAAATGGCCCAACGTGCCGGCGGTCTTCGGCTGGCTTTCGCTTGACCGGCGCGGCCGCTGGCGGATCAAGGGCGAGCGCATCAACAATGCCATGGTCAGCGCCTTCATCGGCCGCAATTACGAGCACGACGCCGAGGGGCGCTGGTTCTTCCAGAACGGCCCGCAGCGCGTGTTCGTCATGCCCGACTACACGCCACTCGTGTACCGCATCGTCAGTGCCGCAGGCGCCCCGCTGGCACTTGAATGCCACACCGGCAGGGCCGTTGCAACTGTCCAGGGTGGGTGGCTCGACGAACACGGCACCCTGTTGCTCGAGTCCGAATACGGCGTCGGGCTGGTTCACGACCGCGATCTCGATCGTCTGTTTCCGTACCTGATCGACGCCAACGGTAATCCGCTCGAGGAAGAGGTACTGGAACAACTCATGAAATTGCTCGAACGGCAGCGCGAGGCGCCGCTTTGGCTCAAGTTCCGTGAAAACAGCATCCAGGTGGAGCCCATCCGGTCGGGCGACGTGGCGCAGCGCTTTGGCTTCGTCGCCCGTCCGGTGCAGCCCGCCGGACAGGAAGCATGCCGCCAGCGGCCGTGAACACGCGAAACGGGTGAACGACTGAACACGTCAAGGACGTCCAATGCGTCCGCTTCGTGACTTCCCGCAGGAAGCCCGTTCGGCGATTCGCGGCGTGCTGTGCGACATCGATGACACGTTGACCACGGCAGGAAAACTTACCGCCGCCGCGTACTCCGGGATAGAACTGCTGCAGCGAGCGGGCTTGCGCGTGATTCCGATCACCGGCCGTCCCGCCGGATGGTGCGACCATATCGCGCGCATGTGGCCGGTCGACGGCGTGGTGGGCGAAAATGGCGCATTTTATTTTCGCTACGATCACAATCGGCGGGTGATGGAACGGCGCTTCGTGGACGACGCTGCGGCCCGTGCTCGGCACCGGGAAAGCCTGACCCGCATTGCGGCCGAAATCCTGGAGGCGGTCCCAGGTGCCGCCATCGCCGCGGACCAGTACTATCGGGAGGCCGATCTGGCGATCGATTATTGCGAAGATGTCGACCGCTTGCCACCGGAAGCGGTTGAACGCATCGCCGCGCTGATGCAGCACCATGGACTGACGGCGAAGGTAAGCTCGATTCACGTCAATGGCTGGTTCGGAAATTACGACAAGCTCACCACGACCAAGCGCATGATGCGTGAGTGCCTTGCGGTCGATCTCGACGCCGAGCGCGCAGCCTATATGTTCGTAGGCGATTCGCCCAATGACGCACCGATGTTCGCTTACTTTCCGCACGCGGTTGGCGTGGCCAACGTCCGTGACTTCCACGGCAGGCTGGCGCATGTTCCCGCCTATGTGGCGGAGCGCCGGGGCGGCGATGGCTTTCGCGAGGTCGTCGATTTCCTGCTTGCGGGAATGTGAAGCCGAAATCCTTCCGCGGCGCTTTCAAAAAAGGTGAACCATGATTGATCTAAGAAGCGACACCGTCACCCAACCCACCGAAGCGATGCTCGAATCGATGCGTGAAGCAACCCTGGGAGACGACTCGCGTGACGGCGACCCGACCGTGATGAAACTCGAGCAGCTCGCGGCCGAGCGCATGGGCAAGGAAGCCGGCGCTTTCATGCCGAGCGGCACCATGGCGAACCTCGTGGCGATGCTCACGCACGCCCAGCGCGGCGGGGAAGTATTGATCGACGAGGGATCGCATACGCTCAATGCCGAACTCGGCGGTATCGCCGCTGTGGCGGGCCTGTTCTACCGCGGCATTCCGGGGCGACGCGGCGCGATGGCTATCGAGGCGTTAAGAGAGGCGGTCCGGCCCACCCTGCGCAATCAGATGGGTACCGCGATCATCTGGATGGAGAATACGCACAATCGCGCCGGCGGCGCAGCGTTACCGCTCGACCACATGCAGGCTGTCTACACGCTCGCGCGCGAAAACGCGGTTCCAGTGCATCTGGACGGCGCGCGCATCTTCAACGCGGCGGCTGCGCTGAAGACGGAGGCAGCACAAGTCGCGCAACATGCCGATTCGGTGTGCTTTTGCGTGTCAAAGGGACTGTCGGCTCCGGTCGGTTCGGTGCTGTGCGGAGCGAACGCGTTCATCGAGCGCGCTCGCGCGTTCCGCCGCATGGTGGGCGGCAACATGCGTCAGGCCGGACCGCTCGCGGCCGCCGGTATCGTGGCGCTCGAGACGATGGTGGATCGTCTGGTCGAAGACCACCGCACGGCAAAACGCCTGGCGGAAGGCCTGCACCGCATCGACTCAAGCCTCGTCGACCCGCGCGAGGTCGACACCAACCTGGTGCGCGTGGAAGTGGGGAAAAGCGACCGACGCGCAGGGCAATGGTCGGCGGACTTGAAGCAGAAAGGGATCTTGGTGAGCCCGTGCGCGCTCTACGCGCTGCGCTTTGTCACCCACCGCCATATCGGCGAAGCGGAAATCGACGCGACTGTCGGCGCGTTCGGGGAGCTCTGGCATAGAACCTGAGTCTCCCGGCTGAAGGCTTGATGGCGGCGGCGGGCGTTTCAACGTATGCGTTTCGCGGAGAAATCCTCTTCGATCCTGTCGCGGAAATAACTGCCCGGCGAAGGTGCATTCATCAGCCCGCGGTACACCTCCTCCGACACACCGGAATACTGAACAATGCTGCCGTTGCTGAACTCGACCTCCAGCAGCCGGTTGCGGCCGTCATACCCGACCGACCGGATATTGGCTGCGTTGATGCGCTTGCGCTCCATGCAAACCTCCGATCGTGCAACTCGACGATGGTCAGTCCCCCAGCGCGTACATGGCGCGTGCCATCAAAGAGTCCGGAGCCCGTGCCGAGTGAGGCCTCCGGTTCAACGAAGCGCTGCGCGCACGATTTCGTCCAACAGAGTCTCGACCGCGCGCAGCGCCTTGACCGATGGCCCGGAACCCGGCGCTCCCAGTTTGCGGTAGGCGACATGGACCGTGCCCGGCTCCTGGGGCAGTGCATAAATCGCTATGGCGTAGGGACAGAACACGATGTTGCGCGGATCGGCTTCCATGGTGTCGCGCGAGAGCCGGGCACTGCAGAACTCCAGCACCTCCGCCTTGGTGTAGATCGGGCGGCTGCTGCCGATGTCCTTGCCGGTGCGTTCCAGCATGGCCCCCACGCGAGCAGTGTAATTGAGCACCAACCCGCGGTTTTCGATCGCCAGCACCACGCGCTCCTTCACGTCTTCGAATTGGCCGCGGGTGGCGCGCGTCACGATCTCCGTGCTCGCCGCGCGTGCGATGCCGGCTGCAATCACCAGCGCGAGCAGCGCTATCACATGAACCCATTTCGTTTTCATCTTGACCTCGCCGCAGACGTGAAGAGAATACATGCCGACTCGATGCTCGAGCGCATCCACTGTTGGGATGGATCGAGTGTAAGAGTTGCCGGCATTCCGTTCTCTGATCTGGATCAATCGCTGCGCCGCGGATGGCTGCTTTCCCCATCGCCGCAAGGGGCGGAAACGGTTCGACGCAGACCGAAACGGCTCACCGCCATCCGGGATAAGGCCAACGTCATGATTGGATGGAACTATTTCTGAGGGTCAGCCAGCCGCGCGGCGGCCCCGCAAACTTTGCTTGCGGGAGCGGGGGAGTTTTTGTATCTTTAGCGCTCTGCTGTCAGCCGGTTAAATCCAACGCCCACGGCCCCTGCTGGTCTCCTCCCGGAGGCAGCGCGACCGCAGGCGTGGCGGAAGTTATGGCCTGCTCCCCATTGGAAACGGCCATGCGCCCGGGATTGCAACCGGTCGGGGCGCCTCCGGAACTGGTGCCGGAGCTTGCGTTGCGGGCTTCGCCACCGGTTTGGGCGCCGCCTTTTTCTTGGCAGCAGGCTTTTTCTTGGCTGCTTTTTTACTGGCCGGCTTTCTAGCCGGCCTTTTTTTTGCCGCTTTCTTGCGCGCAACAGTTTTGCGCGCAGCCGCTTTCCTGGCTACCTTTCTTGCTGCCACCTTCCTTTTCTTTTTCTTGGCGGCTTTCTTCTTTGCAGTTTTCTTCTTTGCCATATAAAGCTCCTTAAGAACGTTGCCATCCCGCTGCACCCGAAAGTGCAGCGACTCGCCCACAGCAGCCCGGCCTAGCTGCGCGGGGGGCCGCTGACCACCGCTCGCCCGCGGTGCGGTCCGTTCGGCTGACCGCACGGCGAACGCCGCAGCAGTTCCTAATGCAAGGCCGCTTCGGCCTTGCTCATCAGATCCCGGTACAAAACGTCCGGATCGAGATTGATCCCGCCTTCCCAAGTCACCGCATTCGATACCGGGTCGATCGCCACACGGCAAAACCTCGCCTCATCGGAAAGCGCTCCATACGTGTTCGTCGCCACCAACTCGCCGAGATAGACGTGCCCTTCCAAGCCGTCGTCGAAGCGCAACCACAACGTGTAGTTGCCCTCGGCGCGAAGCTCGGTAACGGTGTGCATGCTCAGCCTGCGGCTCCGGTAACGTCGGTATCTAACGCTTGATCCCACGGCCCTGGCCTCCCTGTCTGGTTATGGTGCCACCGCATGAAAAAATTCCGGCGGCGCCGCCCCGTCGCATCGCATGCAGAGCAGACTGCCGCCGGTATTTAATTCGGAATCGCGCATCAATCCCAGCTTAGCGCACCACCCGTCTGATACTCCGTTACTCGCGTCTCGAAGAAATTTTTCTCCTTCTTGAGGTCGATCATCTCCGCCATCCACGGGAACGGATTGGTCGCGCCTTCGAACAGCGGATCAAGACCGATCTGCTGGCAGCGGCGGTTGGCGATGAAGCGCAGATATTCCTTGAACATCGCCGCGTTCAGGCCGAGCACCCCGCGCGGCATGGTGTCCTCCGCGTAGCGGTACTCGAGTTCCACCGCCTTCGTCATCAGCACGCGGATCTCCTCGCGGAATTCCGGCGTCCACAGATGCGGGTTCTCGAGCTTGATCGTGTTGATGACGTCGATCCCGAAATTGCAGTGCATGGACTCGTCGCGCAGGATGTACTGGTATTGCTCGGCGGCGCCGGTCATCTTGTTCTGCCGCCCCAGCGCCAGGATCTGCGTGAACCCGACGTAGAAGAAGAGCCCCTCCATGATGCACGCGAACACGATCAGGCTCTTCAGGAGCTTCTGGTCTGCTTCGATCGTGCCGGTCTTGAATGAGGGATCGGTGAGCGTGTCGATGAACGGGATCAGGAACTCGTCCTTGTCGCGGATCGACGGGATCTCGTGGTAGGCGTTGAACACCTCGCCCTCGTCGAGCCCCAGGCTTTCGACGATGTACTGGTAGGCGTGGGTGTGGATCGCCTCCTCGAAGGCCTGGCGCAACAGATACTGGCGGCATTCGGGCGCCGTGATGTGGCGGTAGGTGCCGAGCACGATATTGTTGGCGGCGAGCGAATCCGCCGTGACGAAAAAGCCCAGGTTGCGCTTGACGACGCGGCGTTCGTCCTCCGTCAGCCCATTCGGATTCTTCCACAGCTCGATGTCGCGGCTCATCTGGATTTCCTGCGGCATCCAGTGGTTGGCACAGGCGGAGAGATACTTCTCCCACGCCCACTTGTACTTGAACGGCACCAGCTGGTTGACGTCGGTGCGGCCGTTGATGACCCGCTTGTCGGCGACGTTTACGCGGCGCGCCTCGAGCGGCGTGCCCGCGTCCACGGCAGCCGGCTCGCTTTGAACGGCGGGCTGCAGCGCCACCGCCGCGCCGGTGCCCGCTCTACTTTGTTCTTCGAATTGCAGCATGTGTGCGGTCTCCTTTATTGCTTCTCCCTGAATCCTCAATCCTGAATCCTTGATCCTGCTTTCTTACTGGCACGCTTCGCACTCGGGATCGTCAACCGCGCAGAACTTGGGTTCCTCTGCGGCACCCGCCGCGACCATGCCGCCATCGGCCGGCACGGCGTTCAGCTGTCCCGCCTTGCCCGTCGACTTCTCGGCCGAGGTCGCGCCCAGCGTGCGCAGGTAATAGGTGGTTTTCAATCCCCGCAGCCACGCGAGCTTGTAGGTGTCGTCGAGCCGTTTGCCGGAGGCCCCCGCCATGTAAATGTTGAGCGACTGCGACTGGTCGACCCACTTCTGGCGCCGCGCCGCGCACTCCACCAGCCACCGCGGCTCGATCTCGAACGCCGTGGCGTAGAGGCTGCGGACGTCGGGCGGGATGCGGTCGATCTGGGCCAGCGAACCGTCGAAGTATTTGAGGTCCGCGATCATCACCTCGTCCCACAGGTTGAGCTTCTTGAGATCGCGCACCAGGAACTCGTTCACCACGGTGAACTCGCCCGACAGGTTCGACTTCACGTAGAGATTCTGATACGTGGGTTCGATGCACTGGGAGAGGCCGGTAATATTCGCGATGGTCGCCGTCGGCGCGATCGCCAGGCAGTTCGAGTTCCTCATCCCGACCTGCTGGATGCGTTTCCTGAGCGCGCCCCAGTCGAGCGCCGCCGACATGTCGCATTCGACGTAGCCGCCGCGTTCTTCGGCGAGCAGCTTCAGCGTGTCGAAGGGCAGGATGCCGCGGTCCCACAGGGAGCCCTTGAATGTCGAGTATGGCCCGCGCTCCTCCGCGAGATCGGTCGAGGCCCAGAACGCGGTGTAGGCGATCGCCTCCATCGAGCGGTCCGCGAATTCCACCGCAGCCGGCGCCCCGTAGGGGATGCGCAGCATGTGCAGGCAATCCTGGAAGCCCATGATGCCCAGGCCCACCGGACGGTGCTTGAAGTTGGAATTGCGCGCCTTGTTGACGTTGTAGAAGTTCAGATCGATCACGTTGTCGAGCATCCGCATCGCCGTGCCGACGGTGCGTTTCAGTTTCTCCATGTCCATCCTGCCGCTCGAAAGATCGAGATGCGCCGGCATGTTGAGCGAACCCAGGTTGCATACCGCAATCTCGTCGGGGCCGGTGTTGAGCGTGATCTCGGTGCACAAGTTCGAGCTGTGCACCACGCCTACGTGCTGCTGCGGGCTCCTGAGATTGCACGGGTCCTTGAAGGTAAGCCAGGGATGGCCGGTCTCGAACAGCATCGAGAGCATCTTGCGCCACAGCTGTAGCGCGGGAAGCCGCTTGTACAGCTTCAGTTCACCGCGGGCGGCACGAGCCTCGTATTCGAGGTACGCCTGCTCGAATGCCCGGCCGAACTTGTCGTGAAGATCCGGCACGTCCGAAGGTGAGAACAGCGTCCATTCGCCGTTCTCCATCACCCGCTTCATGAAGAGGTCCGGCACCCAGTTGGCGG
>JACQOK010000431.1 GCA_016202565.1 Betaproteobacteria bacterium | reverse complement strand
GCATAAGATACTCGACGTCGAGGCCCGATTCCTTGCAGGTGGGAATGTCGCCCCACGCCATGGTGGTGGTGATCTTGGCCTTGTAGGGAATGCGCTTGCCGTCGAAGACGCACAGGGGCCGGAGCGTGCCGCCGCGCCATTGCGCCACGGCCTCGATCGGATTGTTGACGGTGGAATCGACGTGGCCGCCGACGAGCTGCGTCGCCACCGCCCCGCCGCCCTTGAACGGCACATACGTAAACTTGACGCCGGCCGCTTTTTCAATCGCTACCGTAATGATCTGGTCTTCCTGCTTGGAACCGGTGCCCCCCATTTTGAACTTGTTGGGACCACCGGCCTTGACCGCGGCAAGGTAATCCTTGGGCGTTTTATATGGCGTATCCGCATTGACCCAAAGCACGAAGTTGTCGAGTGCCAGCATCGCCACCGGCGTCAGATCCTTCCAATTGAACGGTACCCCGGTCGCAAGCGGCGTCGTGAACAGGTTGGAAAGCGTGATGATGATCTTGTGCGGATCGCCCTTCGTTGCCTTGACGTCGAGGAATCCCTCGGCGCCGGCGCCGCCCGATTTGTTGACCGGGATCAGCGACTGTTTCATCAGGTTGTGCTTGGCGACAATGCCCTGCATCAGGCGCGCCATCTGGTCGGCGCCGCCGCCGGTACCGGCCGGAATCACGAA
The DNA here is from genome assembly GCA_016202565.1 of Betaproteobacteria bacterium. Classification (GTDB taxonomy): domain Bacteria; phylum Pseudomonadota; class Gammaproteobacteria; order Burkholderiales; family SG8-41; genus DSOT01. The sequence goes on along the minus strand of JACQOK010000431.1, from coordinate 2,669 downwards.
CTCGACCGGTTTGGTCGGTTCCCAGGCCGCCGCATGAGCCGGCTGCGTGGTGAGAGCAACAACAGCAAACAGCGGCAGCACGCCGCGCAATATTGTCATCTGGGTACGCATTTCACTCCTCCATTTATAAGTGTTGAACCACAAAAGACCCGGAAGCCTCATCCTGAATATCGTTCTTGTTATGACTGCGTAATCATCCGCAAGTCAACCAAAAAAAGAATTGACCGGTGTCAATCTTTTCGAAATCACACTGCTGAAACCCGGATAAATCACCTACAAACAATAGCTTGTGACGGTGCATCGACCCTACTTCACGAGCAGGACGGGCACTTCCGCCAAGTGGATCACCTTGGTCGCAACCGACCCCAGGAGCAGATTGGACACCGAACCCATGCCGCGAGTGCCCATGACGATCTGGTCGCAGCGTTTGTCCCTGGCATAGCGGGCGATCGTCTCGGCTTCATCGCCGACACCAATGTGGTAGTGATACTTGACCTTGGCCGCGTCGAGCTTCTGCATCGCGGACTTGAGGGCGGCCATGCCTTCGTCATGATGATACTGCTTGACCTGTTCATGCCCGAGCACCGATTCCACGCGGCCACCATATGGCAACTGGTGCTGGACATTGAGTAAGTGAACTTCCACGCCGTCCTTGTACCACGCCAGTTTGTCGATGAGATGGTCGACCGCGCGGTTTGCGCTCTCCGAACCGTCGACCGGCACCAGCAATTTCAGCATCTAGTTACTCCATCTTTCGCAATCGGATTCAAGAGGTTCACGACTTGGGCTCTTCACGCGCAAGGTCGATGACGCCCTTGTGTTCTTTCTCCGCCCGCACCGCCAACCGTTTGCCGACGATGACCACGAGGACGGCGCCCGCAGCCGGCGCGATCCAATGCAGGAACCCGGCGTTGTCGTCCACCCACTGCGCGATCACGGGATCGGTCACGGCCATTTCGCCCGCGACCCAACCCAGAATGGCGGCGCCGAGCGTAATGATGATCGGCCAGCGCTCCATGACGCGCATCAACATGGTGGCGCCGAAGACGACCAGCGGGATGCTGATCGCGAGCCCCAGAATGAGCAGCAGCAGGCTGCCCTTGGCTGCGGCTGCCACCGCAATGACGTTGTCGAGACTCATCACCAGATCGGCGATCAGGATCGTCTTGATCGCGCCCCACAAGTTTGCGCTGGACTCGATGCCATCGCCCTCGTCGTCTTCGGGAATCAGCAGCTTCACGGCAATCCACAGCAGGAGCGCGCCGCCGATGAGCTTGAGGTAGGGGAATTTGAGCAGTTCCACCGCAACGACAGTCAACACGATACGCATGGCCACCGCCGCGCCCGCGCCCCAGAATACCGCCTGTTTCTGCTGATGCGGTGGAAGGGAACGGGCGGCGAGCGCGATCACCACCGCGTTATCGCCTGACAGGATGATGTTTACCCAGATGATCGTCAAAAGCCCCGTCCAGAACTGGGGCGACAGTACTTCAGCCATTAAATCGTTTCCTTCGTGAGAGGGGCTCGACCTTCAGTGCGCCGGATGTGCGGGAAAAAGGGTTTATCATACCCGAGCCGCCGCGCCCCAGCCATCGCCGATGATGGTGCAACGACGTGCTCACAGCAATTTCAACCGTCAGAACAGCCCCACCACCTTGCCCTCGTCGGTGAGATTGATTTTCTCTGCCGAAGGCACCTTGGGCAGTCCGGGCATGGTCATGACGTCGCCGCAGATCATCACGACGAATTCCGCACCCGCGGCGAGCCGCACTTCGCGCACGTTCACCACAAAGCCGTTGGGCGCTCCGCGCAGGCCGGCGTCCGCCGAAAACGAATACTGAGTCTTCGCTACGCACACGGGATAGTGCCCATAGCCGTCCTCCTGCAGCTTCTTGATCTGGGCGCGGACTTTGGAATCCGCGGTGACTTCGGACGCGCCATAGACCTTGGTGGCAATCGTTTTCATCTTGTCCCACAGCGGAAGCGCTTCGTCGTAAACGAACTTGAAGTCGGTCGGGGTCTTGTCGATGAGATCCACCACCGTGCGCGCGACTTCCTCCGCGCCCTTGCCGCCGTCCGCCCAGTGCGTGGCGAGAATGACCGGCGCCTCGTGGTGCGCCATCTTGCGCTTGAGCAGCTCGATCTCGGCCGGCGTGTCGTGATCGAAGCGGTTGACGGACACCACGCACGGCAGCCCGTAGTGGTTGCGCACGTTGTTGACGTGCCGCTCGAGATTGGCGATGCCTTTCTCCAGCGCCGCGAGGTTCTCCTTGGTGAGGCCGGCCCGCTCCACGCCGCCGTGGTACTTGAGCGCGCGGACGGTGGCGACAATCACCACCGCATCGGGCCGCAGTCCCGACTTGCGGCATTTAATGTCGATGAACTTCTCGGCGCCCAGATCGGCGCCGAAACCGGCTTCGGTCACGCAGTAATCCGCGAGCTTGAGCGCGGTCTGCGTGGCGATCACCGAGTTGCAGCCGTGAGCGATGTTCGCGAACGGGCCGCCATGGATGAACGCGGGATTGTTCTCCAGCGTCTGCACCAGGTTGGGTTTCAGCGCGTCCTTGAGCAGCACTGTCATCGCGCCGTCCACCTTCAACTCGCGCGCCCGCACCGGCTTCTGGTCGCGTGTATAGGCGCACACGATGTTGCCGAGCCGGGTCTTCAAG
>JACQOK010000430.1 GCA_016202565.1 Betaproteobacteria bacterium | reverse complement strand
TGCTCGAAGCGCAGGAAGACGTTTTCTATTACGTCACGGTGATGAACGAGAATTACGCGCAGCCGCCGCTGCCCGCCGATGCGGAGGAAGGAATACTCCGCGGCATGTATCTTCTCCGCCCATCCACATTACATTCCCTCCCCCTTCGCAAGGGGGAGGGCAAGGGTGGGGGTGGGAAGCGTGTCCAGCTCATGGGCAGCGGCACCATTCTGCGTGAAGCGCTGGCCGCCGCCGAGATGCTCGAAACCGAATTCGACATCGCCGCCGAGGTGTGGAGCGTGACCAGCTTCACCGAACTCGCGCGCGACGGCATGCGCACCGAACGCTGGAACCGCTTGCATCCCACCTCGGCGCCGCGCGAAACCTGGGTCGAAACCTGCCTCAGGGACCACGCGGGGCCGGCGATCGCCGCGACCGATTACGTGCGCGCCTATCCTGAACAGATCGCTGGACTCGTGAAACGTCCTTACACCGTGCTGGGCACCGACGGCATCGGCCGCAGCGATACGCGCAGCGCGCTCCGCGCTTTCTTCGAGGTCGATCGGCGGCACATCGCCGTCGCCGCGCTCAAGGCGCTCGCCGAGCAGGAGGCCCTCCCGGCCACAGCGGTCGCCGCAGCCGTCATCAAGCTCGGCATCGATGCGGAACGCATCGAGCCGTGGTGCGCGTGAGTCCTGGCATGTAATTTGCCAAGCACCAAATCACATCGGCGATGTCTCAATAGACTGTATCTTGATCGCCTGCTGTAAGGTCAAGCGCCCGTAGAGCGACGCGCGGCGCCACGACGATCACTGGGTTTACCGGATGGACCAACTGGAGCAAAACACCGCCCGCGCAGCACCATGGGTTCTCGCGCCTGGACGCAACTGCTGGCGCATCGAGCGCGCGCAGCGTCTGCGCTTCCTCGTCGACGGCGCGGAATACTTCACCGCCGTACGAAAGGCCATCGCGCGGGCGCAGCGCACGATCTTCATTCTCGGCTGGGACATCGACAGCCGCATGCGCCTGATGCCGCAAGGTGCAAACGACGGCCTTCCCGAAGGACTGTGCGATTTCATCAACGCCGTCGTGGCGGGTCGCCCCAACGTGCGCGCATACATCCTCAGCTGGGATTTCGCGATGCTGTTCGCGCTGGAGCGCGAATGGCTGCCGGTATACAAGCTCGACTGGCGCACACACCCGCGGTTGAGCTTCCGCCTCGACGCCAATCATCCGGTCGGCGCTTCCCATCACCAGAAGGTGGTCGTGATCGACGACGCGCTCGCCTTTGTCGGCGGATTCGATCTGACGCAGCGGCGCTGGGACACACCCGAGCACGCGTGCGACGCCGCAGCGCGCTGCGACGCCAACGGCACGCCGTACCCGCCGTTTCACGATCTGCAGGCGATGGTGGACGGAAATGTCGCACGCGCACTCGGAGAGTTGGCGCGGACCCGCTGGCATCAGGCAGTTGGCCGGCCCGCGCGATCGCTGGACACCGCGCCCCGGAACGATCCCTGGCCGATCGAGTGTCCGCCCGACATCACCGATGTCGACGTTGCGGTCGCGCGCACCGAGCCCGCCTTCAACGGCCGGCCCGGCGCCCTCGAGATCAGGCAGCTTCATTTCGACATGATCGCGGCAGCGCGCCGTCACCTGTACATGGAGAACCAGTACTTCAGCTCGAGCGCCATTGCCCACGCGCTCGCGCAGCGCCTGCGCGAGGCCGATGGTCCCGAAGTCGTGCTGGTATCGCCGCGCTGGGAGAGCGGATGGCTGGAGGAAACCACGATGGGCGTGCTGCGCGCCCGCCTGCACCACCGCCTGCGCGAAGCCGATCCCGTTGGACGCTATCGCATGTATTGTCCCGATCTGCCGCGGCTGACCACGGGCTGCCTGAACCTGCACAGCAAACTGCTCGTCGCCGATGACGAGCTGTTGACGATCGGTTCGGCCAACTTGAGCAACCGGTCGATGGGCTTCGATACCGAATGCAATCTCGCTCTCGAAGCCCGCGGGGAGGAGCGCGTGCGACGCGCTATCGCCGGGCTGCGCAATCGGCTGCTGGGCGAACATCTCGGCACCGAGCCCGGGCGGGTCGGCGCGGAGATCATGCGCCGGTCAAGTCTGGTGAAGGCGATCGAGGCGTTGCGCGGTTCGGGGCGGACGCTGCAGCCGATCGAACCGATCGTAACGGCCGACATCGATGCGCTGGTGCCGGATGAAGCGCTGATTGATCCCGAGCGTCCGGTCGATCCCGCTAAGCTCGTCGCCGATTTCGTGCCGGCGGAGGCCACACGGCCCGCCGCCAACCGCATGGCGCGCACGGCGATCCTCGTGCTGGTGCTGGCCGCGCTGGCGGCGGCGTGGCGCTGGACGCCGCTGCGGGACTGGCTCGACGTCGGATTGCTCGTCGGCATGGCGACCATGCTGGAAGAGGCGCCCTTCACGCCGCTCGCGGTTGTCGCCGCGTATGTGGTGGCGGGTCTCATGGTCATGCCGGTCACGGTGCTGATCGCGGTGACCGGAATCGTGTTCGGACCGATTGTCGGTGCCCTTTACGCCCTGGCCGGCGCGGTGATGAGCGCAGCCGTCACCTATGCGGTCGGCCGGCACCTCGGCCGCGACACCGTGCGGCGTCTCGCCGGCGCGCGTCTCAACCGGATCAGTCAACGTCTGGGGCAGCGCGGACTGATCGCCATCGTCGTGGTGAGAATCCTGCCGCTCGCGCCGTTCACCATAGTGAACATCGTCGCGGGCGCCTCGCACATCGGTCTGCGCGATTTCATACTCGGCACGGTGATCGGAATGACGCCGGGAATTCTCGCCACGGTCGTCTTTGTGGATCGCATCCTGGAGGCGGTGAGAAATCCCGGTGTCGGGACGTTCGTGTCTCTGGCCGTTGTCGCAAGCCTGCTGGTGGCGGTGGTCGTCATGCTGCGGCGGCGCCTCGCCAATCTGAGCGGCGGACACCATCGGGCCGCATAGCCACGAGGAACGCGAGGTGCGGCAAATCGGGATCAAGATTGCCTCCTACAACATTCATGGCGGTCTCGGCCATGACGGCCATGTCGTTCCCAAGCGTATCGCGCGCGTGCTGACGGAAGTCGACGCGGATCTCGTTGCGCTGCAGGAGGTCGAGTCCCGGGCCACGGGCTTCGACATGCTCGACTACCTCAGCCGCGAGACCGGGATGGAGGCGATCGCCGGGCCGACGCTGCTCCGCGAGACCGGCGACTACGGCAACGGCCTGCTGACGCGGCACCGCGTAGTGACGATGCGCCGGCTCGACCTGAGCATCGCCGGTCACGAGCCGCGCGGGGCACTCGATGTCGAACTCGACTGCGGCGGGTGGCCACTGCGCATCCTCGCGACGCACTTGGGACTTCACCCGGGCGAGCGCCGCCAGCAGACCCGGATGCTGTTGCGCACGCTTGAGGACCAGCGACCGGTGACGACGGTCCTCATGGGCGACCTCAACGAATGGTTTCTGTGGGGGCGGCCGTTGCGCTGGCTGCACGAGCATTTCGAGGAGACTCCCGCCCCGGCCACATTTCCTACGCGGTTTCCGCTCTTCGCGCTCGACCGCATCTGGGTGAAACCGCGGCGCCTGCTGCGGCGGCTCGCCGTGCACCGGACCCGGCTCTCGCGGATCGCATCCGATCATCTTCCCGTAACCGCGGAGCTGGACCGGGAACCGGTGGCAGCCCGCGAAATTGACAGTCGCCTGCCGACCCGCGCAGCATAGCGGCACAATTACTCGCGAAGAGCTTATGCAAGGCAAAACGGTCGCCATTCTGGAAAGCCGGCTGGGCGAGCAGCTGGTCGAACTGATCGGCAAGCGCGGCGGCCGCCCGCTGCACGCCCCGGCGCTCGCCGAGGTTCCGGACGTGGACCCGTCGTTTGTTGCCGGGCTCGTCGCGGATCTTAAGTCGCATCCCGCGAAGATCGCGATCTTCCAGACCGGAGTCGGGACCCATGCGCTCTTCAGAACGACCGATGCGCTCGGCTTGACGGCAAGCCTGCTCGCGCTGCTGGCGCAGATGACAGTCGTGGTGCGCGGCCCCAAGCCGACGGCCGCGCTGCGCTCGCGCGGGGTGCGCATTGACGTGAGCGCAAGCGACCCGTTCACGACAGCCGAAGTGCTGCAAGCGTTGCAGACGGTGGCGGTCGCAAACGAGCGCGTGATCGTGCAGCGCTACGGCGTGACCAACGTCGAACTGGAGCACGCGTTGCGCGAACGCGGGGCGCAGCTCGTCGAAATCCCGACGTATCGCTGGGCGCTGCCGGACGATACGCAGCCGCTGGTAGCGCTCATCGACACCCTGGAGCGGGGCGAGGTGGACGCAGTGACGTTCACCAACGCGGCGCAGGTCTACAATCTGTTTTCGATTGCCGAACGCGACGGACGAACGCAGGCGCTCAAAGCCGGACTTGACCACACGCTCGTGGCATCGATCGGTCCGGTGTGCTCCGATGCGCTCAGGAAGTTCGGAGTGACCGTCGGTCTCGAATCCCATCCGCCCAAGCTGGGTCCGCTGGTATCCGCGCTCGAGCAGGCCCTGTCGCGGTGACGGAGACGCTATGGAGCGGGCTTGCGGTGACCGGCATACGCGCGCAGAATTCGCTGCTGGACCGACCAACGCGACGGGCGGCAACGCCGTCGTCAGACCACATGAATGAAGGAGAGAGCATGAAATTCGGAGGCTTTTTGCATTTGAACATCCGCTGCTCGCAGAGCGACCTGCCCGCGATCGAGAAGTTCTATGGCGAGGTGCTCGGGCTCAAGAAGGGCTACCGGCCCGATTTCAAGTTCGGCGGCGTCTGGCTCTATGACGGCGAGGACCCCATCGTCCACGTATCGGCGCGCTTTCCTGAAGGCTATGTCGCGAAAACCGACAAGCACAGCGGGAGCGTCGACCATATCGCATTCAAGGCTTCCGGGGCGGCAGAATTCCGGAAACTCCTGAAGAAGCTCGGCGTCACGTTCGAGGAACAGAACATTCCCAACGCGGGCTACCAGGTCTTCCTGCACGACCCCGTAGGAACCAAGCTCGAATTCAATTTCCTGAACGAGGCGGTGCCCGACGCGGTCCCGTCCGGCACCACCGCGACGACAAACCTGGTGGTATAGCCCGCCTCGTTCCCGCCGGCCACGGGCGCGACTCAAGCGCCGGCGATGAACGAGCGCACGCCAGAGGCGATGAACTGCACGCCGATGCAGACCAGCAGGAAGCCCATGATTCGCGTCATGGCCTCCATGCCATCCGCCCCGATCACGCGGGACACGAACCGTGCCGAGCGCAGCGTCAGCCAGATCACGGTGCACGTGATGAGAATGCTCGTCACGGTTGCCGCGTAGGCGATCACCTGGTTGATCGCGGCCTTGAGTTCCGCGATCTCCGTGGAGATGCCGATCACGACCGCAATGGCGCCCGGGCCGCTGATGCCGGGCAGCGCGAGCGGAAAAACGGCGATGTTGCGGTGGCCCATGGTCGGGGGCGGTCCGACGTAGCCGTAACCGAACAGCATGCGGAAGCCGAGCACGGCGATCGTGACTCCTCCGGCGATGCGCAACGCCGCAAGCGAAATCCCGAACACTTCCATGACGAAAACGCCGAAGAACAGCGTGAGCGTGAGCAGCACAAAGCCGTAGGCGCACGCCTTGCGCGCCACCGCGGCGCGCGCGCGCTCGGACATGTCTTCGGTGAGCGTGACGAACAGCGGGATCTTCGACAGCGGGTTGCTGATGGTGAGCAGCCCGACCAGGGCGCCGAGGAAGAACGGCCAGAACAGTCTGTGGATGAAAACTTCGAACATGGTTGTGAGCGCGACAATGCTAGCATGAGTACGGCAGACTCCGCCGGATGCGCAGCGTTTCTTCAGTCGCGATCATGCCATGAACATGCCGTTGACACGGCGCCGTCTCCTGGTCCGGGCGTTGGTGGCCAGCCTGGCAGCCGCGGCCACGCGCGCCCCCGGGGGCACGGTGCAGGAACCCCGTACGGCACCAACGAATGAACGCCCGAGCAGGCGATCCCACGGCATCACGCTGTTTCTGTGCGGCGATGTGATGACCGGCCGCGGCATCGATCAGATCCTCCCGCATCCGGCCAAACCGCATCTGTACGAGCCCTACATGCGCTCGGCCTTGGGCTACGTGCAAATCGCCGAGCAGGCAACCGGCCCCATGAAAAGGCCGGTGGATTTCGCCTACCTCTGGGGCGATGCCCTGGCGGAACTGGATCGCGCGCAGCCGGACGCGCGGGTCATCAATCTCGAAACCGCCGTCACCGCCTCCGAAGACGCGTGGCCGGGCAAAGGCATCCATTACCGCATGCATCCCGCCAACGTCCCCTGCCTCGCCGCGGCGAAGATCGACTGCTGCGTGCTGGCCAACAACCACGTGCTCGATTGGGGATATCGCGGCCTCGCCGAAACCGTGCAAACGTTGCGCGGCGCGGGCATCCGCACTGCGGGCGCCGGGAACGATCATGACGAAGCGGTCGCGCCGGCGGTGATCGTAGTCCCCGGGACAGGCCGTGTCCTCGTTTACGCTTTCGCCACGGAAAGCAGCGGCGTGCCGCGCGGCTGGGCCGCGCGCAAATCGCGCGCCGGCGTGAGCTTCCTGCCGGACCTTTCCGCGAAAACCGCGGACGCTCACTCGCAGCGGATCGCCGCGGCGAAACGGCCCGGCGATATCGTCGTCGCCTCCATCCACTGGGGCGGCAACTGGGGCTACGCCATTCCACCGGAACAGCGTGCGTTTGCGCATCGGCTCATCGACGCAGCCGCGGTGGATGTGGTACACGGCCATTCTTCGCACCACGTGAAGGGCATCGAGGTGTATCGCGACAAGCCGATTCTTTACGGCTGCGGCGACTTCCTGAACGACTACGAGGGAATCGCCGGCCACGAATCGTTCCGTGCCGATCTCGGATTGATGTACTTTCCGCAGTGGGACGCCGCCAGCGGCGGGCTCGCGCGCTGCACGATGACGCCGACACAAATCCGGCACTTCCGAGTGAACCGCGCGCCCGACGCAGGCGTGCGCTGGCTCGAACAGGTCATGAACCGCGAGGGCGCCGCGTTTGGCACGCGGGTTGCGCGCACGGGTGACAACCGTTTCCTGCTCGAGTGGCGCTGACGCGCCTCTCGCATGAATGGAGTACACTCATGCAGGGACGGGCCCCGAAGGCATGCCGTGGTTCGCTTCTTTGGCACGGGTTGCGCGCAGAAAAGTCGGCAGTGGCTCAGCGCCGCGCTGCTGGGGCTCGCTTGCGCAGCCGGCGCGCAGCCGCAGGACAAGCCCGGCGCTCTCACACCCGAGACGCGCGCCCGCGCCCAGTGGCAGGCAGGTTATGTTCTTCACCTCGGCGGCGACTATGAGCGCGCCATCGAGTTGTTCCGCGCCTCGATCGAGGCCCATCCCACCGCCGAAGCGCACACCTTTCTCGGCTGGTCGTTAAGCCATCTCGGCAGGATCGAGGAGGCGATTGCGCAATGCCGGATCGCAATCGAGCTCGATCCCGATTTTGGTAATCCCTACAACGACATCGGCGTCTATCTCATCGACCTGGGGCGACCGGAGGAAGCCATTCCCTGGCTGGAGAAAGCGATCGCGGCCAAACGTTACTGCTGCTACCAGTTCCCTCACCACAACCTGGGACGGGTGCTGCTGAATCAGGGCAGGATAGAAGAAGCAAAACGCTCCTTCGAGCGCGCGCTCGAGCACGATCCGCAATACCTCCCTGCGCTGCTGGGACTCCTGTACCTCAAACAACTCGGGCTCGAGGGGCTCTGACGCTGCGCCGGTAACCGCTCACGCCCCGCTTCTGCTGCGCGCGCAGGCATTGCAGCGCGTGTTCGGCGAATAACTCCGCTTCCCGCCCGGCGCTGCCTTCCCGCCGCATGGCGAGCGCAATGGTGCGCGACGGCACCTCGGTTGCGAAGGGCCGCGCCACGAGACGCGTGCCATTCAATATTCCCGCCTTGAGCGTCATTTCCGGCAGCAGCGTCACGCCCATTCCGCCCTCGACCATTTGCAGCAGCGTCGTAAGGCTGGTCGCTTCCAGCATCGATTCCCTCCCCTCGCGCCGGCCGCACGCCCTGATCGCATGATCGCGCAGGCAATGGCCCTCTTCGAGCAGCAGGACCGTCTCCGGCTTCAATTGCCGCACCGCGACCGCCTTGGCGGCGGCCAGCGGATCGTCCTCCCGCGCGACGAACCAGAACTCGTCCTTGAACAGCGGGCGCACCTCGAGCTCGCCGGTATCGTACGGCAACGCGATCAGGGCGAAATCGAGCGTCCCGCTGCGCAGCCGCTCCAGCAGGGTCGCGGTGAGATCCTCCCGCAGGAAGGGCTTGAGCGCGGGATAACGCTTGCGCAGCGCGGGCAGGACTGCGGGCAACAGAAACGGCGCGATGGTGGGAATCACGCCCAGCCGCAGCGGACCCGAGAACGGCTCGCGCGCCCCCTTGGCGAAGCGTGCGAGGTCCTCGGCGGCGGTGATAATGGCCCGGGCCCGCGCCATGACCTCTTCGCCCGCCGTGGTGAGCCGCATCGCGCGCGTGCTGCGCTCGACCAGCTGCGTGCCCAGCGTCGCCTCCAGCTCCTTGATCCCGGCTGAGAGCGTCGACTGCGTGACAAAGCAGGCCTCCGCCGCCTGGCGGAAATTGCGGCGTTCCGCGAGCGCCACCAGATACTGCAGCTGGCGCAGCGAAGGCAGCGCACTGGCGTTCATGGTTGATCGATTCATTCGATCATTCTATACGAAAATATTTGTTTGATCGATAACTTGAGGGGAAGGATACTGCGGCCATGAAATTCATACCTCAACTTGAAAGGAGAATCGCATGCTGACTGTTGGCGACAAAATGCCTCGATTCGAGGTGCCTGCCGTGGTGTCCATCGACCCGGAAAAGGCGTTCGATCGCATCACTTCGGAATCCAGCCCGGGCAAGTGGAAGATCGTGTTCTTCTGGCCCAAGGATTTCACCTTCGTGTGCCCGACCGAAATTGCGGCGTTCGGCAAGCTCAATGGCGAGTTCAATGACCGCGATGCCGTGATTTACGGCGCTTCCACCGACACCGAATATGTTCACCTGGCATGGCGCCAGTCGCACCCGGACTTGAAGGAGCTGCCGTTCCCGATGCTGGCCGACATCAAGCGCGAGCTCGCCACGGCCTTCGGCATCCTCGACAAGAAGGAAGGTGTCGCGCTGCGGGCGACTTTCATCATCGACCCCGAGAGCGTCATCCGCTTCGTGTCGGTGAACGATCTCAACGTGGGCCGCAACCCCGAAGAAGTACTGCGCGTGCTCGACGCGTTGCAGACCGATGAACTCTGCCCGTGCAACTGGCAGAAGGGCGAAGCCTTCCTGAAGGCGGCCTGAACCCGCGCTCGCGCAAAGGAGCAGTGATGTCGATCCAGAACCTGAAAGACCAGCTGCCGGACTATGCGAGGGACTTGAAACTCAACCTCGGTTCCCTCGCGTCCGAGCCGGCACTGAACGAGGACCAGAAAGCAGGCGTCTTCATCGCCTCGGCCATCGCCTCGCGCAATCCCGGGGTGATCGCGGCCATCGTCGCCGAGTTCGCGCCGCGGGTATCCGCGCAGACGCTCGCGGCGGCGAAAGCGGCCGCGGCGGTCATGGCGATGAATAATGTCTACTATCGGTTCACGCACCTCGTGGAGAACGAGGAATACGCACGGCTCCCCGCCCGGCTGCGGATGAACGTGATGGCGAACCCGGGCACGACCAAGGAGAACTTCGAGCTGTGGTCGCTCGCGGTCTCGGCGGTCAATGGCTGCGGCAAGTGCGTGAGCGCGCACGAAAGAGTGCTGCGCGAGACCGGGATGAGCACGGAGCGGATCCAGGCGGCGGCGCGCATCGCCGCAGTGGTCCACGCGGTGGCGGTCACGCTCGAAACCGACGCGGCAGCGGCACAGCCGGCGGTCGCCGCGGCGGCCTGACCGGCGTTCCCGGAATCCGCTTCGCTTCTTCCGGGCTACTTGTTCCCGGACGCCGCCAAGACTGTAGCCCGGATGGAATGAAATGAAATCCGGGACAAGGAGAAGCGGGAACGAGGGCCCCCCAAAAAAGCGGGAACGAAGGCCCCCAAAAAAACCGTGCTCCCGGAATCCGCTTCGCTTCTTCCGGGCTACGCTCAGTCCAGCGCGACCGGTTTTCCCCACCCGCCTTCGAAGAAGCGCTCCGTAAGAGGTTTCCGGGCGCGCGGGCGCAATTCCTTGGCTTTGGTTTCCTCGTCGAGGATGTCCGGGTCGGCCTGGTAGCCCACCGCGATCATCGCCATCGGCGTGTATTCCGGCGGGATGCTGAACGCGGCGCGCGCCTTCTCGGCATCGAATCCGCCCATCTGGTGGATGATCAGACCCAGCGTCACCGCCTGCAGCGCCATCGATACGCTCGCCGCGCCGGTGTCGTGCTGCGTCCAGCGGTTGGGCTTGCCGGTGTGCCCGAAGATGCTGCCCGCGCATGAGAGCATGAGCAGCGGCACGTTCTTCACCCATTTCTTGTTGTTCTCGGACAGGCATTCGAATGCTTTCTGCCAACCTTCCGGATCGCGCGCGCGGTCCCACACCAGGTAGCGCCACGGTTCGTCGCCGTTGCAGGAGGGCGCCCACCGGCCCGCCTCCATTATCGTCACGAGCTGCTCGCGCGCAACCGGCCGGCCCGCATCGAAGGCGCGCGGGCTCCAGCGCCGCGCCAGAAGCTCGTGAATCGGAACGCTCGTTATTGCTTTTCGATCCTGCATACAGACCCCCCTCGAGTTTCGTGTAAAAAAATCCAGTCGCCGGAATGGCTCAGCCCTTTGGCCGGTCCAGACTCAACGGACCGGCACCGAATGCCATCACGTAGATCATGGCGCCCATGATAGTGACGTTTTTCATGAAGTGGTTGAACTGGTTCTGGTACTGCGCAGCGTCCGCCGCCCAGAAGTTGTGAAACATCAGCGTCACCGGGATCAGCCACATGAAAATCAACGCTGCCGCCCAGCGCACCCTCCAACCGAGAATCAGCATCAGGCTGCCGCCGACTTCGATGAGGATGGAGAGCACCAGTGCCACTTCGGCGAGCGGGATGCCTGTGCTGGCCATGTAGCCCGCGACTTTCGAAAAATCGCCGATCTTGCTCAATCCCGAGATCAGGAAGATCAGCGCCAGCATGATGCGCCCGATGAACGGGCCATAGTGCTTGACGAGTTCACAGAGTCTTTCCATTTCGGTCTCCTCACGAGGTTAAGAGTGCCTAACCACTTCGAACCGATCGTGTTGTTTGCCCGCGGCGAGCCACGCTTCGAGCCCGCCCTCCAGCGGCCGCACCCGCCTGTAGCCCCGGTCCATCAGGATGCGGGCGACACGCGCCGCGCTCGCTTCATTGGGTCAACTGCAGTAAACCACCACGTCCTGGTCGGGCGCCACTGCCGCCAGGTGAACCTCTGGCGCGGCGATGTCCACGGCGATCGCGCCGGGGATGCGGCGCGGATCGAGTCTGCGCGCAGCCGCAGAGCGCACGTCCAGCACGACCGGTTTCGTTTCCCGCTGCAGCAGATCGTGAAGCTCGTCGACGCTGATCCGGACCATGCGCAGAAGACGGATCAGAAGATAGCGCTCGAACGACTTGATGCCGATGTATCCGCCGACGATCGCCACGATCAGGACCAGCGCCCCGACGCCCATGTTCTGGAGTCGCACCAGCACCCATTCGACTTCGGCATGAAACACCATGCCCAGCGCAATCGACGCACCCGCCCACAGCAGGGCGCCGGTCGCAGTGTACAGCACGAAGGGGATGAAACCGAGCCGCATGGCGCCCGCGAGCGGCGGCGCCACGGTCGCGAAACCGGGAATGAATTTCGCCACGAGCAGCGAGGGCGCGCCCCACCGCTCGAAGATGTTTTCGGTCTGCTTGACGCACGAATCAGGCTCGATCGCGATGCGGCACAGCGTCTTCAGAACGCGGTAGCCGTAGCTGCGGCCTGCGACAAACCAAGGCACATCGCCCACGAGCGATGCCGCCACCGCCACCACCAGCAGTGGCGCCAGCCCGATCTGCCCGTCATACACCAGCGCCCCTGCGACGACCAGCGTCGGAATGGCCGGCACGGGCAGCCCGAGCTGGGTCAGGAACACATTGGCGAACACCAGCAACAAGCCGTACTGCGCCAGCAGATGGGTCATCTCCTGCATCGTCGTTCGCTCCAGGCAATAACGTGATGAGTGACGCGTGACGGGAGCGTAGGTTGGGTTGAACGAAGTGAAACCCAACACCCGCCGCCCGTTCCGTGTTGGGCATCGGCGCAACCTGCCTCAGCCCAACCTACGCGCTCGTCACTCACGCCTTGCTCGCGGGGGAGCGCTCGGACCGTGCAGCCGCCCCGCCCGCGGTCGCGCCCGATCCGTCATCCTCGATGATGAGTTGCCGCTCGCCGACGATATAAGTGTACGCCACCGGGATCACGAACAAGGTAAACAGCGTCCCGACCGTCATGCCGCCGATGATCACCCAGCCGATCGCCGAGCGCGATTCCGCGCCGGCGCCCGCCGCAGTCGCGAGCGGCACGGCGCCCAGCACGGTCGCCGCGCTCGTCATCAGGATGGGTCGCAGCCGCAGGGTCGAAGCCTGGATCAGCGCCTCGATCTTGTCCATGCCGCGGTCGCGCAGCTGGTTGGTGAACTCCACGATCAGGATGCCGTTCTTGGTGATGAGGCCGATCAGCATCACCAACCCGATCTGGCTGTAGACGTTGAGCGTGATGCCCTTCAGGTTCATGGCGAGCAGCGCGCCGGTCACCGCGAGCGGCACGGTGAGCATGATCACGAGCGGGCCGCGGAAACTTTCGAACTGCGCCGCGAGCACCAGGTAAATGAAGGCGAGCGCCAGGACGAACACGAAATAGAGCTGCTGGCCGGACTCGCGGAATTCCCGGGACTGGCCGTCGAGCGAAGTCTGATATTCGGCCGGGAGAATTTCGCCGGCGGCGCTCTCCAGGAAATCGAGCGCTTCCGACAGCGAGTAGCCGGGCGCCACATTGGCCGAAACGATCGCCGCACGCAGACGATTGAAGTGGTTGAGTTCCTTCGCGGCGACCGTCTCCCGTACCGTCACCAGGTTCGACAGTTGCGTGATCCTGCCGCTCGCCCCGCGCACGTAGATCGAGGTGAGATCGGTGGGTTGCCGCCGGTCCTTGTCTTCGAGCTTGACGATGACATCGTACTGCTTGCCCTCGCGCTTGAAGCGCGTCACCTGCCGGCCGCCCAGCAGGGTTTCGAGCGTGCGCCCGATGGCTTCCACCTGTATGCCGAGATTGGCCGCCTTCTCGCGATTGATGTCTATCGTCAGCTGCGGCTTGTTGAGCTTGAGATCGCTGTCCACGTTGACGAGTCCCGGAAAGGTGCGCGCCTTCGCGATCAACGCATTGACCCGACGGTCGAGGTCTTCGTATGAATTGCCCTGCACCACGAACTGCACAGGGGGATTGCGAAAGCTCTGCCCGAGCGAGGGAGGATTCACCGGAAAGGCGAGCACGCCGGGCATGGTCGCGAACATTTTCGGCGCGAGCGACGCGGTGATCTCCTGGGTCTTGCGCGTGCGTTCCTCCCAGTCCTTGAGGCGCACGAAGGACAGCGCGAAGTTCACCGGGTTGGGCCGGTCCAGGCCGGGCGCCACGACCACGAAATAGGACGTGATGTCCGGCACCTCGCTGTAAATTTTTTCCCACGCCTTCGCGTAGGCGTTGGTGTAGTCCATGGTCGCGCCCTCGGGCCCGACCATCACGCCGATGAAAAAGCCTCGATCCTCGAGCGG
>JACQOK010000474.1 GCA_016202565.1 Betaproteobacteria bacterium | reverse complement strand
GTGCTCCGGGGCGATCGGTTCTATGCTGGCGGCAGGGGTTTCGCTCATCGCAGGCTCCCTGCCAGTTCGAAGATCGGCATGTACATGAGGATCACGATGAGGCCGATCACGATGCCGATGACACCCATCAGGATTGGCTCGAACAGGCGCGTAAACCAATCGACCCAGCGGGTAATCTCCTCGTCGTGAAAGACGGCGATGCGGTCCATCATTTCTCCCATGTTGCCGCTTTGCTCGCCCACGGCCAGCAGGCGCAGCGCCACCGGGGTGGTGAGTCCGTTGCGGTCCATCGATTCCGACACCGGCTGGCCCTCGCTGATCGCGCGGCACGCGGCCGACAGGCGTTCGCGTAGTGCGACGTGAAGAAGTTCAGCGCCCATCTCGAGCGCAGCGACGAGCGGCATCCCGCCCTTGAGCAGCATCCCGATCGTGCGGTAAAAGCGGGCGAGCTGATAGACTTTCAACTTCTCGCCGACTGCGGGAAGGCGCCACAGCGCGCGTTCAATCGAGGCGCGCACCGCCGGTAGACGCGCGGCGTACCAGAGCGCCGCGCCCACCGCGATCAGCGCGCCTACCACCACGACGGCGTGACCTTCCACCGATTGGCCCCAAAGCAACAGGAACTTGGAAAACAGCGGCAGATCGCTGCTCCGCTCTTCGTAAATGTGGCTGAAGCGCGGCACGACGTAGAGCAGCAGGAAAAGGCTCACCAGCCCGCCGACGGTGATGAGGAGCGCGGGATAGATGGAGGCGTTGACGGCGCGCTTGCGGATGGCGTCGACCTGATACTGATAGGCGATGAAGCGGGTGAGCGCCGGACCGAGGTCGCCCGTTTTCTCGCTGGCACGCACGGTCGCAACGTAAAGCGGAATGAACGCGTTTGGATGCTGTTCGAGCGCCGTGGACAGGGGCCGTCCCTCGCGCAGGGTCGCGGCGATGCGCTCGAGCACGGTGCGGAAGTCACTATGGCGCTCTTTCTCCGCGAGCGTTGCGATCGCCTCGACCAGCGGCAAGCCAGAGTTGAGCAGCACCAGCAGTTCCTGGGTGAACAGGAGCACCGGGAAGCGGCGGCTGCGCTCGAACCGCAGCGCGAGCAGGTTCGACTTCGGGCGCACCGTAAGGACGGTGTAACCGCGGACCGATGCCTGCTCGCGCGCACTCGTTTCGTCGAGCGCATTGAGATCCAGCGACTCGATCCGGCCGTCCTGCGTGATTGCCCTCAGTTCGAAGCGCAACAGCTCCTCCCGATCCCTTATCGATTGCTGATGTCGGCGTTCTCGCCCGAGCCGCCCGGCTGGCCGTCCTTGCCATAGGAGAGGAGATCGAATTCTCCGCGCTCGCCGGGGGACTTGTAGAGGTAGGGCTTGCCCCACGGGTCGGGTGGCACGGCCTTCTTGAGGTACGGCCCGTTCCACTTCGGCTCGTTCGGCGGGCGCTGAACGAGCGCGTTCAACCCCAGCTCGACGCTCGGGTAGCGGCCGGTATCGAGGCGGTATTGGTCGAGCGCCTTCTCCAGCGCATCGATCTGCGCTTTGGCCGTGGCTATTTCCGACTTCCCGACCTGCCCGAAGTATTGCGGGGCGACATAGCTCACCAGCAAACCGATGATGACAATCACCACTAGCAGTTCGAGCAGGGTGAAGCCGAACTCCCTCCGACCTATTCCTGAACGCTTGGTAAAGCTCACCAGCTCCTCCCTTCCTACGAGATTTTATACTCTTGGTATGCGACTGTCTCCGATGTCCGGAAAGTAGTGCGAGAGGATAAGGAGCCCCAATATTTTTGGGCTCTTCGCAAACTTGTTTCAGTCCGCGTCGGAGGCTGAAACAACCACGCTCCGATACCATGTGCCCGCTCGCGGCAAAGTCAGATGCTCTTGATAGCCGGTAGGCGCCGGTAAGTCGATTGGCGGCTACTTAACCCGATGCGCAATAAGCCCCGCGCGCGAGTCGGAACTCCAAGGCTCGCTGCGGGTCAATACTGAACGCTTTGAAATGCGCGGCGGCTGACGACGAAGTTCTTGTGTGGTGAACGCTGAGCGGCGGGGTCCTGTCACCCGCTGTTCGTTCGTTTTGCGTCCAGGAAAGGGACGAGCGCAGGCGAGGGGACAGCGAACGCATGGGGTCCGGATCGGGCAGCGAGATGGTTCATTCCCGTAAAGAAGATACTCTCAGCCGGATCGCGCTGCTGGCGGCGATCGCCATCGCGATGTGGTGCGTCCTCGCCGGCAAGCCCGTGCTGGCATTCGACTTTTCCGATGTTGCGGCGCGCGCCAGACAACTCGCCGGGAAGCCGCACAAGGAGAAGGGGCCGAATCTGCCCGAAGAATTGCAGAACCTGACCCACCAGCAATATTGGGACATCCGATTCAAACCGGAACGGTTCCTGTGGCGCGGCACCAAGCTTCCGTTCGAGCTGGCCTTTTTCCACCAGGGCGCGCGTTTTGCGCACCCGGTCAGGATCAACGTGGTATCAGCCGACGGTGTGCGCGAAATAAAGTTCGATCCGGGGGATTTCGACTATGGCGCGAACAAAATCGACCCGAAAAAACTGCGGCGCCTCGGATTTGCCGGGTTCCGCGTCCACTATCCTATCAATACGCCGAAGTACCGGGACGAAGTGCTGACCTTCCTTGGCGCGAGCTACTTCCGGGCGCTCGGCCGCGGACAGCGCTACGGCCTGTCGGCGCGCGGACTGGCGGTGGACACGGGGCTCTTATCGGGCGAGGAGTTCCCGCGCTTCGTGGAATTCTGGATCGAACATCCGGCGCCCGATGCCCCGGAGCTCAAGATCTACGGGCTGCTCGAATCCAGGCGAGCGGTCGGCGCCTACCAGTTCGTCCTCAGACCGGGCAGCGAAACGGTGATGGATGTGAAGGCCCGCCTTTACCTGCGTGAAAAAATTGAAAAGCTCGGTGTGGCGCCGCTGACCAGCATGTATTTTTTCGGCGAGAATCAACCCTCGAACGTTGAAGACGCACGGCCGGAAGTGCACGATTCCGATGGGCTTTCGATTCATACCGGCAGCGGCGAATGGATCTGGCGTCCGCTGGTGAATCCGCGACGGCTTCTGGTCACCTCATTTGCGGTGACGAATCCCAACGGTTTCGGGTTGATGCAGCGCGATCGCGCGTTCCGCAGCTACGAGGATCCGCACATGCGTTACGAGCTGCGTCCGAGCGCCTGGGTGGAACCGAAGGGCAAATGGGGCGCGGGACGGGTCGAACTGGTGCAGCTTCCCACCCGCGACGAAACCAACGACAACATTGTCGCCTTTTGGGTTCCCGCGGCTGCGCCGCAGCCGAAACAGCCGTACGACTTCGAATATCGGCTGCGGTGGCAGAAGGATGCCGAAACGCGGCCCGCGCCCGCCTGGGTGATGCAGACGCGCCGCGGGCGCGAATACACGCGCAAGCCCGACAACAGCCTTGGGTTCGCGGTCGACTTCGTCGGCCCGGCCCTGAAAAAGCTGCCCGCAGACGCAAAATTGGAGGGCGTCGTATCGATCGACGGGAACGGCCAGATCCTGGAGAGCAAGGCATTCCGGAACGAGGTCACCGACGGCTGGCGCATGACGTTTCGCGTACGCCGCCTCGACGAAAAAAAACCGGTGGAACTGCGCGGTTACTTGACGAACGGTAATCAACCGATATCCGAGACATGGAGTTACGTCCTGCCCCCGAATTAGCCGGCGCATCCGCCCGGCTGGAGTGCTGCGAGCGGTACGTCAACCGCCTGCCGCTCGCGCCCGAGCGCCGGCGCGAACTGCTGCAGCAGGTCGCGGCGTGTAGGGGCGGTGATGCGGGCGAGGCGATGACCGAACTGCATCAGGCACTCGCCGGTCAGCCCGTTGACCGGGAAAATCCGGCGTACGATTCCGTACGCCGCCGATTGGCGCTCGCCTACGGCGTGCCGCAGACGGAGGCCGGTCCGGTGATCGCAACCGATGTTCACCAACGGCCGCGCCTGTTTACGGTGCCGCCGTTCAACCGGGCATCGATGGCGCCGCCATTGTGGCTGCGCGAGCGGTTGTTCCGGCTGTTCCGCTCCCGTGCCGCCGAGCCTCCCCGTGCGGGGAGCGCCGATTCGCCCGATCCGCGGGGGCACTGGCATCGGGCGGCCGCGCTGCGGCGCGCTACCTTGGCGGCGCTCGTGCTCGCGCAGACCATTGTCGCAACCGACTTCATGACGCGGGTGCTGCCGTACCAGGGGCGGCAGCCGCTGGAAATTGTGATCCTCGTCCTCTTTGCGATCCTGTTCGGCTGGATCTCGGCCGGCTTCTGGACGGCCATGGCCGGCTTCTTCCTGCGCCTGCGCGGAGGCGATCGCTACTCCATTTCGCGCACCGCAGCCGACAACGCGCCGATCGGGGAGGCGGCACGCACCGCCGTCATCATGCCCATCTGCAACGAAAACGTCGCCCGTGTCTTTTCCGGCTTGCGTGCAAGCTATGAATCGCTGGCCCGGACCGGTGAACTGCGCCACTTCGATTTTTTTGTGCTGAGCGATACGAGCGAGCCGGATACCCGGGTGGCGGAGACCGAGGCCTGGCTCGAGATGTGCCGCGCGGTAAACGGATATGGACGGGTCTTCTATCGCTGGCGCCAGCACCGGATCAAGCGCAAGAGCGGCAACGTGGCCGATTTCTGCCGCCGCTGGGGCCGCAACTATCGATACATGGTCGTGCTGGACGCCGACAGCGTGATGAGCGGAAAGTGCCTCACCAAACTGGTACGGTTGATGGAGGCCAATCCCAACGCCGGGATCATTCAGACGGCTCCGCACGCCGCCGGTCGCGACACCCTCTACGCCCGCATCCAGCAATTCGCGACCGGAATCTACGGCCCGCTGTTTACCGCCGGCCTGCATTTCTGGCAGCTCGGCGAATCGCACTACTGGGGGCACAATGCCATCCTTCGCGTGGCGCCGTTCATGCGTCATTGCGGGCTCGGGCGGCTGCCCGGGCGCGGGGCGCTGTCGGGCGAGATCTTGTCCCACGATTTCGTCGAAGCCGCGCTCATGCGCCGTGCGGGCTGGGCGGTGTGGATGGCCTACGATCTGCCGGGCAGCTACGAGGAGATGCCGCCCAATCTGGTCGACGAATTGAAGCGCGACCGGCGTTGGTGCCTGGGCAATCTGATGAACTTCCGGCTGTTCCTGATGAAGGGACTGCACCCGGCGCACCGCGTCGTGTTCATGACCGGAGTCATGGCCTATCTCTCGGCGCCGCTGTGGTTCATGGCGCTGGTGGCATCCACCGCGCTGCTGGCGGTGCACACGCTGTCGGTGCCGGAGTACTTCGTCGAGCCCTATCAGCTTTTTCCGCTGTGGCCCGAGTGGCGACCCGGGCGCGCGATCGCGCTGTTCAGCACCACGGCGGTCCTGCTCTTCCTGCCCAAGATCCTGAGCGTGCTCTTGATGTTGGTGCAGGGCGCCCGGCGCTTCGGCGGCGGGGTGCACCTGACCTTGAGCATGTTGGCGGAGCTGATTTACTCCGCGCTGCTGGCCCCGATCCGCATGCTGTTTCACACGCAATTCGTCGTCGCCGCGTTGCTGGGCCGGACCGTGCAGTGGAAATCCCCCCCGCGCGAAGACGCCGAAACCACATGGGGGGAAGCCTTGCGCCGGCACGGCTGGCATACCGTGCTCGGTATCGTGTGGGCGGCCGGCGTCTACTGGCTCAATCCCTCCTTCCTGTGGTGGCTGCTGCCGGTGGTCGGGGCCTTGATCCTGTCGATTCCGCTATCCGTTTATTCGAGCCGCACCTCGCTCGGCCGCCGCCTGCGCCGGGTGCGCTTTTTCATGATTCCGGAGGAATCGTGGCCGCCGAAGGAAATCCGCTGGGCGCGCAAAGGAGTCAAGCACGCAGCGAAGCCGCCCGGTTTTGTCGAGGCCGTGGTCGATCCGGTGGTCAACGCTCTGGCTTGTTCATCCGGCGTTGCCCGTCTGAGACCGTCCAATGCCATTCGCAATGAGCGGCGCCGGCTGGTACGCGCCGCGCTGATAGACGGCCCCAACGCGCTGAGTGCCCGGGAGAAGATGACCCTGCTCAATGATCCGCTCGCGCTTTCCCGCTTGCATTTCCAAGTCTGGGTTTCGACCGAAGCGGCCCCGCGATGGCGCACGGCCCGCGAAACATAAGCGCATAAAAAAGCGGGAACGAAGGCCCCCCAAAAAAGAAAGAAAGAACCATGCAAAGACGCACTGTGCTGAAAACCCTCGGCGCGCTCACCGTGCCGGGTATTTCCCTGCCGTGGGCTGCATCCGCCGGCGCGGCGAGCCTTAAATCGCTGGGGAAGCCGCAGCCCTTCGACTACGCGTGGCTCAAGGGGCAGGCGCGCGCACTGGCCAATACGGCCCACCAGCCGCCGGCGAGCCGCCTCCCGGATCAGGTGAAAAACCTGGACTGGGACCAGTACCAGGACATCCGCTACCGTGCCGACCACGCACTCTGGGCGCCGGACCGCCTGCACTTCCAGGTGAGATTTTTCCATCTGGGCTTGTTCTTCCTGAACCCCGTACGCATGCACGAAGTGGTGAACGGTCAGGCGCAGGAACTCGCCTACGATCCCGAGATGTTCGATTATGGCAAGAGCGGATTGAAGGGCTCGCGCATGCCCAGGGATCTGGGTTTTGCCGGCTTCCAGCTCTATTTCCATACCGACCTCAAGCGCGACATCGCCGCCTTTCTCGGCGCGAGCTACTTCCGCGCGGTAGGCGGCGAGATGCAATATGGCCTGTCGGCGCGTGGCCTCGCCATCGATACAGGTATGGACCGTCCCGAGGAATTCCCGCTGTTCACGGCCTTCTGGTTTGAACGGCCGGAAAAAGACTCAGGAAAGCTCACGGTTTACGCGCTGCTCGACTCGCCGAGCACCGCCGGGGCTTACCGTTTCGTCATCTACCCGGGCGCCACCCTGGTGATGGAGGTCGACGCGGCACTCTATCCGCGGAAGGACATTGAACGCATCGGCATCGCTCCGCTGACGAGCATGTTTCAATACGGCGAGAACGACCGTCGTGTGGCGAACGACTGGCGTCCCGAGATCCACGACTCCGACGGCCTCGCGCTGTGGACCGGCAGCGGTGAATGGATCTGGCGTCCGCTCAGCAATCCGGCGAGCCTGCGCTTCAACGCCTACAGCGATGAGAACCCGCGCGGCTTCGGGTTGCTCCAGCGCGACCGGGACTTCGATCATTACCAGGACGACGGCGCGTTCTACGATCTGCGGCCAAGCTTGTGGGTCGAGCCGAAATCCGGCTGGGGCAGGGGCTCCGTGCAGCTGGTGGAGTTGCCGACCGTCGATGAAACCTTCGACAACATCGTCGCGTTCTGGAACCCGGCGGACAAACCGCGCCCGGGACAGGAAGCGCTGTTCAGCCACCGCCTGCACTGGGGGGCGAGAATTCCGGTCAGCTCTCCGCTCGCGCAGGTCGTCGCGACGCGTACCGGCCTGGGCGGCGTGATCGGCCGCAAGCGCGGTTATTTTTCCTGGCGCTTCGTGGTGGACTTCGCAGGCGCCAATCTGGCGATGATCGGCCAGGACACCAAGGTGGAACCGGTGATCACCGCCTCCCGTGGCGAGATCGACATCACCTCGGCGCGACCGCTGCACGCCGTTCGAGGTTATCGCGCGATGTTCGATCTCAAGCCGACCGACAACAGCGTCGAGCCGATCAATCTTCGCCTGTATCTGCGCGCCGGGGGGCAGCCGCTGACCGAGACCTGGCTCTATCAATGGACGCCGCCGCCGTCCGACCAGCGCGCCGTGATGTAGGTTGGGTTGAGGCGAAGCGCCGAAACCCAACGCAGGAGTGCATGCGAGTCCGGATCGTTGGGGTTCACGTCGTTCACCCCAACCTACGTGCCGATCCTCAGTCCGGATTGCGGATCAAAGCAGTGGAGGTTGGCTGGCGGGAATGTCAAGCGCACCGCGCTTCCGGGTTCCGGCAGCGTCGTGGGCGCGATCCGCGCCACCAGGTCGCAGGCGCCGAAGCGCAGGTTGAGGAAGACTTCATTGCCCACCGGTTCGACATACTCCAGCCGCGCGGAAAAGACCGGCACCCCGGAGTGGGCAGCATCATTCGGAGCGGGGCGCAAGTCTTCCGGGCGCAGTCCAAGCACGATTTCCCGTCCCTCGTATTCCTTGATCCGGGGATGGGTATGCGCCAAGTCACCGATCGGCAAGGTCACGTCGTTTTCGATCAACCGCAGACCGCCATTGCGTGCCAGGACCCCGCGGAAAAAATTCATCGCCGGGCTCCCGAAAAAACCAGCCACAAACAGGTTCACCGGCCGCTCGTAAAGTCGCATCGGCGTATCGATTTGCTGTATCACGCCGCCGTTCAGCACGACAATGCGTTGACCGAGAGTCATCGCCTCGATCTGGTCGTGGGTGACATAGATCATGGTGGCACGCAGGCTGCGCTGAAGCTTGGCGATCTCCATGCGCATGGACAGGCGCAGCTTGGCATCGAGGTTCGACAACGGCTCGTCCAGCAGGAATACCTTGGGATTGCGCACGATGGCCCGACCCAGCGCCACGCGCTGGCGCTGTCCCCCCGACAGCATGCCGGGACGATGCTCGAGGACTTCGAGCAAGCCCAGCTTCTCGGCCGCCGCTCGCACCCGCTGTGAAATCTCCGCCGGTGGCTTCCTGCGCAGTTTCAGTCCAAAAGCGAGGTTTTCCGCCACGCTCATATGCGGGTAGAGCGCATAGCTCTGGAAGACCATGGCGATATCACGATCTTTCGGCGCCACGTCGTTGACGATCCGGCCGTCTATCGACACCGTGCCGCCGCTGATCGGTTCGAGGCCGGCAATCATGCGCAGTACGGTAGACTTGCCGCATCCTGACGGACCCACGAGCACCAGCAGCTCGCCGTCCCTGGCCTGAAAGCTCGCAGCGCTCACGGCGATATGGCCGTTGTCGTATATCTTGCTGACCTGATGGAGCCGTACCTCGGCCATGCTTTTGTCTACTCGAATTGCTGACGGTGTGCGTAATCGACGGTGTCAGATCCGGAAACTGTGCGATGCCCTTGATACGGCTCGATTCGCCGCCTAAAATAGGTCCGTCCTAGATTGTTATCTTAGCACCCGCAGGATCCGAAGTCGGTTTGAAGCAAAGCTACACTTTTCCAGAGAATTTCCTGTGGGGTGCCGCCACCTCGGCGTATCAGGTCGAGGGTTCACCGCTCGCTGACGGCGCGGGCGCAAGCATCTGGCAGCGCTTCGCACACACGCCGGGCAGGATGCACGATGGCGATACCGGCGATGTCGCGTGCGACCACTATCGCAGGTATCGCGACGATATCGCGCTGATGGGCGAGCTCGGTCTCAAGGCCTATCGTTTCAGCATCGCATGGGCGCGCGTGCTGCCCGAAGGCAAAGATCGGGTTAACGCGGCCGGTCTGGATTTTTACGAACGTCTGGTCGACACCCTGCTCGAGCACGGGATCGAGCCGATGGCGACGCTCTACCACTGGGATTTGCCGGCAGCACTGGATGACCGCGGCGGATGGCTCAATCCGGACGTCGCGTCATGGTTCGCGGATTACGCGCAGACGATGTTTCGACGCCTGGACGGTCGCGTCAAATTGTGGGCCACGTTGAACGAACCCTGGGTCGTCACCGACGGCGGCTATCTGCAGGGAGCGCTTGCGCCTGGTCACCGCAACCGCTTCGAAGCGCCGATCGCCACGCACAACCTGCTGCGCGCACACGGCATGGCGGTACGCGCCTACCGCGCAGCTGGCAAGCACCGCATCGGGCTCGTGGTCAATCTCGAGCCGAAATACCCGGCGTCGCAAAGTCCGGAAGACGTGGCTGCGACGGCGCGCGCCGACGCCTACATGAACCGTCAGTATCTCGACCCGGTGCTACTCGGTCGTTACCCCGCGGAACTGACGGAGATCTTCGGCGAAGCCTGGCCGCAGCGGCCGGAGGAAGATTACCTGCTGATCCGCGAACCGCTCGATTTTCTCGGCATCAACTATTACACGCGCAACGTTACCCGTTACGACCCCGACGCCTGGCCGTTGCGCGCGTCAGGGGTGCGCCAGAGACAAGCAACGTATACCGAGACCGGCTGGGAGGTGTTTCCGCAAGGGTTGACGGATATACTCATCTGGGTGAAAGACCGTTTCGGCAACCCGCCCGTATATATCACCGAGAACGGGGCTGCATTTTACGACCCGCCCGCTGTCGCAGGAGAGCGGCTCTCCGACCCGTTGCGCGTAGACTATCTGCGCCGGCACCTGTGCGCCGTTGCGGACGCGATCAAGGCGGGATGCGATCTCCGGGGTTATTTTGCCTGGTCGTTTCTCGATAACCTTGAGTGGTCTCTGGGCTTCTCGAAACGATTCGGCATCGTGCACGTGGATTTCGAGACCCAGCGCCGTACCCCCAAGGCCAGTGCACGTTATTATTCGGGGGTAATCGCGACAAACGGATCGAAACTGGATAATCTTGAGTAGTGACAGTAGAGGGCTTCGCGCGCGATCCGGCGCGAGGGCATAGGGAGGAGGGAATCTGATG
>JACQOK010000418.1 GCA_016202565.1 Betaproteobacteria bacterium | reverse complement strand
TCGCGACGTCAGGATTTCTTTTTCCGAGGGACGCCCCTCGCGCTTGAAGAAGCCGCCCGGTATCTTGCCAGCGGCGTAAGTTCGCTCCTGATAATCCACCGTCAGCGGCAGAAAATCCTGGCCCGCCTCGGCCGTCTTGTCGCCCACCACGGTCACCAGTACTACCGTGTCTTCCATGTTCACCATTACGGCGCCCGTAGCTTGGCGCCCGATTTCCCCGGTCTCGAGCGTCAGCCGGTGACGCCCCCACATCAGCGTTTTCTGAATATGATTCAAAGTGTTATCCTTTACGTGAAAACAAAAAAGACCGCACGGTCGCGGTCTTGCACGTTATAAAGTCGAAGCGCAGCAGACAGGGCCACCCAATTTGCGCTGAAGGTGTCCTCGCTGCAGCTCATGGCCAGCGCTACCCACCCTGGTAGAGCTGTTGTTATTTGCGCAACCCCAAGCGGTCAATCAATGCCTTGTACTGCTCGGCATTGGTTTTCTTTAAATAATCCAGAAGCTTGCGACGACGGCTCACCATCCGCAACAAGCCGCGGCGAGAATGGTGATCCTTGACATGAGTCTTGAAGTGCTCGGTGAGATCCGTGATGCGCGCTGTCAGCAACGCGATCTGCACTTCCGGTGATCCGGTGTCGCCCTTGGCCCGCTGGTAGTCGTTCACCAGTTGAGCCTTCTGGGTAATCGTAACTGCCATCTTCCATCTCCAGCTGAAAAACGCGTTATTTTACTCTCTAAGCTCGCGTTTTCTCAAGCAATATCTGACCATGCCGGTTTTGACGGCACGCCCGCTCAAGCCAACCGTCGTCAACTCGTGCGTTCGACGCCAGTTGCCATCAGACGGCGCGGCACTATGGTGCCGCCGGGAGCATCCACCATCGCAATTCCAAGATACTCCTGGCCCGGCCCGTAGATTCTGACCAGCCCGGAAGACGCGGTGGCCGCCCCATGCACCGCGAGGCCGGTCGTGATTCTACGAACCTGGGCGGCTTCGAGATCGATGCGTGGCAGCGTGGCAACCAGCGAATCCACCGGCAGGAGGTACGCGTCGCGCTCGTCCGGCGCCATCTCATACAGCGCGTCCAGACTGACCGCTGCGTCGAGCGCGAAAACGCCGACCGCCGTGCGCCTGAGCGCAGAAAGACAGGCACCGCAACCCAGTTCGCGTCCGATGTCTTCAGCCAGCACGCGGACATAAGTGCCCTTGCTGCACGTTAACCTGATATGCAACTCATCCTGTGTGAGCGCCTCCATGGCGACTTCGCGTATGCGAACCCGTCGTGCCGCCCGCGCGAGATCCATTCCTGCCCGCGCATACTTATAGAGCGGTTTTCCGGCGTGCTTGACCGCGCTGTACATCGGCGGCGTTTGAAGAATTTCTCCAGTAAAGCGATGCAGCACCGTCTCGACCGCGGACGGCTCGACCTCGACCGGCGCAGTACTGGTTACCTCCCCTTCCATGTCGCCGGTCGAGGTGGTGATGCCGAGTTTAACAGTCGCCGTGTAAGCCTTGTCCGCGTCCAGCAGCAGATGGGAAAATTTCGTGGCCTCGCCGAAGCATATCGGCAGCAGGCCGCTCGCCATCGGGTCCAGCGTTCCGGTATGGCCGGCCTTGACCGCAGCGAACAAGCGCTTTGCTTTGAGTACCGCGGTCTGGGAAGTGATACCGGTGGGCTTGTCGAGCAGGATAACGCCGTTTATGGCGCGCTTCTGCCGGATTGCCGCCGCGGATGCCGCATGCGCGTGGTTCACTTCTTCGTCGGACGGTCGGAATCAGCGGCCACAGCGGCGTCAATCAGCTGAGACAGCCGCGCGCCGCGCTCCACCGACACGTCGTACTTGAATTGGAGATGCGGAACGGTTCGCAACTTGATTCTGTGCGCGAGCTGGCTGCGCAGGAAACCCGCCGCATGCTGCAGGGCCCCCACCGTCTCCTCGATTTTTGCAGCGTCGCCCAGCAGCGTAAAAAAAACCTTCGCGTAAGCGTGGTCCGGGCTTACCTCGACATCGGTGATCGTGACCATGCCGACTCGCGGATCCTTGAGTTCGAGCCGGATGATATCTGAAAGTTCACGCTGGATCTGCTCGGCGATCCGGCGGCTGCGTGGAAAATCTCTTGGCATGAGGATTGGAAACTCAGGATTGAGGATTGAGTGTCAGGATACCGCTTCTCGATCCTCAATCCTCGCTCCGCGATCCTATAGCGTTCTGGCCACCTCGACCACTTCGTAGGCTTCGAGCTGGTCGCCTTCCTTGATGTCGTTGTAGTTCTTCAACGAAAGACCGCATTCAAAGCCCGCCTTGACTTCGCGGACATCGTCCTTGAAGCGCTTCAACGAATCGAGCTCACCGTCGTGAACCACCACATGATCGCGCAACAGGCGCACTCGCGCCCCCCGTTTTATCACGCCTTCCAGGACCATGCACCCGGCGATGGTCCCGACCTTCGATATCTTGTAGATCTTTCTGATCTCGACCAGGCCGATCGTACTTTCCTTGCGCTCCGGCGCGAGCATTCCGGACAGCGCGGCTTTCACCTCGTCCACCGCGTCGTAGATGATATTGTAGTAGCGGATGCTGACCCCGCCGCTCTCGGCGAGTTTTCGTGCCGCAGCGTCCGCCCGCGTGTTGAAGCCGATGATCACCGCTTTCGATGCCAGAGCCAGATTGACGTCCGATTCAGTGATTCCACCCACCGCAGAGTGCACGATGTTCACCCGGACCTCGTCCGTGGAAAGCTTGCTCAGTGCGTGGGACAGGCCTTCGTATGATCCCTGCACATCGGCCTTGATGATGAGCGACAGCGTCTTCTTTTCGCCTTCGCCCATTTGCTCGAACATGTTTTCGAGTTTCGCCGACTGCTGCTTGGCGAGTTTCACGTCGCGGAATTTTCCCTGACGGAAAAGCGCGATCTCGCGCGCCTTGCGCTCGTCGCCCAGCACGAGTACGTCGGCGCCCGCTGCCGGAACATCCGACAGGCCCAGGATCTCGACCGGGATCGAAGGCCCGGCCTGCTCGATGGCGCGCCCCGCCTCGTCCAGCATCGCGCGCACGCGCCCGAACACTGCGCCGGCCAGCAATACATCGCCGCGCTTCAGTGTTCCTGACTGGACCAGAACCGTTGCAATGGGACCGCGACCTTTATCCAGTCGGGACTCGATCACGATCGCTTTTGCCGGCGCATCCTGAGGTGCCTTGAGTTCCAGCACCTCGGCTTGCAGCAGCACGCTGTCGAGCAACGCATCAATGCCCTTGCCGGTCTTGGCGGAAACCTCGACGAACATGGTGTCCCCGCCCCATTCCTCCGGTACGACCTCCTGCGCTGCGAGATCCTGTTTGACCCGGTCGGGGTTGGCTTCCGGCTTGTCGACCTTATTGAGCGCCACTACGAGCGGCACCTTGGCAGCCTTGGCATGATGGATGGCCTCGATCGTCTGCGGCATCACCCCGTCGTCGGCAGCGACCACCAGAATGACAATATCCGTTACTTTCGCGCCGCGCGCGCGCATGGCCGTGAACGCCTCATGACCAGGCGTATCGAGAAAGGTGACCATGCCCTTGCGGGTTTCGACGTGATAGGCGCCGATATGCTGCGTAATGCCGCCCGCCTCCCCGCTGGCCACACGCGTGCGGCGGATATAGTCGAGCAACGAGGTCTTGCCGTGATCGACATGGCCCATGACGGTCACCACCGGTGCGCGTGGATCGAGTCTCGCCTCTGAAGGCGCCCGCTGTTCTTCCGCGAGGAACGCGTCGGGTTCGTCGAGCTTGGCGCGTTTGGCGATGTGTCCCATTTCCTCCACAACGATCATCGCCGTATCCTGGTCGAGCACCTGGTTGATGGTCACCATCGTGCCAAGCTTCATGAGCGCCTTGATTACCTCGGCCGCCTTGACCGACATCTTGTGCGCCAGGTCGCCGACAGTGATGGTTTCAGGCACCATGATCTCGCGAATGATCGGTTCGGTGGGCGCGGAGAAGGCTTGCGGTTGCTCGCCTTCCTCCTTGTGAGCCGCATGGCGCGCCTTGCGCTCGCGCCAGCCCATTCCCCCCGTCACATCGCCGCGCACCTTGATGCTGCGTTTCCTTGCGGCCTCGTCTTTCCAGATGACCTGCTTGACCTGCTTCTTGGCCCCTTTCTTTTCGACTTTTCCCGCTTTTTCGTCGGCCTTGACTTCAGGTTTGTGCAAAGTGCCCTCGACGTGCACCGGAGCCTCGGGCGCCGGCTGCTCCGCAATTTTCGCCTGTCCGGCGGGTTTGGCTTGCGCCGCGGACACTTCCGGCTCCGCCGCCTTCTTGCGACGCTGCTGTTTCTTTTGCGCCTCTTCGCTCTGGCGGGCGATGAGTTCCGCCTGCTTCTTCGCTTCCGCCTCCCGCAGCGCGATCTGCTCCGCGTCGAGAACGGGTTTCACCTCGCTCGGCGCCTCCGGTTCAACGGCGTCGCGCTTTACCAGCACGCGCTTCTTGCGCACCTCGATCTGGATCGTCCGCGATTTTCCGCTGCTGTCCGATTTCTTGATTTCGGATGTCTGCCGGCGGGTCAGCGTAATCTTCTGCTTGGCTTCCTTCCCGCCGTGCGCCTGGCGCAGGTAATCCAGCAGCTGCGTCTTGTCCTTTTCAGTGAGCAGCGTGTCTTCGGCCAGCGCTTTTTTCACGCCGGCCGCCTGCAGCTGCTCGATGAGCAGTCCCGGGGGGAGCCCCAGCTCACTGGCAAATTGAGTGACGTTGATCTGCGCCATTTATTCCTGCTTATGCGTTAGTTTCTGCAAACCACGGCGCGCGAGCAGCCATGATCACTTCCTTCGCGCGCTCGGAATCCAAGCCGGCGAGTTCCACCAGGTCGTCAGCTGCGTAATCCGCCAACTGCTCCTGCGTGCTGATGCCTTTCGATGCAAGCAGGCGCGCCGTCTCTTTATCCATCCCTTCCACCTTCATCAGGTCCTCGATCTCGTGTTCGACCTTTTCTTCGGTCGCGATGGCCTGGGTGAGCAATGCATTCCGCGCGCGGCTCCGCAGCTCGTTGACGGTCGTTTCGTCAAATGCCTCGATCTCGAGCATTTCATTGAGCGGGACATAGGCGACTTCCTCGAGCGTCGAGAAACCTTCCTGCACGAGAATGTCGGCGACCTCCTGGTCCACGTCGAGCTTCTCCATGAACGTCGCACAGATGCGAGTTGATTCTTCCTGGGATTTTTTCTGCGACTCCTCCACCGTCATGATGTTGAGCTCCCAGCCGGTGAGCTCGCTCGCAAGCCGCACATTCTGGCCGTTGCGCCCGATCGCCTGCGCGAGATTCTCCTCGTCGACCACGATGTCCATGCTGTGCTTTTCCTCGTCCACCACGATGCTGCTCACCTCGGCTGGTGCCAGAGCATTGATCACGAACTGGGCGGGATCCGGGTTCCACAGAATGATGTCCACCCGCTCCCCGGCAAGCTCGGAAGTGACCGCCTGCACGCGCGAGCCGCGCATGCCGACACAGGTGCCGATCGGGTCGATGCGCTGATCGTTCGATTTCACGGCAATCTTGGCGCGCGAACCGGGATCGCGTGCCGCGGCCTTGATCTCGAGCAGTCCGTCTTCGAGTTCAGGCACCTCGAGTTCGAACAGCTTGACCAGGAATTCCGGCGCAGTGCGCGACAAAATCAGCTGAGGCCCGCGGCTCGCGCGATCGATTTTCCATAAATAGGCGCGCGCACGGTCGCCGATCCGCAGGTTCTCCTTGGGAATCATCTGGTCGCGCGGCAGCATCGCTTCAAGACGCCCCGATTCGATGATGGCGTTGCCGCGCTCCATGCGCTTGATCACACCCGTCACCAGATGTTCTTTGCGGGCCAGGAAATCATTCAGGATCTGCTCCCGCTCCGCATCGCGGATCTTCTGCAGAATGACCTGCTTTGCGGTCTGCGCGCCGATGCGGCCGACCTCCATGCCCTCGATCGGTTCTTCGATGAACTGACCCACTTCACTCTCGGGATCAATCTCCTTTGCTTCGTGCAGCTTGTACTGCCGCGACGGTGTCTCGATATCCGGGTCGTTCACGACCTGCCAGCGACGGAAGAAGGTAAAGGCGCCGGTCGCGCGGTCGACGGATGCGCGCACATCCACGTCTTCATTGAAGCGCTTCTTGGCCGCAGAGGCCAGAGCGAGCTCCAAGGCGCCGAATACGATCTCCTTCTCGACGTTCTTCTCGCGCGCCAAGGCGTCCACCAACAGCAAAATTTCCCGGCTCATCTCGACCTCCTGCTAAATCGCGGGGACCAGCCGCGCCTTTTCCAGATTGTCCAGATCGAGCGACAACAACCTACCGTCGATCTCGAGCTGCACCTTGCCGGCACGCGTTTCCCGCAATACACCCACGAAATTTCTTTGTCCGTCGACCGGCACGCGCAGCTTGATGCGCGCCTTCTGCCCGGCGAAACGCACAAAATCCCGTTCCTTCTTCAGCAACCTGTCCAGGCCCGGTGAAGAAACCTCGAGCCGATCATAAGCGATGCCCTCCACCGTCAAGACCCGGCTCAGATGGTGACTCACCGCCGCACAATCATCGACGTTGACGCCGCCGGCCTTGTCGATAAATACGCGCAATAACCGGCCCCTGCCGGATCTTTCGAGATCCACCAATTCATACCCCAGCCCGGCCAGTGTCGCCTCCAGCAGCGCCTGCAAATCCATCGCGAATCGTTGCCACAAACAAAAAATGGGCGAACCGCCCATCTTCTTTTCATACAGAGCTTTGAAGTGTAACAAAAATCACAATGGAATCCAAGAAAAACCTATCACTGCGCGCCGGCTTGCAGCAGTGAACGGGGCGGCGCAACCGATTCCAGAGCAAGCATTTTTAGACCCGATGCCCCGGATGACGTCGGACCGGTGCATCGTCAGGAATGCGTTTGCGGTGGTTTTTGAAATACTGTATATAATTACAGTATCGAGGGGATCATGGACGATGAACTGACTTCCCGCCAGGCAGAGATTCTGGAATTCATCCGCATCCACACCAGGAGTTCGGGGTTTCCGCCGACGCGCGCTGAAATTTGTCGAGCCATGGGTTTTCGTTCACCCAATGCCGCCGAAGAACACCTGCGGGCATTGGCTCGCAAAGGTGCGATCGAGATGGCTCCCGGCGCCTCGCGCGGCATCAGATTGAAACAATCGGCGGGAATTCCCGTCGTCGGCCGGGTCGCTGCAGGCAGTCCCATCCTGGCCGCCGAGCATATCGAAAGCCGCTACCAGATCGATCCCCTCCTGTTCAAGCCGCGCGCCGACTATTTTCTGAAGGTCAGGGGATCGAGCATGCAGGAGGCAGGCATTCTCGACGGTGATCTGCTGGCTGTGCACCGCACGCATGAATTCAGGTCGGGACAGATCGTGGTAGCGCGCATCAGTGATGAAGTCACCGTCAAACGCATTCGCCGTCAACGCCATCTCGTTGAACTGATTCCGGAAAATCCTGAATTCAGCATTATCGCCGTCGACACGCGCCGGGAACCGCTTGTGATCGAGGGTATTGCGGTGGGCGTGATTCGCAACGGCAAAGCGTTATGAATGATCGGTGTTTATCCGCGGTTAATTTTCTCCGGTTTTTTTAGGTTTCTCCCGTGGCTGCACCCTCGCTCGATGCCGTTCTTAATCACCCCGCTCTCTGGCGCGGCAACGACCGTGCCGCCTTACCTTCCCTACGCCCCTGCGCTCCTCGGTCACGGCGTCCGCTTGTCACATGTGATGCTGATCCGGCCGGAAACTGTTGAAGCGCGGCTGTGGGCGGGAGAGCAGGCACTGCGATCGGGTAGCTGCGGGGCAGCGCTGCTCTGGCTGAACCGCGTTCCTGAACGTGCGTTGCGCCGCCTGCAGCTTGCTGCCGAGGGGAGCAGCGCGCTGGTCATGCTGTTTCGCATGGCCCGCACCATTCCCTTCTCATTCGCTGCCCAGCGTCTTCACGTCAGTAAAGCGGATGGCAGCGCTCGAAGAGGTCTTCCCCGAGACGCGGCCTCAGCGCTGCTGGATGCACAAGACGATGAACGTGCTCAACTATCGGCCCAAGGGCGTGCAGCCGAAAGCGAAATCGATGCTGCACGAGATCTGGATGACCGAGACCCGGGCCGAGGCCGAGCGCGCGTTCGAGTGTTTCCTCGCCACCTACGAGTGCCTGGCAAAGGACAGGAAAAGGAAGAGCCTGCTCGCCTTCTACGATTTCCCGGCCGAGCACTGGCTTGCGTCACTTCGCGCTTCTTGAGATTGATATGTCACGTGCCGCCTGAGCGGACAACTGATGCCCCGGCAGCGCACCTTCACATGCCCCAGAGGCGCTTAACCACCAGGTACGGATGCTCGCCGATCGCGCGCACCCGGGAGAAACGCCGGTTGCGCGCCTTCTGTGCCGCCGTCAGCGGATGGCTCTTTGTGCCGCGCTCGTTGACCCGGCGGACAAGATACTCACAGCGTGCGAGGAAACGATAGCGATCAGGAACTCAATGCACACCGCGCCACCCTGCTCCGCGGGCGGCGCCCTCACCAGGGACGGTGAAACTTCGGCCCTTCCCTGTCGGACCACCCGTAAATCATTACGCAGTTCAGGCATTCGCTGTAATGTTCTTGGGCTTCTGCCGACAACCCGTATCCACCCCAATTGTCAGTCCTTAGGCGTTCGTGCGGCAGTTCACCGCGGTCCGCCGCATCGGCG
This sequence comes from Betaproteobacteria bacterium, assembly GCA_016202565.1. Classification (GTDB taxonomy): domain Bacteria; phylum Pseudomonadota; class Gammaproteobacteria; order Burkholderiales; family SG8-41; genus DSOT01. The sequence continues at coordinate 3,953 of JACQOK010000418.1, read as the reverse complement.
AGTTCGTTCAAAAGATTGGCGAGCCGACGCAGTCCGGTTGGGTCACCGTGGATGAATAGCCGCTCCTTGTCGGGACCGAGCTCGAAGGTCAGAAGGTCATCGTGAGGCCACATCATGGCGCAAAACCTCCAATTTAGGAACTGTCATCATGGGATAACGGAGTCGGCCGTTCCATGACATAGTGCACACACTCCCACATTGAGTGCCGCAAGCCGTGAAAAATTTCACGGATCGCGGGTCCAGCAGTTGTCATGAGTAGGGCTCCTGTTCATTTCTTCGATTCATTTTTAAGCATTTGCGCCAACTCTTTGACCCGATTGCGCAAATCCCGGCGCAGGTTGATAATGCCACGAATGGGAGCGCGCGGGGCGTTGCTCAACCAGGGAGACAATTTATGGCTACAACTGAAAGCACTGAAAACAAGACCAAAGTCACCATTCTCACCCAGACGTATCGTATCAAGGGCCATATCAACCTCGTGCCGGGAGCGCGCGTAACGGATTACATGGTTGACGCCAAGGACTTCATCGCAGTCACGGATGTGGAGGTCTGGGAATTGGGCGGCCGCCTGGTACTGACTGCCCCATTTATCAACGTCAGTCGAGTTTCGATTCAGATCGTCACGCCCGGACACTGACAGGCATTCCCCGGTCTTATCGAGGGAGTCGCAGTCCCGCCCCGGAAGAATTCAGCGCACGAAACCGGTCAGCGTGCTGCCGGAACGATCGGCAGCACGACGTATGTTTCATGGCCCGGACCGGCGTGCAGCCGAGAACGGCGTCGCGCTGCCGGTGCGATGGGCGAGGAAAAACCGGAAGCTGATCTTACTCGATGCGAATTCCCGCCTCCTTCACCACCTTCGCCCACTTCGCGTGTTCGGCTTTGATGAAAGCGGAGAATTGCGCAGGCGTGCTGCTTTGCGTCTCTGCACCCTGTCGATCGAGCGCGTCCTGCACGTCCTTCAGCGCCAGGACTTTTGCGATTTCTTCGTTGAGGCGTTTGATCACGTCTCCCGGGGTGCCGGTAGGCGCCAGTATCCCGGTCCATAACACCGCGTCGTAGCCCTTCACGCCGGCCTCGTTCAGGCTGGGTACTTCGGGAAGGTTGGATGCGCGCCTGGCGGTGGATACGGCCAGCACCTTGACGCGGCCTGACTTGATGAAAGGCAACGCCGCCGGCATCGTCGGGATCCCAAGCTGGACATTACCTGCAACGAGATCAGCCACCGCCTGGGGGCTGCCTTTGTACGGCACATGCGTCAACTTCACCTTCGTGATCAGGATGAACAACTCCACCGCAAGGTGCGTGGTGGCGCCCTGCCCCGCGGAGCCGAAGTTGATTTCGCCGGGACGCGCTTTCGCGAGCGCAACGAGGTCCTTCACGTTCTTTACCGGCAGCGAGGGATGGACGACCAGCACCAGCGGGATGGTGCCGATCAGGGAGATCGGCGCGAAATCGCGCACCGGATCGTAGGGGATTTTGGGGTTCACGTTGGGGTACTGCACGAGTTCCGAGGTCGAGCCGAGCAGGATGGTGTAACCGTCGGCCGGCGCCCGTGCCACGATGTCGGCGCCGATGCTGCCCGCTGCGCCCGGCCGGTTTTCCACGACGATCTGCTGGCCGAGACGTTCGCTGAGTTTGCTCCCGACGATGCGCCCCATGGTATCGGAGCCTCCGCCCGCCGGGAACGGCACCATCATTCGTACCGGTCGAGCCGGATAGGTTTGTGCTACCGCCGAGCATGCCACCAAGCTGAACATGATCGATGCAGCAAAGAACCCGCATATGCGTCTCATGAGTCCCTCCCTCGATATCCGCCCGTCGTTCTCCGCCCGGTTGTGGGTGCGCCGCAGGCCATGTGCTAGTATCGCGCAAAACAACGGCAAGGAGGGATTCCATGATCGTCGCCCGCGCGCTCTTTGTTCTCGCCCTCGTCGTTCCGGGGCTTGCCGCCGAAAAAGCTCTCGCCCAGCCCTTTCCGACCAAGCCAGTCCGGCTGATCGTGCCCTTCACGCCCGGCGGCATCTCCGACTTGCTCGCGCGCTCCCTCGGCACCAAACTGGGCCCCGTCCTCGGCCAGCAGATCGTGGTCGAGAACCGGCCGGGCGCCGGCACCACGATCGCCTCCGAAGTCGTGGCGCGATCTTCCCCCGATGGGCACACGCTCTATCTGCAGGACATCACCACCCACGCGATCAACGCCAGCCTCTATCGGCGGCTGCCGTACGACTCGGTCAAGGATTTCACATTGATCCAGATGCTCGCCACGACGCCTCTGATCCTGGTCGTGCATCCGTCTCTCCCGGTGAAAAGCGTGAAGGAGTTGATCGCGTTCGCCAAGGTGAGGCCGGGTCAGATTGTCTACGGTTCCTCGGGCAACGGCACGATCGTGCATTTGTCGACGGAGTTGTTCAAATCGATGGCGGGCATCGATATGGTGCACGTGCCGTTCAAGGGCAGTCCCCAATCGGTGGCGGCATTGCTGGGCGGCGAGGTTGCCGTTTCATTTCCAACCATGCCGCCGGCGTTGCCCAACGTCCAGGCCGGCAAGCTGCGCGCGCTGGCGGTGACCAGCCCGAAGCGATCGAACGCAGCGCCCGACGTGCCAACCGTGAGCGAGGCCGGCCTCAAGGGCTATGAGATGGTGCTCTACAGCGGCATCATCGGTCCGGCGAACATCCCGCCCCAGATCGTCAGCAGACTCAACGCCGAGATCGGCAAGGCCATACGCTCTCCCGAGTTGAAGCCGATACTTGACAAGGTGGGAGCAGAGCCGGTCACCATGACGCCCGAACAGTTCGGAACGCACTTGCGTTCGGAAGTCCAAAAACTCGGCGCCATCGTTCGGTCGGTAGGCGCGAGCGTCGACTGAGCGGGTTTCGCGCCGAGACGGCGCTCTGCCTTACTGCGGGCGGCCTGAATCGGCCGCCAGCGCGCCGACGACACTGAAGAGCTGCAGTACGGTCTCGCGGGTGATGCCGCGCGTGATGAAGACGAGCCGCGTCGTGCGATCACCACTCGGCCATGCGGCCAGTTCCAGCGGCGGGTGAAACAGGTGCTGCACGCCCTGCACCACCATCGGGCCGGACTTGCCTTCGACGTTGACGAGTCCTTTCACGCGCAGCAGATCGGGACCGCGCAGCGCCGTCAGCACTTCCATGCACTGGGTGAACGCCGCCCACGGCATGGGTTGGTCGAAACGCAGCACGAATGTCCGCACCTGGTCATCGTGCCGGTGCTCCCCGTCGTGGTCATGCGCTTGGAGGTCGCCGAGCCAGCGCTCGACTTCTTCCAGCCGTGCGCTCGCCCGGCGCAGGCCGACGTCGACCAGGAACGAAAGCTCGATCTCGCCGTTGAGCGCGATGCGCACCGGCGCGTTGGGATTGATTTCGTGCAGCCGCCCCGTCAAGGCAGCCAACTGTTTTTCGGTAATGAGATCCGTTTTCGTCACCACCAGGCGGTCGGCCAGCGCGACTTGCTTGACCGGTTCCGAATACTGTTCGAGCTGGCCCGGCGCGTTCACGGCATCCACCAGCGTCGCCACGCAGTCCAGTCGATAGAGTTCGAGCAGCAGCGTGTCGGTGATCAGCGTCTGCATCACCGGCGCCGGATCGGCGAGGCCGGTGGTTTCGATGACCACCCGGTCGAAGTCGATGATCTCGCCATTGCGGCGTTTGATGAACAGTTCGCGCAGCGTTTCCTGCAGATCGCCGCGCAGCACGCAACAGAGACACCCGTTGTTGAGCAGCATCATCTGCTCGGACGACACCTCGACCAGTTCATTGTCGATGCCGATCTCGCCCAGCTCGTTGACGATCACCGCGACCCGGTTCATTTCCGGCCGCTTGAGCAGCCGGTTGTTGAGCGTGGTCTTGCCGCTGCCGAGAAATCCGGTAACGATGGACACCGGGATGAGACCCGCGAGCGCGTCGCGGGCCGGAGCGGTACTGGGC
>JACQOK010000417.1 GCA_016202565.1 Betaproteobacteria bacterium | reverse complement strand
GCCGCGAGGTGACGAACATGGCGCAGAGTATCCAGCGGGAGCCTGCATTTCTTCGACGCAAACAGGTCGAGACACGCACGGGGCTTTCGCGCAGCACGATCTATCAGTACATCAAGGACGGCGTTTTCCCGAAGCCGGTGCCGCTCGGGCCGCGCGCGGTCGGGTGGCTCGAATCGGACGTGAGCGAGTGGATCGCCGGGCGGGTGAAGATCGCCCGGGACGGTGGCCGGCAGGCGGCGTGACGACACGGATGCATGGCTGCCGACGCAATTGCACTGGCCGGGCGGCCGCGCCTGGCGACGGTCCCTGCGACTGCCGAGGTCATTGACCGGTTTCGGGCGGCGCTCGCCGCGCGCGACATCGTTCCGCCCGAGAGAAAGCGCATTTCTTTTGGAAGTTCCGCCGAGTGACCGCCCGGCGAAGGGCGACGTGTTCAGCAATCCGCTTGACGGGTGTTGGTAAATATGCCAACATCGGAAGCGAAATGGGCGGAAAAGAATGAGACCAACGCGGCCGGTATCCTGGCTCACGCCTGCGCGAAAAGCCTTTGAGGCGTTTCCCGACGGCGCGCGGCAGATCGTGATGGATGCTTTAAGCGTTGCCGCCGAAGGTGGCATGGCGGGAATCGCCAAGCCGATGAAAGGCCTCGGGTCGGGGGTGTTTGAGGTTGCGTTGCCGTTCCGGGGCAATGCCTTTCGGGTGGTCTATGGGGTGCAACTCGGGGACGAGCTGTGGGTGGTCCATGCGTTTCAGAAGAAGGCAACGCAAGGCATCAAGACCCCGAAACATGAAATCGAATTGATCAAGGACCGGTTGAAGCGACTGAAGGAGATGCTGCGATGAAAAAGGAACCGCTTGAGCTTATCCGCGGGAGCGGAAACATCTATCGGGACTTCGACGTGCCGGATGCCGACGTTCGCCAGTTGAAGGCGATCCTGGCGGCGGAGATCATCAAGACGCTCGACAAAAAGGGTCTCAGTGTAAGAAAGGCGCAGAGTCTCACCGGGATCGATGCCGGAGATTTCTCGCGCGTCCGCAACGCGGATTTCCGGCGCATCAGCGTCGAGCGCCTCATGGCGATGATCAACGGGCTCGGCTCACGCGTGGAAGTGGCGGTGAAGGTGAGCCGAGCAGAAGTGAGGCACGCAGCGCTGGCGCCCTGACGCGAATGAACAGGACGCTCGAGGAGGCGAAGAAGCTTGTTGCCGGTCCGCTAGGCCGGCAAATGGAGATGTTCCCCCTGCGGTTTTGCAAGCCGGTTTATTTTGGTGTACCGCCGTCGCACGAACATCCCGTCGCGGTCAACAATGGCACGGCTTCCTTGCTTGATCTGCGAGGCGACCAGCTGGCCGTCACCTGTCATCACGTCATCGAAGGCTATCGTTGCAAGTTGGCTGAGGACAGGCGCTGCCTGTTCGCGATTGGCAATTGCTATTTTGACCCGCTGGTGCAACTCGTTGCCGAAGATCGCGCGATCGATGTGGCGGTGCTCCGGCTTACGGCAGAGCAGGGGGCCGCGATAACACGCAAGAGCAATGGCATGGGCGAGGCGTTCTACCAGCTTGGTGGATGGCCACCGTCTGCCGTAAATCCGAATGATTTCGTGACCTATGGAGGCTTTCCTGGTGATCTGCGCCAGCGCATCTCCTTCGCCGAGCTTAGTTTCGGCAGTTACAGCAGCGGGGCATGCCGCGTGACCGATGTTCATGCGGATTACATTACCTGTGAATTCGAGCGTGAACATTGGGTCCGGAGTTCCGTTGAGCCGGAGCCTGAGAGCCTGGGTGGACTTAGCGGGGGTCCGGTTTTCGCTATCAGGCACAGCCCCGCTGACGTAATCACCTACGAATTCGCCGGCGTGATCTTCCGGATGCATGAATCGACGGAATCACTCTACATTCGCCAGGCGCGCGCAATCCCCCTTGGAGTATGAACGGGTGGCGACGGTCATCAGCCAACATCTGCTGAGCCGATACCCGGGCGATTTTCACCGAACGGTGGCCGTCCGCGAATTTGTAGAGCGCGTCTGCCTCAGACATATCGAGCTCGGTCTTGCGGACCCCAACTTCGAAAGCAACCTCTGCTCCGGAGACGATGCTCGATATTGGCAGCGGCTTTCCGAGGCATTGCTTGTCCACGAACTGCTGGACGCTGATTTGAATCTTCGGCCGTCTCGCAACGGCCCGGATTTCCTTATTCAGCACGAAGGCCGCAACATCTGGATCGAGGTGATATGCCCAGAACCCACAGGGGTGCCTTCGGATTGGTTGCAATGCAATCCCGGTGCAGTGACGACGTTTCCGCATGAAGCCATCTTGCTTCGGTGGACAGCGGCTATCAAAGAGAAGGCTGAGAAGTTGCTCGGTAATCCTGACAAGGGAAACGTTGGATACGTCGGCAAAGGGGTTGTGGCGGCGGACGACCCGTATGTGATCGCAATCAATGGTCGTCGTCTTAGAGGGAAGTATTTCTCGTCTATCACCGGCATCAGCCAGTTCCCATTTGCTGTGGAGGCGGTTTTTGCTGTTGGCGCCTTCGCGATCCAGATAGACCGATGCACCTTGAAGGCGATCGGATCAGAGCACCAGCATCGCCCTGTCATTCAAAAACCCAATGGCTCCGAGGTGCCAGCCCACACATTCCTGGACCCTGCTTTTCGTCCGATCAGCGCGATCTGGGCGGCCGACGTAGACGAGATGTGGGCGATCGGAAATGGCAAGTCGATGGCAGTAGTTCACAACCCGAACGCTGCAAACCCAATTGCGCCTGGTCTGTTGCCGGCATATTGGGATTACGTGGCAATGGAGAACGGGGACGATGGATACGTGCTCGAACGTCGGCCAGGCCGCCTTAAGGCAGGCGTCTGACATTTGCTTTCTGGTTAATGCAAGCGCTTGTTCGCACCTTCATTCGTTCGCCGCTCGCTTGAACGGCACGACGTTGAACGCTTCGCCTTTCTCAAGGGCAGCGATCTTGGCGCTCCACAATTCCAACGCTTTGCGCCGTTCGGTAAGGTAGTCGTGTTTGTCATAAACGGCGACCAGCCCGCCAAGCGAGTGATTCAGGCAGCGCTCTGCGATCAGCACATCCACACCCAAGGCGCCCAGGTGACTGCGCGCCGTTGAGCAAAGGTCATGGGGGCGTGAAGCGCCGGAAGCGCTCGCCCAGCTTGTCGTGCAGGCGATTGAGGGCGGCATTAAGGCTCGTTGCTTCCATGGCCGCATCACCCCCCCGTCCGTGATGGCGTTTCCGCAGCGGCAGCACGAAACCTGAATCGAAAGCCAACCCGCGTAGTTCCATGAACCATCCGGCAGCCTGTTCAGTGAGCGGAATGACGAACTGTTTCTTGTTCTTGGAATGCTCCGGCGGAATGGTCCATTCCTTGCGCTCGAAATTCACGCGCTTCCATTCCGTGCGTGTCAGTTCACCGATGCGGGTGCAGGTCGCGAGCAGAATCTTCGAGGCCAGTTCGTTCTCCCGGCCGATCTGCGGCAACTCGGCGAGCATGGCAATGAGTTCCACGTCGGTCAGCATGATCCGTGCGCGCCGGCTTGGCGGCGCCCCGATGATGTTTGCCTTGATATGGGCGCAGGGATTGCCCTCGACCACATGACGCGCCACACCGTGCGCGAAAACTTCGCGCAATGCAATCAGCACCAGCCGCGCGACGTGCAGCGATTTTTCGCCGCTGCGCTCAACGATGTCCACGATGTCGCCGGGCGATACCTCGCGCGCGGACAGATGGCCGATGCGGCCGTGGACATAATCCCGCAACTGCTGCCGCCGCCCCTCGATGGTGAGAGCCGCCAGGTGTTCGCTCGCCTTGGTGAGGTAGTCGTCGGCTAGACGCTTGAACGTCCACTCGCGTGCCGTGTCCAGCTTGGCCTTCTGCTTTTTCCGCGCGACATCGACACCCTGCTGCACTTCGACGCGCTTCTCTGTTGCGAGCTTGCGGGCTGCGGCGATGGTCACATCGGGATAGCGTCCGAGGGTCAACTCCCGCTGCTTGCCACCGAGACGATAACGAAGCACCCAGCTTGCGGTCCCGCTGGTTGACAGGGTGAAGGTAAGTCCATCACCGTCGGATTTTGCCAGCGGTTTGCCCGCATTGATCCAGTTGCGGATCTGCACGTCGCGTATCGTTCCCATCGCTCTGCCCCTCGGCGGCGATTGAGAGCTACGCGATTTCTAGCTACTTACCACCTGCCTGACTACACATCTAGCTACTCAAAAATCACCGGATGCCGGCGGACCATGCGGGGCAGCATAGGACAATACTTCTTTATTTAAATAGTGACTTAGAACTGATAGCCGGACGCTGTTGGACGGCAAAAGACGTTGCTACAGGTTACAGAAAGTCAATTCGAATTCGACGTCGGTATCCGCCGCTTTGGGGCGCTGCACCCCTTCCTGGGTCGTGAATCGGATGTTGAGCGCATACTTGTTGGCGCTGATTTCGGGCACGCAGTGATACTCGCGTGAGAGGCGGATGCGCAGCATTTGCGCCACACGGCCGGCCATCATCTGCTGGTAGACGCCCTGGTAGGCAACCTGCGAAGAGCTCTTGCCGGATTCGCGCAGCAATCTCAGAACGATCGCGATCGCGTCGCGGATCGAGAGGAAAGGCGAGAGCCATTGTTGCAGATCGCGGCGGCGCTGTTCGGTGCTCTGCTGCAGCCAGTAGTGATACGAGGGCAGGTCGAACTCGCACGCGCCGCCCGGAATGTTGGTGCGCTGCTTGATGCTCATCAGCCAGTCGTTCTCGCGCAGTTCCTGCCCTATTTTTCCGGACGCCTGGAACAGGCGCGCTGAGGACTGGTCGATCTGCCACACGACACTGTCGAGCGCCGCTTCGGATATTTCCGGATTGCCGCGCAGCGACTCGAGCGTCTGCTTCTGGCGTTCGAGTTCCTGCAGCAGGTCGGACTTGAGGTCGGCGCGGCTCGATACTTCGAGGATCTCGAAGAGCGAGAGCAGCGCAATATGGTGTTCGAGCGGGTCGGTCTTGGCGAGAAAGTACTCGACGCGCTCGTACAGATCCTCCAGCCGCAGCAGCGTGCGTACGCGTTCGCTCAGAGGATACTCGTAGCTGATCACGGCGCCCGGAAACCGTCGCATTGAAATGAAAACTGCGGCTAAGTATTCACCAAAACCCGAAAAAAATAAAGGCCTTATTCCGGGTTTTTAAGGATTGTCTGATGATCGGGACGCCGCGCCGCGCAAGCCCTGCCGCGCGAGTGCGAGGTACTTGGCGTGCAACGCTTCGGCCTCGCGGCGCAGGGCCTTGAGGTCCGTATCGTTGCGCAGCACGTCGTCTGCCGCAGCGAGGCGGTTGGCGCGCGGCAGTTGTGCAGCCATGATGGCGCGCACTTCGTCGACGCTCAACCCGCTCCTCCTGGTGGCGCGCGCGATCTGTTGTGCTTCATCGCAGTCGACAACCAGGACGCGTTTGATCAGCTCGCCGTAGGCGCCGGTTTCGAGCAGCAGCGGCACGACCACGACCACATACGGTTGTTGCGCCGCAGCGATGCGCACTTGTGACTCGCGGCGAATCAGCGGGTGCAAAATGGCTTCGAGTCTTTTCCTCGCCGCGGGATCGGCAAAGACCAGCTGCCGCACTCTTGTTCGGTCGAGTCCGCCGTCCGCCGCGATACAATGCGCGCCGAATTCGCGCCGGATCGCGGCGATCGCCCCACCGCCGGGGCGGGTCAGTTCATGGGCGATGTCATCGGTATCCACGACCGCAGCGCCCAGTTCCCGGAAGATCTGCGCAGCGCTCGATTTCCCGCATCCGATGCCGCCGGTGAGTCCGATGCAGAACGGCACGCGCATCAGAATAGATCGAGATAGCGCCGGTTGATCGCTTCGCCGTGAAACAGGGCGATCAGTCCCGCGACGGCGAGATAGGGACCGAACGGAATCGGCGAGCTGCGTTGATGGCGCGCGAAAACAATGAGCGCAATGCCGACCACCGCGCCCACAAAAGACGAGAGGAGGATCACGAGCGGCAGGATCTGCCAACCGAGCCAGGCGCCGATCGCCGCCAGCAGCTTGAAGTCACCGTAGCCCATGCCTTCCTTGCCGGTCGCAAACTTGTAGACCCAAAAAACCGACCACAGCACAAGATACCCGGCAGCGGCACCGATCACCGCTGGACGGAGGTCGGTAAAAATTCCGAACAGGGCGAATGCGAGCCCGGTCCACAATAGCAGCAGCGTGATATTGTCCGGCAGGTAGAACGTGTCGAGGTCAATGAAGGCGAGCGCCACCATCGCCCAGGAAAAGAGCATGGCGCCAACCGCGGCAGCGCTGAAACCAAAGCGCCATGCCGCGTACCCGCTCAACGCGCCGGCCAGCGCCTCGACCAAGGGATAACGCGGTGAAATGCGAGCCCTGCACGCCGAGCACTTGCCCCCCAGCAGAAAATAGCTCACCAGTGGAATATTCTCGAGCGCCGTGATCCCATGTCCGCATGAGGGACAACGCGAACGCGGCGTCACCAGATCAAACCGTTCTACGGGGGGGAGCGAGGTGCCCGCAAGTTCGGCGCATTCCGCGCGCCATTGCCGCTCCAGGATCATGGGCAGCCGGTGAATGACAACGTTCAGGAAGCTGCCGACCGCAAGCCCGAGCAGGAGGCAGAAGGTAACGAGGGCCGCGGGAGAGCCTTGAAACAGCGCAACGACCGACATCAGGATTCGGGATCCAGGATCCGGGATTCAGGGATGAGCGACGGGATACTGGCTTTGAATGTCCCTGAATCCGTGATCTCGATCTACACTACTTGGCCCAGCTTGAAGATCGGCAGATACATGGCGATCACCATGCCGCCAATCAGCGTGCCGAGCACCACCATGATCATGGGCTCCATGAGACTGGAGAGCGCCTCGACCGCGTCATCCACCTCGGCTTCGAAGAAGTCGGCGACTTTTGACAGCATCGAATCGAGCGCGCCCGATTCCTCGCCGATCGACACCATCTGGATGACCATGTTGGGGAAGACCTCGGTACCCTGCATCGCGGAGGTGAGGCTGGAGCCGGTGGCGACCTCGGACTGGATTTTCTTGGTGGCGACGTAATACTCGTAATTGCCGGAGGCGCCCGCCACGGACTCGAGCGCCTCGACCAGCGGCACGCCGGCGGCGAACATCGTGGAGAGCGTGCGCGTCCAGCGCGCGATCGAGGACTTTCTCACCAGGTCGCCGAACACCGGTATCCTCAGCATCACCCGGTCCATGAAGATCTGCATCTTCTGGGAGCGCTTCCAGGTCCAGAAAAACGCGTAGCCCGCACCGAAGATGCCGCCGAATATGGCGTACCAATACGTCACGAAAAAGTCCGAAACCGCCATGACGAACAGCGTGGCGCCGGGAAGATCGGCGCCGAAACTCGTGAACACCTGCTTGAACGCCGGGATCACGAAGATCATGATGACCGCCGTGATCACGAACGCCACGATGATGATCGACAGCGGGTAGAACAAGGCGGCCTTGATCTTGCTCTTGATGGCCAGGATCTTTTCCTTGTACGTGGCGAGGCGGTCGAGCAGACTGTCGAGAATGCCGGCCGCCTCGCCCGCTCCGATCAGGTTGCAGAACAGGGCGTCGAAGTAAAGCGGATGCTTTTCGAACGCCTGCTTCAGGCTCGCCCCGGTTTCGACTTCGGTCTTGATGTCCATCAGCAGACGCGCAACCCGCGGATTGCTGTGACCTTTGCCGACGATGTCGAACGCCTGCAGCAGCGGCACCCCGGATTTCATCATCGTCGCCAGCTGGCGCGTGAACAGCGTGATGTCCTTGTCGCTGATCGAGCTGCCGCCGCCGAGCTTCTGCTTCTTGACCTCGACGACCTTGATGCCCTGCCGGCGCAGGGTGGCGTTGACCTGGGCTTCTCCACTCGCGCGCATCTCGCCGCGTACGGTCTTGCCGGACTTATCCTGGCCCACCCAGGTGAAATTGAATTCCTTGACGTCAGGTTTTTTTGCGGCCGCAGCGGCTGTCGCCATCGCAATCCCCCAATTAACTCGTTTAACCAACGGGTTATGTAATTTTGTTCATCAAATAATGCGCGCCTTGCGCAGCTTTGTAAAGCGTAATCTGCCACAGCCTCACGCTTCTGTCGCGTCCGATTTTCCCGTCGCGGGCGCGAGAGCCCGCACTGCCTTCACGAGACGATCCTGGGTTTGCACGATTTCCAGGTAATGGCCCGCGATTTTCACACTGGTATTGGGCTCCGGAATATCCCGCAAGTGCTCGAGGATAAGACCGTTCAACGTTTTTGGCCCCTCCAGCGGAAACCTGAAGCCGAGCTTGCGATTGAGTTCGCGCAGCAGTGCGCCGCCTTCGATCAGGTAGCTTCCGTCATCCAGCCGTGAGAAGCCGCGCGTTTGCAACGGCGACTGTGTCGTGAACTCGCCGATGATTTCCTCGACGATGTCCTCGAGCGTGACGAGCCCCATCAGTTCGCCGTACTCGTCGACGACGAGGCTCACGCGATCCTGGTGTTCCTGGAAGTTCTGCAACTGAGAAAAGAGCGGCGTGCCAGAGGGGATGAAATACGGCTCGCGGATGATCTCGCGCAGGCTGTCCTTCGTGAGTTCGCCACGCTGCATTAACGTGAGTGCGTTGCGCACGCGCAGCATGCCGACGACTTCGTCCAGATGTCCGGCATAGACGAGCAGCCGGCGGTGGTACGCCGTGGAAATCTGCTCCGTGAGCTGCTCGATCGGCGCGTCAATATTGATCGCTTCGATCTGGCTGCGCGGCACCATCACGTCGTCGACCGTTATCGCTTCGAGATCGAACAGGTTGAGCAGTAACGTCACGTGTTTTTTTGGCAGAACGTTCGACGACTCGAGCACGATGGTACGAATCTCTTCGACCGACAGCGGCTGCGCACCGGACTCTTGGTGGCGTATGCCCAGTAGCTTGAGCAGCGGCTTGAGAAGGGCGTCGGTGGACGTCGATAGCAGATGGACGAACGGGGCCGAGATCGCCGCGAGCGAACGCATCGGCCACGCGACCAGCTTGGCGATACCTTCCGCGTTGTGCTGCCCGAGCCGTTTGGGGACCAGCTCACCCACCACGATGGAGAAATAGGTGACGAAAATCACGACCACGGCAGTCGCAGTGATGCTGCTTGCCTTCTGCTCCAGGCCCAGCGACTGAAACCACGCGGACAGCTGCGGGGCGAAAGCCGCCTCGCCGACGATGCCATTGAGCAAGCCGATTGCCGTGATCCCGATCTGGATGGTTGACAAAAAACGCGTTGGTTCTTTGCTGAGTTTAACAGCGGCTGCAGCCAGGGTGTCTCCCTGATTAGCGAGCGCGGCGAGCCTGGGCATGCGCGCGGTGAGGAGCGCCACCTCGGACATGGCGAAAACACCATTGATGAGTATCAGGCTGGCCAGAATCATTATTTCCATGATTTCACCTTGCCGTGCGGGACGTGCGTCATGTCGCGTTGGACGGCGGCAGAACGGGCTACGCTCAGCCCCGGCCAAGAATCACTTCGAGCACGAACTTGCTGCCGACGTAGGCGAGCACCAGGGTAAGGAACCCGGCCAGCGTCCAGCGCACCGCCACGCGCCCGCGCCAGCCATAGCCATGCCGGCCGGCAAGCAGCGCGGCGAAAATGATCCACGACAGAACACCGAACACGGTCTTGTGGTTGAACTGCGCGGGCTTGCCGAACAGTTCCTCCGAATACACAACGCCACTGGCGAGCGTCAGCGTGAGCAGAATGAAGCCGGCCCAGATCACGCGAAAGAGCAGCGTTTCCATGGCAAGCAGCGGCGGCAGCCGCTGCAGCATCTGCGGCAGCGCGCCGTCGTGCAGCCGCCGTTCGAGCAACGCCATCAGCAGCACGTGCAGCGACGCGATGGTGAACAGGCTGTAGGCGAGCATCGAGATCAGCAGGTGAAACTTGAAGGCGATGAACTCGGTGTTGGGCAAGGGTTTCAGCGAAGGAAAAACCGCCGGCAGCAGCGACGCCACCGCGGCGACCGGCATCACCAGCGCCTGAAGACCCTCGAGCTTGTAGAAGAAATTGCCGAGCCAATAGATCAGCACGGTGAGCCACAGGATTGCCGAGACCGCATCGCCGACACCGAGATAGAGGCCGGGCCCGCTGAACACGGATCGCGCAAGCAGCGCGGTATGCAAGCCGAGCGGCACGAGCACCGCATAGTGCTCGAACGCGCCCGACGCGGCGGAGGCCGACGGGGCGGGGACGGCATGCGCCCAGCGCGTGCGCCAGAAATGATAGGCCAGCCCGCCGTAGAGGAGCGCGTTGACGAGATAGGGTAAAATTCCAGACATCCCGCAAGTTTACCCGATCCTCATTTCATGTTCGACAATCTGACTCAACGGCTCTCGCGCGTGATGAAGACGCTGCGCGGGGAAGCGCGCATCTCGGAAGCCAATATCCAGGAAGCGCTGCGGGAAGTTCGCGTGGCCCTGCTCGAAGCCGACGTGGCGCTGCCGGTGGTCAGGGAATTCATCGCGCGCGTGCGCGACAAGGCACTCGGGAATGAAGTGATCGACAGCCTCACGCCGGGCCAAGCGGTCGTCAGTGTCGTGCATCGCGAGCTCGTCCACCTGATGGGAGAGCGCAACGACGCGCTCAATCTCGCCGCGAAACCACCGGTGGTAATCCTGATGGCGGGGTTGCAGGGCTCGGGCAAGACGACCACCAGTGGCAAGCTGGCGAAGTGGCTCAAGGAGCAGCAGCGCAAGAAGGTTCTGCTGACGAGCTGCGATGTCTACCGGCCGGCGGCGATCGAGCAGCTCAAGACGCTCGCGGCACAAGTTGAAACGGACTTCTTTCCGGCGGCGGGAAGCGACAAGCCCGCCGACATCGCGCTCGCCGCGCTCGACTTCGCGCGCAAACACTACCACGACGTGCTGATCGTGGACACGGCGGGGCGGCTTGCGATCGATGAAGCGATGATGCGCGAGATTCGTGATCTGCACGCGGCGCTAAGCCCGACGGAAACGCTGTTCGTCGTGGATGCGATGCAGGGCCAGGACGCCGTAAACACCGCGAAGGCGTTTTCCGACGCCCTGCCGTTGACCGGCGTCATTCTAACCAAACTCGACGGCGACGCACGCGGCGGCGCGGCGCTGTCGGTGCGGCACGTCACCGGAAAGCCGATCAAGTTCGCCGGTGTCGGCGAGAAGCTCACGGGTCTCGAGGCCTTTCATCCCGATCGCATGGCTTCGCGCATTCTCGGGATGGGCGACGTGCTCTCGCTGATCGAGGACGTTCAGAAGGGCGTGGACCGGCAGGAAGCGGAGAAGCTCGCCAAGAAGGTCAAGTCGGGCAAGGGCTTCGATCTCGAGGATTTCAAACAACAGATCGTGCAGATGAAAAAAATGGGCGGGCTCGCCGCGCTTGCCGACAAGCTGCCGGGAAATCTGGCGCAGATGGCGCAGGGCGCCCCGCAGATGGATGACCGGGTGATCCGCCGGATCGAAGGCATCATCAATTCCATGACGCCACACGAACGCGCGAAGCCCGAGCTCATCAAGGCATCCCGCAAGCGTCGCATCGCAAGCGGCGCGGGCGTGACCGTGCAGGAGGTCAATCGTCTGTTGAACCAGTTCGAGCAGACGCAGAAGATGATGAAGATGATGGCGAAGGGCGGCCTTGCCAAGATGATGCGCTCGATGAAAGGGATGTTCCCCGGGATGCGTTAATCGAGCTTGAAGCGCTTGGCGCGGATGAATGCGCCGAAGTCCGCGCGCTCCGGTACCGAATACTGGCGGGCCTTGTCTTCGGACCAGCCGTAGAATGCGGCTTGTCCGTATCGCTCCGTGTGGCGCTGTCTGCGATACGGCTGCAGTGCGTGTCGGCGGCGGTCGTACGCATCGATTTTCTCGCCTACGTCCGTTTCGTCGTAGCGATCGACGTGCACCGTCACCTCGAGCGGCAGGCGCGCGCTGATGCGCCCCGCTTCGGCGGGATAGCCCACGGTGAGACCAGCGACGGGAAATACCCAGTCGGGCAGCGCCAGCAGGCGGCTGACTTCATGGGGATGATTGCGTATGGCGCTGATCGGGCAGGCGCCCAATCCCACCGCCTCGGCGGCGCGGATGAAATTCATCATGACGAGGCCGGCATCGACTGCCGCATTCATGAAATGGTCGAGATGGTCGTTTGCAAACGGCTTGCCGCGCCACTCGCCGATTTGCCGGATGCGGCGGTTGTTGCCGCAGAACACGAGGAACACGGGGGCATCGTTGATCCACGGCATGTCCGGAATCAACTCTACGATCGCCTTGATGCCGGCGCGGTCGGCGACGTGAATGATGTCTGCCTGCTGCAGATCGCTTTTCGACGGTGCCGACAGCGCGCACGCGAACAGCAATCGGAGCAACCCCGGATCGATAGGCTGCTTCCTGTACTTACGGTGAGAGCGGTGGCTCGCGATGCGCGCCAGTTCTTTCAGGCCGGGGAAGTCCGCCTCAATAACGTCCAGTGGCGCGCCAAAGCGCTCGGCGAGCGCGTCTCTGATGCGTTCCTTGGATGGCTGGTTGGGAGAGGTCATAGGTTGTTGTCCGAGAAAGGCCGCCATTTTGCGCGGAGTTATAGGTCTCGACAACGGAATCAACGTCTTATGTCACGCGAAGGCGGCGGCCTGCCGCGTGAGGGGCGGGCGCCATGGGGCGCTTCCCGCCCCTTGTTTACCTTTACCTTTACCTTGCGCGATGGTCAAAAACTGGCGTAAAATCACGCCCTTTCCGATTTCTGGACCGGCAGGCAAACATGGTTGTGATTCGTCTGGCACGCGGCGGCGCCAAAAAGCGCCCCTTTTTTAGCCTGGTCGTTGCCGATTCGCGGCGCGCCCGCGATGGCCGCTTCATCGAGCGGATCGGGTTCTATAACCCCAAAGCGCCGGCGGGCCAGGAAACGCTGCGCATCGACCGGGAGCGCCTCGCTCATTGGCAATCCAAAGGCGCGCTGCTCTCGGACACTGCCGCGCGCCTCGTCAAACAGTTTGGTGAGCAGAAAGCCGCCTGAGAAACTGGTGGTGATGGGGCGCGTTTCGGCCCCGTCTGGCGTCACGGGGTGGGTCAAGATTCAGCCTTTCACCGCGGCAGCGGAGAACCTGCTTTCCTACTCGAGCTGGTGGTTCGGCGGCGACGCCGATTGGCGGGAACACCGGGTCGCGCGGTCACAAGTTCGGGGGCGCATTGTTGTCGCGAAGCTCGAAGGGTGCGACGATCGTGATGCGGCGGCGCGGTTGCGGGGAAAGCAGGTCGCTGTTCGGCGGGACGAGCTGCCGAAGACCGGAGCAAACGAGTTTTACTGGACCGATTTGTTCGGTCTCAGGGTGGTAAACAGCACGGCTGAAGACTTCGGTCGGGTGGCCCGGATTCTCCGAACCGGTGCGAACGACGTGCTGGTGGTACAGGGCGAACGCGAGCGACTGATTCCGTTCATCGAAGACGTGATCAGGGAAGTCGACCTCGCGGGCGGCGTGATCCGGGTGGATTGGGGCGCGGATTACTGATGCTTCAGTTCGATGTTGTCACGCTCTTTCCGTCGATGTTCGATGCGGTGACCGAATGCGGCGTGACCGGGCGCGCGCGGGACCGGGGGCTGTATCAATTGGTGCTGTGGAATCCGCGCGATTTCGCCGCCAACAGTTACCGCACGGTGGATGATCGGCCGTATGGCGGCGGTCCGGGCATGGTCATGATGGCCGAGCCGCTTGAAAAAGCGCTCGGCGCGGCGCGGCAGCGGCAGAAGAGCTCCGGCGTGGGCAAACCGCGGGTCGTTTACTTATCGCCGCAGGGACGCCTGCTTCACCACCGGTTGGTGAAGGCGTTCGCGCAGGAACAAGGGCTGGTGCTGCTTGCGGGGCGTTACGAAGGCGTGGACGAACGCGTGGTCCGCAAGAGCGTCGATGACGAGATTTCGCTCGGAGACTACGTGCTCTCCGGGGGAGAACTCGCGGCCATGGTGGTAATCGACTGCGTAGTGCGGCAG
>JACQOK010000416.1 GCA_016202565.1 Betaproteobacteria bacterium | reverse complement strand
GAATACGGTCGTACCGATGAGAGCATTCAAAGCGGGATAGCTGAACAGCGGCGTTGGGCGCAGATAAGGCGCGATGCGCTGGTGGGCGGCGAGCACATCCCGGAACGTGGGCAGCGGATACTGGGTCATGGATGACGGGCGCATCGTCGAACAGGGCACGCACGAAGAACTGCTCGCGCGCGGCGGACTCGATCAATAAGGCCGGTCGCCGCGCACCAGCATGCGATAGAGCCGGCGCTGCTGGCTGTGGTCGTAGTCGAACCCGGCTTTGTGCAGGGACTGGCGGTCATCGATGATCAGCAGGTCGCCCTTCTGATACTCGTGTGCATAGCAGAACTGCGGCTGGGTGATCCGGTCGGTGAGATCCTGCAGGAATTCCTGGGTTTCCTCCGGCGTCATGCCGATGATGCGTTCGGTCTTGCCTTTGTGGAACCACACGGCCCTGGTGCCGGTTTCCGGGTGCGTGCGCACCAGCGGCTGTATGGTCGGCGGCTTCTTCGATTCCAGTTGGTCGCGCAGGATATCGGGATTGGCGATCTTGAAGCGCGCGCTGCTGACCAGCGTGTTCTCGGTCTTCATGCCGGTGATTTTCTGCTGCAGGTCCTCGGGCAGCGCTTCGTAGGCCGCGCGCGAATTGCACACCGACGTGGCGCCGCCCTTGTCCGGCACCGCCACGGCATAGAGCATGGTGAACTTCGGCGGCCGTTCCTGGTTGGTGTGATCGGTATGCCAGGTGGAGTTGGCACCGACTTTGGCCCGATTGCCCTGGCTGTCCTTGTGGAAGTTGTCGAGCACGCTGATCAGCGGAAACCCGTCCACGAGATAGCGCCGGTTCTGGTCTTCCATCAGTTCGCCGAACATCTCGCCGGCGGCCTGTACTTGCGCGGGCGTGAGATGCGCCTGTCCGCGGATGACCAGCACCACGTTCTCGACCACGGCGTCGTAGAGTTTTTTCTGCGTTGCGGCGTCGACGGGTTGGGCCAGATCGATGCCGGTGACGATGGCGCCGATGTGCTCCTTCACCTTGGTGATGGTCATGGCCTGGGCGGGCGCGTGCATGACGGTACTCATGGGTATCTCCTGGACGAGTACTCAAGTATAAACGGGGTGAAGGTAACCCGGCGGGCTCACAACATTCAGGGCCTGCCCTCACCCCCGCCCCTCTCCCGCAATGCAGGCGAAGGGTGATTCGTGGTGCAGACTGTCGTTAACTATTTGCACGGGGATCAATTGGCGCGGGCGTGCGCCGGCGGAGCAGTTGCACGCCGACGAGCAGCGCCGGGATGCCGCACACGACGAAGCCGGCGCCGTAGCTGCCGGTGAGATCGAGAAGCGCCGAATACGCGAGCGGCAGGGACAATGCGCCGACCTGGCCGAAGGAAAGCACGCCGCCGGTGATTCCGCCCCGCATGCCTTCCGGCGCCGCGCGCGCGGTTTCGGCGAGAACGATGCCGTGCCAGGAGAGCGCCGTGGCGCTCAGCACGCAGGCGATCAGGCCGACGAGGAGCGTCGGCCAGCCGGCATCGCAAAGCGCGAGCAGCGCCGCACTACCGGCCAAGCCGAGGGCAAGCCCCGCCATCATCATGCGCGGGGTGACGTAGCTGCTGCCGAGCCAGCCCCAGACGATGCGGCCGGGCACGGCGACCGCCACCGCCACCGAGAAAACGAAGCCCGCGGCGACCGGCGTGTAGCCGATCGTCGTGAGGTAGACGACGAAATACGTCGTCATCGTCGCCTGCACGCCGTTGAACGCAAGGCAGGCGAAGGACAGGGCACGAAGGCCCGGCGTGGCGACGACCGAAATCAAGGTCGCCTTGAAATCGGATAACCGGAAAGCGCGCGTCGGCACCCGGTCGTCGTCGAACGTCGCGCGCAGCGGCTGAAGCATCAGGGCGAATACGACGCACGCCGCCGAACTGAGCAGCATCGTGAAGCGCCAGTCCTTCCACTCCGTCAACAGTGGCCCGAATGCCCCCGCCAGGAGCAGGCCGGCCGGCACCGCCGTCTGCTTGATCGAGAACACCAGCGGCAGGTAGCGCGGCGACGAGACGCGGCTCAACAGATGCGAGCTCGCCGGTGTGGACACCGCCCCGCCCGCTCCGCAGACGATCGCGGACAGGACGAGCGCAAGCGGCGTTCCCAGCGCCGCCAGCGCGGTGCCGACCGCGAGCATGACGAGCGACACCTGGCTCATGCGCAAGGCGCCGTGGCGCACGATGAAGCTGCCGCAGCCGAGCTGCGCGACGAGCGAGGCGGCGGCCGTCAAGCCGAAATAGACGCCCACCCAGGCCGCGTCGATGCGCAGATCCGTGAGGATCGCCGGCGCGATCACTGCGGGCAGTGCTCTGCCGAGCGCGACGAACGTCTGCTGCAGGAACATCGCCCCCAGGGCAAGGAAGAGCTTATTTACCAGGCGTGTGACCAACCGGTTTTTCCCATCTCACCACACGAGGCTGGCGAGAAAGCGCAGCGACGCGGCGAGCAGGAACAGCCCGAACGCGACTTCGAGCACGCGTCGCGAAATGGCGTGGGCCATTCTCGCGCCATAGGAAGCGGTGATGCTCGACACTGGCGCCATCAGCGCAAACCCGATCAGCGACACGAAACCGATCGACAGCGGCGGCAGTTGCGCCTGATGCGGCAGACCGGCGACGACATAGCCGAGCGTGCCGGCGAGCGCGATCGGCACCACGATGCCGGCGGAGGTCGCGACCGCCTGCTGGATCGGCTTGCCATAGAGCGTCAGCACTATGGTGCACAGCGAGCCGCCGCTGACGCCGGTGAGCGAGCCCATCAGCCCGACCGCGAGGCCGTAGAGGCGTGCCAACGGATGCTTTGGCAGTTCGTCGCCCAGCCGCCACGATTCCTGGGCGAACAGAAGCTTGCCGGCAATGAGTGCCGCGATGACGATAAAGGCGATCTTGAAGACCGGCGATGGCGCCACTGTGGCGATGCCCGAGCCAATGGCGATGCCGACGATCACGCCCGGCGTCCAGTGCCGCACCACATCCGTAAGCACCGCGCCGGTCGAACGATGCGTCAGATATGAACGGATATTGGTGGGCACCATGATCGCGAGCGACGTCCCGATACAGAGCTGCATATGCACCGCGTCCGCCACGCCGAGAAGGCGGAATACCTCGTAGAGAACCGGCACCACGACTACGCCGCCGCCGACGCCGAACAGGCCGGCGAGAACTCCGGCCACTACACCGCCCGCCAAAATGGCGGCGGCGAGGAGGAGCAATT
>JACQOK010000425.1 GCA_016202565.1 Betaproteobacteria bacterium | reverse complement strand
GCTGCTGGCGAGCGGCGCGGAAGCGCTGGGCGGGCAGAGCACCGAGGCGACGGTGCTCTTTTCCGACATCCGCGGCTTCACCACGATCAGCGAGCAACTCGGGCCGCAGGGCACCGTGGGCCTGCTCAACGACTACTTTACGCTGATGGTCGAGTGCATCCAGCGCGAAGGCGGCATGCTCGACAAGTTCATCGGCGACGCGCTCATGGCGGGGTTCGGGGTGCCGGTGGCGCACGCGGACGACGTGGACCGCGCGGTGCGCGCGGCGATCGCGATGATGGGGGAACTCGGGCAGTGGAACGAACAGCGCCTGGCCGAAGGCAGGCCGCCGGTAGACATCGGCATCGGGCTGAACACCGACACCATCGTGTCCGGCAACATCGGTTCGCGCAAGCGCATGGACTACACCATGATCGGCGACGGCGTGAACCTCGCCTCGCGCCTGGAGTCGGCGTGCAAGCAGTACGGCGCGCACATCCTGGTGAGCGAGTTCACCTGGAAGAAGCTGCGCGGCACCTACCGGGCGCGCGAATTGGACCGGATCATCGTGAAGGGCAAGACGCAGCCGGTTGCGATTTACGAGGTCCTCGAGTACCACTCCGACCAGTCTTACCCGCAGTTGTCAGAGGCGATGGGGTACTGGCGGGACGCGTTGAAGAAATACCGGCAGCGCGAGTTTGCGGCGGCGAACGAGTTGTTCGCACGGGTGCTCGCGATCAATCCCGCGGACGCGGCGGCGAGCCTTTACGTCGAGCGCTGCGCGCAGTTGCTGCAGGACCCGCCGCCGGAGGACTGGACAGGCGTGTGGGTGATGGATAGCAAGTAATTTGGACGGAAAGATCGATCGTGCGCCGCCAAAGCCGTCATTTCTGAGTATTGCCCCCATGTCGCCTAGCATCTGCCTTTTTTTCGCCAACGCTCAAGGCTTCGTTGCGTTGGGCGTGTCAGCCGACCGGCAGCTCACCCTGTCGGCATCGTGTATGATGATTTCATCCAGGCATGTTCGCTCGGGGGAGGCGCATGATGCTCGACTGGGTCGGTGGCCGGAAGCCGGATCATCCAATGGCAACCATGAAGAAGGCGCGCGAGTGGATCGCGGGATTGCCAGGTCACGACGCGTTCAAGGCGCTCGAGGAAATAACCACCTGGCTCGATTCGATCAATACCACTGAGGGGTTCAAGCCCGACTATCGCCTGGAGCTGATCGATCTGCTCGATCAGGCCGCCAAGAATCACCAGCAGAAGCTCGCTCTCGAATACCTTGGGGCGCCGCGTTTGCGGAAGTTTCACGAAAACCGTTTGTGGCAGGCCTGCTTCGGGTTCTGGAAAACGCTCGGCGCCGCCTATCTTCAGTGCATCGAGCAGTTCCAGGCCGGCGTGCCAGGGTCCGGCAAGGTCAAGAAAGACCTGCCGCTGCTGGCGGGACGGACGTTGCGGGCCCTCACTGTCCAGATCAAATGGTTTCTGCAGCGCTATGCGCTGATCGAGGATCGCATCTGGAAAGATCTCGGGCGGGTTTATCTGTTCGCGGAGAGCCAGGGTTTCGGCGCACAGCGCACCGCGATCTATCCCGGAGCGCATGGAGAGTCCAGCATACAGGAGGAGTTCCTGAAGGCACTGATGCTCGTGGTGTCCTCGCCCGACAGTCTTCCGCCGACCGGAATCCACATCGTTGAGCGGGCCGTGGCGCACTTGGGCAAAGGGTTCGTCATAAAGCCGAGGGCCGCCCTGCATTGCAACTTCTTCTTCGACCTTTCGATGCACAAGCCACCATCACGAGTGCACAAGGGCATGGCATTCGGCCCGATGGTGCGATTCTTCGGCGCGGGCGCAGCGGAACAGGCGCTGCGTGATCTCATGCGTGAGATCGAGGATAAAGACGGGGTTCCGAGCGATGTGCATCTCGGAGGAGACTTCGACAAAGAGGCGGTGCTGTCGGTGCTTGCCCATCTCGAAGAATACTGGGCAGGGACTCCCGCCGAGCGCACCGTGCAGCGCCGCGAACTCGCGACACGTTTGACGGTAGTACATGGCTTCCCGGAGGTCCTGCGCTGGATCGGGGCGGTCGTGAAGACGAACCCACCCGAGAACACGGATCCGGAGGCCTCGGAGTGCTGGATTGCCTTCAACGCGAGCGACGGCGGCTATGGCGCCCTCCTGCCGCAGGTGAGCGGCGACTGGGTGCACGTGGGTAACCTGCTTGGCCTCCGCACGGAGACCGAAACCAATTGTCGCGTTGGCATCGTCCGCCGCATTGCCCGAGACCGGCACGGACAGCGCCGAGTTGGCATTCAGGTGCTCGGCAAGGTCGCGATCCTGGTGTCGTTGTCGCCCGCTGACAGCGCCGACACCTCCGACACCGCAAGCGGAGCCGCATCCGCTGTGCTGCTCTCCGACAAACCGGACAAAAACGGCGAGGTGGCGCTGTTAATGCGCGCCGGTGGTTTTATGCAGAAGCAAAGGATCCGGATGCGCGTTCGTGACAGGGCCTATCTGCTGGCGCCCTCCGCGTTGATCGAGGGTGGGAAAGAGTTCGACTGGGCGCGTTTCAAGGCGTTAAAGCAACTCTGAGACAGAGTGGACGTGGGACATGAAGTTTCTACGGTGATGGGCCTCATCCATGTTGCAGCGGATTGGCAAATACGAGATCCAGCGGCCGGTCGGTAAAGGCGCCTCGGCGACGGTTTACCTCGCCCGCGACACGTTCACTGGCAGCGACGTGGCGCTCAAGGTGTTCGACACCAGCATCGCTCTCGACACCCCGGAAGGCGAGACCTTTCATAAACAGTTCATGAACGAGGCATCGCTCGCCGGAAAACTCACGCATCCGCATATTGTTGCGATCCTCGAGGCCGTGGTCGGAGATAAAACCGGCCATGTCGCCATGGAGTATGTGCCGGGCGGCAACCTCGCGCCGTATGCCGTTCGCGACAAGCTGCTGCCGGTCGAGGATGCCATCGAGATCGGCTTCAAATGCTGTGGTGCGCTCGACTATGCATTCCGCCATGGGATCGTGCATCGCGACATCAAGCCGGCCAACATCATGGTCGTCAAGGGCACCGAGATCAAGGTGGCCGACTTCGGGGCCGCCCTGTTACGGGGGGGAACCTCGGGCCCGGTGCTGAGCATCGGCTCCCCGGCGTACATGTCGCCCGAGCAGGTTGGCGATATGCCGCTAGCGTATCACAGCGATATGTTCTCGCTCGCTGTCGTGCTTTACGAGCTCGTTACCGGCCAGAGGCCGTTCGTCGCCTCCAACGCGGCTACGCTGTTCCAGAAGATCCTGTATGAAGATCCGGCGCCTCCGAGTAAGGTGCGGGCCGGGGTGCCCCCGGCGCTCGACCACGCGCTCCTCCGGGCGCTCAGCAAGCAACCGCAGGATCGCTACAACACCTGGGCGGAATTCGCGCTGGACCTGGCAAGCATCGGCGGACTGAGCGTCTATGAGAAAACCGTGCCGGACAGCGAAAAGTACGGGGCGCTGCGCAAGATGGCGTCGCTCCAACCGTTCAGTGACGCTGAAATCTGGGAACTGGTGCACGCCAGCCGCTGGACACGGGTGCCGCCGCGCGCCGTTATCGTGCGTGAGAACGAGCCAGGTAAGAGTCTCTTTCTCGTTGCAAAGGGCGAGCTCAAGGTCACCAAACAGGGGCGGCTGCTCAACGTCCTCAAAGCTGGCGAGTGCTTCGGGGAGATGGCCTACATTCAGGAGGGAGCAGCGGTTCGACAGGCGACGGTCGAATCGCTGACGGACGCCCTGCTCGCAGAATTCGAGAGCGGCGCGCTCGAACGGCTCAGCGAGTCGTGCCAACTGCGCTTCGCGCGCACTCTGCTCCGCAGTCTGGTCGAGCGCCTCGCGCTTGCGAACGTGCGTATCGTTAATGTCGTGACTTAGAGCTGTATGGTCGACATACTGGATGCCGAGCGGCACCACGGTATCCGCAGCGGTTCATCGGTCAACCGATCCGGCTTTGGGTCGAGCCGTTCTTCGACGCCCTCGATCGTGGTTCGTGTTGCATCCACCTCGGCTGTTCTGAGCGCAGGCGTTCGCTTGGGCCCGCGCCATGACTGATGCGCGTGTCGCCTTCCGACATAACAAATCACTAAACGGCGCGCGGCTTATTCCGCGTCCGCCGCGTCAAGAGTATTCTATTCTCATCGAGGTCACGCCACTACAGATCCGGGAGGGAGGCCTGCCATGGATATTACCGAACTGCTCGCATTTGTCATCAAGAACAACGCATCGGACCTGCATCTGTGCTCGGGGCTGCCCCCGATGATCCGCGTCGACGGCGAAATCCGGCGGCTGAGCGCGCCGACGCTGGAACACAAGGATGTTCACGCCATGGTCTTCGACCTCATGAACGACGCGCAGCGCAAGGTGTACCAGGAGGCGATGGAGTGCGATTTCGCGGTCGACATACCCCGGCTGGCGCGTTTCCGCGTCAACGCGCTGGTCGAGCGCCGCGGCGCCAGCGCCGTATTCCGCTCCGTCCCGACAAAAGTGCCCACCCTGGAGGATCTCGGCGCCCCCGCGTGTTTCAAGAAGTTTGCCAGCCACACGCGCGGTATCGTGCTCGTTACCGGTCCGACCGGGTCGGGAAAGTCGACCACGCTGGCAGCGATGGTGAATCACAGGAACGAGGAGGACCGCGGGCATATCCTGACGATCGAGGACCCGATCGAGTTCGTGCACGAAAGCAAGAAATGCATCGTGCGCCAGCGCGAGCTCGGCCCGCACACGTTGAGCTTCTCGAATGCGCTGCGCGCCGCGCTGCGCGAGGACCCCGATGTGATCCTGGTGGGCGAGTTGCGCGACTTGGAGACGATTCGGCTGGCGTTGACGGCCGCCGAAACCGGCCACCTTGTGTTCGGAACGCTGCATACGTCCTCGGCGCCGAAGACCGTCGACCGTCTGATCGACGTGTTTCCAGCGGACGAAAAGGAAAACGTGCGCGCGATGCTCTCCGAGTCGCTGCAGGCTGTGATAACCCAGACACTGCTCAAGCGCAAAGACGGCGAGGGGCGTGTCGCGGCCCACGAGATCATGGTCGGCAACAGTGCGATCCGTCACCTGATTCGCGACAACAAGGTCGCGCAGATGCGCACGACGATAGAGAGCGGAAGAAAGGAAGACATGCAAACGCTCGACCAGTGCCTCAAGGAGCTGGTGAAGCGGAACGTCATCACGCTGGCCGATGCACGTTCCAGGGCCGACAGGAAAGAGGACTTCTTGAGTTAGCGTGGCGGTAGCGGCCTCTCCCCGAGGCGTTGACACGGCGAGAGTGCATCGAGTCTAATCGCCTCAAACCATGCGTAATCTCGGGAGGAATGTGAAACATCTCGCAGCAGCCACCGCCGCTCTTTCATTTTGTGTCTCGGGCGCAGCGATCGCTCAGACTGCCGATTCCTCGCGCTATCCGACGCGAGCGATACGCATCGTCGTGCCATTCGGCGCCGGGGGCCCTTCCGATCTGGTGGCGCGTGCTGCCGCCCAGAAAATGACAGAAGGTCTTGGTCAGCAGATCGTGATAGAGAACCGCGGCGGCGCGAACGGCATCGTCGGCACCGAGGCGGTCGCAAGGAGCGTGCCTGACGGCTATACGCTCGTCATGGGCACGACGGGCACGCACGGCATTAACGCGAGCCTCTTTCCTAAGCTTCCCTACGACACCATCAACGATTTTGCGCCAATCGCGCGGCTAGGGATCTCCAATTACGTGCTGGTCGCACATCCGTCGCTGCCCGTGCGCACCGTTAAGGACCTGCTGCAGCTTGCGAAAGCGCGGCCCGGGCAGCTCACGTGGGCTTCGGGCGGCGGCGTGACGCAGCTTGCGGCGGAGCTTTTCAAGCGCACTGCCAGCATTGATGTCGTGGTGGTGCCGTACAAGGGGAATGCGCCAGCGGTGACCGCAACCGTGAGCGGCGAGGTCTCGCTTATCTTCGGCGGGATCGCGCAATCTGCGCGGCTCGTGGAGGCGGGCCGTCTGAGAGCCATAGCCGTAAGCGGTGCGCG
>JACQOK010000427.1 GCA_016202565.1 Betaproteobacteria bacterium | reverse complement strand
GATCCGATTCTTGAGTTCGCACTTGACGAGATTATACGCGCCGACCAATCCTCGATCCTCAATCCTCAATCCTCGATCCTCAATCCTCGATCCTCGATCCTACATCCTGAACACGCCGAAGGCGGTCTTCACGACCGGTGCATTCAGGCTCGCGGAAATCCCCTGGGCCAGCATCTTGCGCGTATCTTTGGGATCGATGACACCGTCGTCCCATAACCGCGCGCTGGCATACCAGGCGCTCGACTGCCGCACGTACTGTTCGACGATCGGCGCCTTGATCGCCGCTTCCTCCTGTGCGCTCCACGGCCTGCCGCTCGCTTCCAGCGCGTCGCGCTTGACCTGGGCGAGCACGTTGGCGGCCTGCTCGCCGCCCATCACCGAGATCCTGGCGTTCGGCCACGTCCACAGAAAACGCGGCCCGAAAGCGCGGCCGCACATGCCGTAGTTGCCGGCGCCGAAGCTGCCGCCGATGATCACCGTGAATTTCGGCACCTTGGCGCACGCGACCGCCGTCACCATTTTGGCCCCGTCCTTGGCGATGCCGCCGGCCTCGTACTTGGCGCCCACCATGAAACCGCTGATGTTCTGCAGAAACACGAGCGGAATGCCGCGCTGGCAGCACAGCTCGATGAAATGCGTCCCCTTGAGCGCCGATTCGGAGAAGAGGATGCCGTTGTTGGCGATGATGCCGGCCGGAAAACCAGCGATATGCGCAAAGCCGCACACCAGGGTCGCGCCGTAGCGGGTCTTGAATTCATCCAGCTCGCTCGCGTCCGTGAGGCGCGCGATGATCTCGCGGACATCGAACGGCGTGCGCGGGTTCTGGGGAATGACGCCGTAGAGTTCGGCGCTATCGTACGCCGGCTCGCGCGGTTCACGCAGCTGAAGCCGGACGTGCTTCACGCGATTCAAGTTCGCCACCGCACGCCGTGCCAGCTCCAGCGCGTGATGATCGTCTTCGGCCAGATGATCCGCCACGCCCGAGACGCGGGTATGCACGTCGGCGCCCCCCAATTGCTCGGCGGTGACGGCTTCGCCGGTCGCGGCCTTCACGAGCGGCGGTCCCGCGAGAAAAATCGTACCCTGGTTCTTGACGATGATGGCCTCATCCGACATCGCCGGCACGTAGGCGCCACCTGCGGTGCACGAGCCCATCACGACGGCGATTTGCGGGATGCCGGCCGCGGACATAGTCGCCTGGTTGTAGAAAATGCGCCCGAAATGGTCCCGGTCGGGAAACACCTCATCCTGGCTCGGCAGGTGCGCGCCGCCGGAATCGACGAGATAGACGCAGGGCAGCCGGTTCTCCAGCGCGATTTCCTGGGCGCGCAGGTGTTTCTTCACGGTGAGCGGATAGTATGTGCCGCCCTTGACCGTCGCATCATTGGCAATCACCACGCACTCCTGGCCGCACACCCGGCCCACCCCGGTGACGATGCCGGCAGCCGGCACCGCTTCGTCGTATACCTCCCACGCCGCAAGGGGTGAGAGTTCAAGCCACGGCGCATCCGGGTCGAGCAGGGCGCTGACGCGTTCCCGCACCAGCAACTTGCCGCGAGCCCGGTGTTTGGCGCGGCCCGACTCGCCACCGCCCTCCCTGGTAACGGCGAGCCTTGCATTGAGTTCATCCACCAGCGCCTGCATGGTTTGCGCCGCCGCCTGGAACTCCGGGGCTTGCGGTTTGAGCCTGGACTTGATGACAGCCATGTTAAAAATCGAAAAGCAACTAGCCGCAGATAAACGCCGATAAACGCCGATAGAAAATCAAAGGCGAAAACGCCAGATTTTCGGTGTCGGTCTTGATCTTATCTGCGTCCATCGGCGGCTCTATTGTTCTTCAAAGCCGGGCGAGCTCGGCTTCGTAGGCGGCAAGCGTGGCGCCATCGAAGCAGGCGAAGACGATCTTCTCGAGCGCCGGCTCCGCCGCGAGCACGTTCGCGCACTCGCGCACTGCAATCTTGACCGCTTCCGCGAGCGGATAGCCGTAGGCGCCGCAGCTGATCGCCGGAAACGCGATCGTTTTCACGCCGTGTCTGACAGCGAGCGCAAGACTCGCCCGGTAACAGGAGGCAAGTAGCTCGGGTTCGCGCTGCTTGCCGCCGTGCCAGACCGGCCCGACGGTATGGATCACGTGCTTTGCAGGCAGCCGGTAACCCTTGGTGATCCGGGCCTCGCCGGTCGGGCAGCCGCCAAGCGTGCGACATTCGGCGAGCAGTTCGGGACCGGCGGCGCGGTGGACGGCGCCGTCGACGCCGCCGCCGCCCAGAAGAGTCGTGTTCGCGGCGTTGACGATCGCGTCGAGTTTAAGGGTGACGATATTCGCCTGAACCGCTTCCAGTCTGTCGCGCATGTGCGCTCCTTCCGCCCCATTCCGTTACCAGCCTCCGGTGGCGAGCCACTTTTCAACCTGTTCCATACGGTCCGAGCCCCAGAACGGTTCACCGTCGATCACGATATACGGCGAACCGAACACGCCGCGCTCGATCGCGGCCTCGACTTCGGTTTTCAACCGCTCCTTCACCGCCGGGTCCTCGAGCGCCGCCAGCAACTCGCCGCGGTCGACGCCGAGCTTGGCGGCCACGTTTGCCGTGACCTCGGGGCTGGAAATATCGCGGTCTTCCGCGAAGTAGGCGCGATACAGCGCCTGCGCAAGCTTCCTGGCGAGGGCGGGGTCCTTGTCGCCGACCCAGTAGAAGGCGCGGCTCGGCGCCTGGCCCGCGACCGGGAACCTGGTGGGAAGCTTGAACGGCACGCCGAAGAGCCGCGCCGAGCGCGCGAGATCGTGTTTGGCGTAACTGCCCTTCAACGGGATCGTCGGCAGCGGCTGCTGGCCGGTGATCTTGAACACGGCGCCCAGAAGGATCGGTCGCCACACGACTTCGCGCCCGTATTTCGCCGCGATGCCGTCGATCCGCGTGCTCGCAAAATAGCCATAAGGCGAGGAGAAATCGAAATAGAAGTCGATCGGGTTGTGGGCCATGTCGCCTCGCTTCCGTCTAAGAATGTTTCAAAGCCAACAAAAAGATTAGCTTCGATTTCCTAGTCTATCCGTTCGAGCGCGATCGCGGTGGCCTCGCCGCCGCCGATACAAAGGCTCGCGATGCCGCGCTTCAGTCCGTATTTCTCGAGCGCCGCCAGCAGCGTCACCATGATGCGCGCACCGGACGCCCCCAGCGGATGGCCGAGCGCGCAGGCGCCGCCATGAACGTTCACCTTGTCGTGCGGCAGCTCCAGATCGTGCATCGCCGCCATCGCCACCACTGCGAACGCCTCGTTGATCTCGAACAGATCGGTGGTTTTCGCGTTCCAGCCGGTCTTGGCGAAGAGCTTCCGGATTGCGCCGACCGGCGCGGTGGTGAACCACTGCGGCTCCTGCGAGTGCGCTGCGAAGGCAACGATCCGGGCGAGCGGCTTCAGTCCGCGCTGCTCCGCCTGCGAGAACTTCATCAGCACCATCGCGGCGGCGCCGTCGGAGATCGAGCTCGAGTTGGCCGGCGTGACCGTGCCGTCCTTCTTGAATACCGGCTTCAACTGCGGGATCTTGTCGGCGTTGGCCTTGAGCGGCTGCTCGTCCACGGTGAGCGTCGATTCGGCTTTCCCCGTGCTGATTTTCACCGGCGTGACTTCCTGCGCGAAACTCCCGTTCTGGATTGCCTCCTGCGCGCGTGTCAGCGACGTGATCGCAAAGCGGTCCTGGGCTTCACGGGAGAAGCGATACTTCGCGGCGCAATCCTCGGCGAACGTGCCCATCAGCCGGCCGCGGTCGTACGCGTCTTCCAGCCCGTCGAGAAACATGTGGTCCTTCACTTCGCCGTGCCCCAGGCGGAGCCCCGCGCGCGCCTTGGGCAGCAGATAGGGCGCGTTCGACATGCTTTCCATGCCGCCCACGACCATGATTTCGCACCGGGACAGCGCGATGAGATCGTGCCCCAGCATCGCCGCTTTCATGCCCGAGCCGCACACTTTGTTGATCGTCATGCAGCCCACGCCGGGCGGCAGCCCTGCGCCGAGCGCAGCCTGGCGCGCTGGCGCCTGGCCCTGGCCCGCGGGCAACACGTTGCCCATGATGACTTCCTCCACCGCTTCAGGCGGGATCCCCGCGCGCTCGACCGCGGCGCGGATCGCGATCGCGCCAAGCTCGGACGCGGCGAGCGACTTGAGCTCGCCCAAAAAGCCGCCCAGCGGGGTGCGGACGGCACTGACGATGACTACCGGATCGTCTTGCATGCGGAACTCCTCAGCAGCTTTGCCACAGGGCACAGAGAACACCGAGTATTTTGCTCCTGGATTGTTTCTCTGTGACCTCTGTGTTCTCTGTGGCAAAGGATTTTCATTTTGTTTCGTCGAAGAGTTCGCGGCCGATCAGCCAGCGCCGGATTTCGGAGGTGCCGGCGCCGATCTCGTATAACTTCGCGTCGCGCAAGAGCCGGCCGGTGGGCGATTCGTTGACATAGCCCATGCCGCCCAACGCCTGGATCGCTTCCAGCGCCATCCACGTCGCCTTTTCTGCGGCGTAGAGTATCGCGCCCGCGGCGTCCTTGCGGGTCACGCGGCCGGCGTCGCAGGCGCGGCCCACGGCATAAACATACGCGCAGCAGGCGCTCAGGGTGGTATACATGTCAGCCAGCTTGCCCTGGATCAACTGAAATTCGCCGATCGGCTGGCCGAACTGCTTGCGTTCGTGGACGTACGGCAACACCGCGTCCATGCAGGCGTGCATGATGCCGAGCGGGCCGCCGGCCAGTACCGCCCGTTCGTAGTCGAGCCCGCTCATGAGCACTTCCACGCCCTTGCCGACCGATCCGAGCACGTTCTCGTCCGGCACGTTGCACTCCTGGAACACGAGTTCGCAGGTGTTGGAGCCGCGCATGCCGAGTTTGTCGAGCTTCTGGGCGGTGGAGTAACCCTTGAATGTCTTTTCGATGATGAAAGCGGTGATGCCGTGCGGACCCGCCGCCGGATCGGTCTTGGCATAGACCACCAGTACGTCGGCGTCGGGGCCGTTGGTGATCCACATCTTGGTGCCGTTCAGAACGAAGCGGTCGCCTTTCCGGTCGGCGCGAAGCTGCATGCTGACGACGTCGGAACCGGCACCGGACTCGCTCATCGCCAGCGCGCCCACATGCTCGCCCGAAACGAGCCGCGGCAGATAGCGCTGCTTTTGTTCGGGGTTGCCGTTGCGGCGAATCTGGTTGACGCAGAGGTTGGAGTGGGCACCGTAGGACAGACCGACGGCCGCCGAGGCGCGGCTGATTTCCTCCATCGCCACGATATGCGCCAGGTAGCCCATGGCGGCGCCGCCATACGCCTCTTCCACCGTAATGCCGAGCAGCCCGACGTCGCCGAGCTTGCGCCACAGGTCATGTGGAAAATCGTTGATGCGGTCGATGTCCGCGGCGCGTGGCGCGATTTCACGCCCCGCAAAGCTCTGGACCGTTTCCCGCAACAGATCCAGCGACTCGCCAAGTCCGAATTCCAGGGAAGGATGGCGCAACATGCTGCTTTACGTTTACGTTAACAGCTAAGCCGAGTAGAGAGTGTGCACTTACGCCACCTTCTCCGTCTTGTCGTCCCTGCTCCCGACGAGCAGGCGGCGGCACTGGCCGGCAAAGAAACTGATTTCATTCAACATGACTTCGATATCTTCACGTTGCTGCTCCAGCAGCGCGCGGCGTTTTTCCAATTTCGCAAGAAACTCTTCAAGCTGTTTTTTTTCGTCCTTGGCGAGGTCGTACAACTCAAACAGCTCGCGAATCTCGTTCAGCGAGAAGCCCAGCCGCTTGCCGCGCAGAGCCAGCTTAAGCCGGACCCGATCCCGGTTGCTGAAGATCCGGCTCGTGCCATCACGCCTGGGGCTGAGCAAGCCCTGCTCCTCGTAATGGCGAATGGTGCGAGTGGTCACTCCGAATTGCCGTGCAAGGTCTGTAATCGAATAAGTCGCTGACATTGTGCTTTGCAATATAAACGTGTAACATCCGACACTTAATTACTTATAGTTGCGTTTTACGTAAACGTCAAGATCCGATGAGATTGGCATCTCAGCCCACTCAAGGGGGTTCGCTGGAATACCTTTTCTCGGAGGCGCCCGCCCCGGGTTCGGTCAAAGAAATCGTTCCTGGCGTGCTGTGGCTGCGGATGCCGCTGCCGTTCGCGCTTGACCACATCAATTTGTGGGCGCTCGCCGACGGCGATGGCTGGACCCTCGTCGATTGCGGTCTGGCAACTGACACCACGCGCGAACTGTGGTCTCAAATTCTGACTGGCCCGCTCCATGGGCGGGCGGTCAAGAGACTGATCGTTACCCATTGCCACCCGGACCATATCGGCCTCGCCGCATGGTTGTGCGAAAAATTTCAGCTCCAGCCGTGGATGACGAAGTCGGAATACCTGCACGCGCACGCGGTCTATCATCGCATTGCCGGCACCGACCACGCTACCTTGCGGGGCTGGTTTGAACGACATGGTCTCGACGGATCGCTGCTGGATGCGCTCGCCGCGCGCGAGGACCACTACCGGCGCGGCGTGCCGGCGCTGCCCGGCACGTTCCGCCGCATCAGGCACGGCGAACAACTGCCGGTCGGTGACCGTGCCTGGCGCGTCATCGTGGGCCACGGACATTCGCCCGAACACGCCGCGCTCTACTGTGAGAAGCTCGGCGTATTGATCGCCGGAGACATGCTGCTCCCGCGCATCAGCACCAACGTCAGCGTGTGGCCGACCGAGCCCGACGGCGATCCTGTCGGGGAATTTCTCGCTTCGCTGGCGCTTTTTGACGAACTTCCGGCCGACACCTGGGTGTTGCCTTCGCACGGCGTGCCGTTCAGCGGCGTAGCGCCGCGTATCGCCGAACTGCGGCGCCACCACCACGAGCGGCTCGACCGGCTGGTCGAGGTTTGTGGTCGTCCCTGCACTGCTGCAGAATTGCTGCCGGAATTGTTCAACCGCAAACTCGATGACTACCACCTGATTTTTGCCATGGGGGAGACCGTCGCGCACCTCAATTATCTGATGCATCGTGGCGCGCTGGAGCGCGTGAGCGCAGCGGGCGGCGTGCACCAGTTCGTGCGGCGGACAAAGGGCGTGATCGAAGGACGGTCCGCATGAGCCAAAGCCCGCCGAACGGGCGGCCGACTCCCGATCCAGCCGAGCTGGCACGACTCTACGCCGACATCGCCCAGAAAAGCGGGCAACTGGTCACCCAGTTTCTGGAACGTCGGGCGAGCGGCGCCCCGCTTCCGTTCAAGGACGAGCTGGGCATCGCCCGGGCGTTCTTCGAGGCGTGGAGCAAGACGCTGGCCGATCCGTTCCGGCTGGCTGAAGCGCAGATCAAGCTGTGGCAGGACTACATGACGCTGTGGCAGAACTCGATGCTGAAGCTCATGGGCCAGGAGGCGAAACCGGTGGCCGAACCGCCCACCGGTGACCGCCGCTTCCGGCACGAGGACTGGGAACAGAACTTCCTCTACGATTACATCAAGCAGTCCTACCTGATCGCCTCCAAGCATCTGCACCAGACGCTTGCCAATGCGCAGGGCCTGGACGACAGGACCGCGAAGAAGGTCGACTTCTACACGCGCCAGTACATCGACGCGCTGTCGCCATCCAACTTCCTGCTCACGAATCCCGAAGCCCTGCGCGAAACCGTGGCTTCGGGCGGCCAGAACCTGGTCAAGGGGCTCAACAATCTGCTGGAAGATCTCACGCGCGGCAACGGCGGCGAACTGCGGGTGAAGATGACCGACACCGAGGCGTTCCGGCTGGGCGAGAACATCGCGGTGACGGCGGGCAAGGTCGTATTCCAGAACGATCTTTTCCAGCTCATCCAGTACGAGCCGCTGACCGAGAAAGTCTACGCGCGCCCGCTTCTCATCATTCCGCCGTGGATCAACAAGTATTACATCCTCGATCTGCGCGAGAAAAACTCGTTCATCAGGTGGGCGGTCGGGCAGGGACACACGGTGTTCGTGGTCTCGTGGGTCAACCCCGATGAGCGGCTGGCTCACAAGAGCTTCGATGACTACCTCGTGGAGGGCGCGCTCGCCGCGCTCGACGCGGTGGAACGCGCCACCGGCGAGCCGGGCGCCAACGTGATCGGTTACTGTCTCGGCGGGACGCTGCTCGCCTGCACGCTGGGTTACCTCGCAGCGAAGAAGGAAAAGCGCATCCACAGCGCGACCTTCTTCGTGTCCATGATCGATTTCGCCCAGCCCGGCGAGCTGGAAGTGTTCATCGACGAGGAGCAGCTCGCGGCACTCGAGGAGCGCATGACCCGGCGCGGTTATCTCGAGGGTTCGGAGATGGCGACCACCTTCAACATGCTGCGCGCCAACGATCTCATCTGGTCGTTCGTCGTCAACAACTATCTGCTCGGAAAAGACCCGTTTCCGTTTGACCTGCTCTACTGGAACTCGGACTCGACCCGCATGCCGGCGGCGATGCACGGTTTTTACCTGCGCAACATGTACTTGAAGAACCGGCTGCGGCAGCCCGGCGGCATCACGCTCGCAGGCGTCCCCATCGACGTGAGGCAGGTCAGTGTCCCCGCCTATTTCGTCTCGACCATCGACGACCACATCGCGCCCTGGAAGTCGACCTACGCCGGCGCCATGCTTCTCACGGGGCCGGTGCGCTTCGTGGTCGGCGGCTCCGGGCACATCGCCGGCATCATCAATCCACCGGCCGCCAACAAGTACTGCTACTGGACCAACGGGGCGCTGCCGGACAGTCCGGATGAATGGCTGAAGAGCGCGACCCAGCATCCCGGTTCATGGTGGACCGACTGGGTAGAGTGGGTCGCCAGGCGCAGCGGCGAAAAAGTACCCGCACGCGTGCCGGGCAAGGGGAAATTGAAGGTGATCGAGGACGCCCCCGGCACATACGCTAGAATGCGAGCCGACAAGGCTTGATGCGTTTCGGGCCGGTGCCGGGCAGGGCGCTCGCATCTCGAATCTCCGTGCTTTCCCTCGGAGAGCCCTAGGGAGCGGGATAAGGCATCGTCACGCATCGCCTATACGATTGCATGATCGGCGGGTGCGTCGGGCCCGCTCCACGCGAGAGGAGGGTGCAATGAAGCAGGCAATCACCATTCTGGCGGCAGCAATGACTGTTTTGTGCGCGGCTGCGGCGCAGGCCCAGACGGCAGGTGGATATCCGGCCCGTCCGGTGCGCATCGTGGTGCCTTTCGCGCCAGGGGGAAATGTGGATCTCGTCGCGCGGGCGGTGGCGCAGCGGCTCACCGAATCTCTCGGGCAACAGATCCTCGTCGACAACCGGCCGGGGGCAAGCGGCCTGGTCGGCACCCATATCGTTGCAAAATCGGCGCCCGACGGCTACACGCTGCTCGCCATGGCCAACACTTTCGCAGTAGTGCCATCACTGGTGTCGAGTCCCGGCTACGATCCGCTGAAGGACTTCGCGGCTATCACGCTGACGTGCCTGGTGCCCCAGGTGCTGGTGGTGAATCCCGCGCTTCCGGTGCGCTCGGTTAAGGAGCTGGTCGCGCTCGCCAAGCAGCGGCCCGGTGAAATCTCATACGCCTCGGCCGGCACCGGCGGCACCGGCCACATGGCGGCCGAACTTTTCAACCGGCACGCGGGATTGAAAATGCTGCATGTCCCGTATAAGGGCAACGCCCAGGCGATCGTCGACGTGATCAGCGGCCAGGTCACGATGATGTTCGACCAGGTGAGCACCTCAGCGCCCCATATCAACGCCGGCAAGCTTAGAGCGCTGGCGGTGACGAGTCTCAAGCGCTCGCCGCTCTTCCCCAGCCTGCCCACCATCGATGAATCGGGCGTGCGGGGTTTTGAAGACATCACCTTCAACGGACTGGTGGCGCCGGCGGGCACGCCGCGCGAAATTCTCGTCCGCGTGCACGCCGAAGTGGCGAAAGCGGTGCGTTTCCCGGAGTTGAACAGACGTTTTCTGGAACGGGGCGTGGAACTGACTGCGAGCGCTTCGCCGGAGGATTTCGCCGCGTATATCAAGGCCGAATTCGTGAAAAAAGCCAAGCTCGCGCGCGAGGCGGGCATCAAGGTCGAGTGAGCGGTGCAGATCAGCGGGCATGCTTTTCTGGTCACCGGCGGCAGCTCCGGGCTGGGCGCCGCAACGGTCCGGCGTCTCGCCAGTGCGGGTGCGAGCGTGGTGATCGCCGACCTCGACCGCGCGAGCGGCGAGCGGCTGGCGAATGAAATCGGCGCACGAGCCATCTTCGTGGCGACGGATGTGAGGGACGAAACCCAGGTGGGTGCGGCGGTTGCTGCGGCGACCGATCGATTTGGCGCGCTGCATGGCGCGATCAACTGTGCCGGCGTCGCCAGCGCTGAACGGGTGCTCGGCAAGAGCGGCCCGCACCGGCTCGATACGTTTACCCGCACGATCCAGATCAACCTCGTCGGCACCTTCAGCGTGATCCGGCTGGCGGCGCAGGCGATGGCGGGCAATCCGCCCGACACCGAGGGCGAGCGCGGCGTGATCGTGAACACGGCTTCAATCGCGGCGTTCGAGGGCCAGGTCGGCCAGGCCGCCTACAGCGCGTCCAAGGCGGGCATCGTCGGGATGACGTTGCCGGTTGCGCGCGAGCTGGCACGGCTCGGCATCCGCGTCATGACCATCGCGCCCGGCATTTTCGAGACCCCGATGATGGCGAGCATGAGCGCCGAAGTGCGCGCTTCGCTCGAGACACAGGCGCCGTTCCCGCCGCGGCTCGGCCGGCCGGAGGAATACGCGGCGCTGGTCGAGCACATCATCCAGAACCCGATGTTGAATGGCGAAGTGATCCGTCTGGACGGCGCGCTGCGCATGACGGCAAAGTAACGTTAAATCCGGACGCACGGCGCCGGTTTAACTCCGCGTGTTCGAACGGGCGAAATCATCGCCGTTCAACACGCGGGGATAATCCCCGATTTTGGGACCGACCCCGGGGCTTGACGCTGATACGAATATTCGTATATTAGCTCTATGGGATCATCCGCGCGCAATATTTTTTTGGATTTGAGGTTCCCGCCCCACGAGGCGGAAGTGATGCTGCTGCGCGCGAAGCTGGCGGAAGCCCTGCGCGTCTGGATGGAGCGCGAGAAGCTGACCCAGGCGAAAGCCGCGAAGCGCTTGGGCATCACCCAGCCGCGTGTGTCCGAAATCGCCCGCGGCAAGGTGGAACTGCTGTCGCTGGATTATCTGGTGGGGCTGTGCGCCAAGGCAGGCATTCCCGTCGGCGTGCGCTTGGCTGCGTAATCGGGAAGGAAATCGATAGGGGAATGAGGCGCGCAATGTCTGATGCGTACTTTCATTACTGGGATTTCCGCGAAGCACTGGTTCCAGGCTGGGCGTTTCATCATGTGTGTCGAGGCCAAGTTTACTTCCCCAAACAAGCTTGCGCTGGAGGTAACTGCCTCAAGGAGCGATCAAAGAAAAATCCGGAGGAACAAGAACGACCTGTTCGCCACATACGTAGCCGGTAATGCATACTGGAAACGAAAGACAGAGGTGCTTCGAATTGAGTCCATGGACCATAAGCTTCATGAGAGCAGCTCTTTCGGAAGGTAGTGTTCGCCGCCGCAATGGCCGAGAAGTGGGATGCGGACTGGCAAGTGGTTAATCTAACCAGAGCGCTTCCCGCGGGCGAATATCGAACGAGAGTCGATGCTGAGTATGGTGATCCCACGACGAGTGTACGAGCGTGGCTGGCGCCAGAGCACCGGCGCCGATTCACCTATCGTACTTGGGAGGGGCTACACCGCGACTTGGTAAGTAACAACCGGGAGTGCGAGGGGCTGGCGACATACATGGAGGGAAAGAGCGCGCACTTCAAGAGGGCATTCCAGCTTGATCGGTCTCATGTGTAGTTCCGCATCGTCACCGCTGCCCTGGCCCGCGTTCGTCGGCGTGCCAATCTGTTTTTCTTGGCGTCGTAGCGGTTCAAACAAGGTGTTTCCATGAGTTACCAAAATATTCTGTTCGAGCAACCTGAAACGGGAATTTGTTTGCTCACGGTCAACCGTCCGCAGGCGCTCAACGCGCTCAATTCGGCGACGCTGGACGAGATCGCGCAAGCGGTCGAGCAAGTCGCCGCCGACGAAAGCGCCCGCGTGCTGCTGTTAACCGGTGCGGGCGATAAGGCGTTTGTTGCAGGCGCCGACATCTCCGAGATGCAGAACTTTACTCCGGAGCAGGGCGAGGCTTTCTCCGTGCGTGGCTCGCGCGTTTTCGCCGCGCTCGAAGCGCTGCCGATGCCGGCGATTGCGCTGGTGAACGGCTACGCGCTGGGCGGCGGCTGCGAACTCGCGCTCGCGTGCGACTGGATTCTCGCGTCGGATCGTGCTGTGTTCGGCCAACCCGAGGTCAATCTCGGCGTGTGCGCCGGTTTCGGCGGCACCCAGCGGCTCCCGCGCAGGCTCGGCTCGGCTCGCGCCATGGAACTGCTGGTGACGGGCCGTCA
The DNA here is from genome assembly GCA_016202565.1 of Betaproteobacteria bacterium. Lineage (GTDB taxonomy): Bacteria > Pseudomonadota > Gammaproteobacteria > Burkholderiales > SG8-41 > DSOT01. Next base: position 2,112 of record JACQOK010000427.1, on the reverse strand, counting down.
AGTGCGCGCGGAAGAAGCGCTCGCGATCGGTCTCGTGAACGAGGTCGTGGCGGCGGCCGATCTCCTGCAGAAAGGGCTGGAACTCGCGCGCCTCATTGCTTCCAAAGCCCCGGTGGCGGTGCGCTATACGAAGGAAGCGGTCACGCGCGGGGCCGACCTGAATCTCGCCGAGGCGCTGGCGTTGGAATCGCAGCGTTTCGGGCGTTGTTGCGCTACACAAGATCAGAAGGAAGGCATGCGCGCCTTTCTCGAAAAACGTCCGGCGAAATTCCACGGCGGATAGAGCCGAGCCGTCGCGGATACCTCGGATCGAAAACGCGTAAAGCGCGAAGCACTGCGCCGCAGCATGCGGTAGCGGGCCGGAAGTGCGGTGATATAATCGCTTCGCCAACCGAGCGTGCCCAGGAGTCCCGTACCGCCCTTCAGAACAGCCTCACACAGGTGACCGTCATGGACATGAGAGACATCCTTCCTGACGCCGACCCGCAGGAAACCCGGGAATGGCTGGAAGCGCTGGAATCCGTGCTCGAGCGCGAAGGGCCGGACCGCGCCCATTTTCTGCTCGAACGGCTGGTCGCGCAGGCGCGCCACTCGGGCGCCTACATCCCGTACAACGCCAACACGGCGTACATGAACACCATTCCGCTCTCCCAGGAGGAGCGCTCGCCGGGAGACGCGGAACTCGAGAACAAGATCCGTTCGCTCGTGCGCTGGAACGCGATGGCGATGGTGGTGCGGGCCAACAAGGAATCGTCGGAACTCGGTGGCCATATCGCGAGCTTCGCGTCCGCCGCCACCCTTTACGACGTCGGTTTCAATCACTTTTTCCGCGCCGCCAACGAGAACTTCGGCGGCGATCTCGTCTACATCCAGGGGCATTCCGCTCCCGGCATTTATGCGCGCGCCTATCTCGAGGGCCGCATCACCGAAGAGCAGCTGGATCATTTCCGGCGCGAAGTGGAAGGCAAGGGGCTCTCTTCGTATCCGCACCCGTGGCTGATGCCCGACTTCTGGCAGTTCCCGACCGTGTCGATGGGCCTCGGGCCGATCATGGCCATTTACCAGGCCCGTTTCATGCGTTATCTCAAGGACCGCAGCCTGGTCGAGGCGCAGGGCCGCAAGGTGTGGTGCTTCTGCGGCGACGGCGAAATGGACGAGCCGGAATCGCTGGGCGCGATCTCGCTCGCGGGCCGCGAGAAGCTCGACAACCTGATCTTCGTCATCAACTGCAATTTGCAGCGCCTCGACGGCCCGGTGCGCGGCAACGGCAAGATCATCCAGGAACTGGAAGCCGACTTCCGCGGCGCGGGCTGGAACGTGATCAAGGTGATCTGGGGTTCGTACTGGGACCCGCTGTTCATGCGTGACAAAAGCGGCGTTCTGCTCAAGCGCATGGAGGAGTGCGTCGACGGCGAATACCAGGCGTTCAAGGCTCATGACGGGGCATTCGTGCGCAAGCACTTCTTCGGCAAATATCCGGAGCTCGCCGACATGGTCGCCAACATGTCGGACGACGACATCTGGCGGTTGAATCGCGGCGGCCACGATCCGCACAAGATCTACGCGGCGTATGCGGCGGCGATGAAGCACAAGGACCAGCCCACGGTGATCCTGGCGAAGACCGTGAAGGGCTACGGCATGGGCGAGGCGGGCGAAGGCCAGAACATCACCCACCAGCAGAAGAAGATGGGCACCTCGTCGATCAAGGCATTCCGCGACCGCTTCGATGTGCCGATTCCGGACGACAAACTGGAAGAAGTACCGTTCTTCAAGCCGCCCGCGGACAGCCCCGAGATGAAATATCTCATGGGGCGCGTCAAAGCGATGGGCGGCCTGCTGCCGGCACGGCGCAGGAAGGCCGCTCCACTCGAGGTGCCGCCGCTCTCCGCATTCGAGCCGCAGCTCAAGGGCACGGAAGGGCGCGAAATATCGACCACCATGGCTTTCGTGCGCATACTGAACACCATCATCCGCGACAAGAAGATCGGCAGGTACGTGGTGCCGATCGTGCCCGACGAGTCGCGCACCTTCGGCATGGAGGGCATGTTCCGCCAGCTCGGCATCTATTCGCACGTCGGGCAGCTCTATACCCCGCAGGACGCGGACCAGCTC